>JBBRXP010000211.1:0-9109 GCA_038238555.1 Chthoniobacterales bacterium | reverse complement strand
GGTGGTCAACACCATCACCTCCATGCCCATCAGCCTCGGCGGCATCGGCGTGCGCGAAGGGCTCTTCCAAATTTTTCTCGGCCATCTTTGCGGCGTGAGCGAGGCGGTGGCCGTGTTGATCTCTTCGACCGGCTACTTGCTCTCGCTCTTCTGGGGCATCTGCGGCGGGCTGGTCTATCTGCTCTACCGTCCGAGCGAGCATGCGCGCTTGCGGGAGATTCGTGAAGAGGTCGCCAGCGCGGAGCACGCGGTGGCCGAGGAGGAGATCGCGAGGGAGGAGGGGTGAGGGTTCGCCCATTTGTGACGGCGAATTTTGTGCTCACTTGGGATGCGCGCATCTCGACTCGCAATCGCACGCCGTCGGATTTTTCTTCGCCCCGCGACAAGCGCCGCCTGCTCGAAATCCGCGCGCGGTGCGACGCCGTGCTCGTAAGCGCCAGGACGCTCGCCACCGACAATATGACGATGGGCCTCCCCGCGGTGGACCTGCGCGCGGCGCGACTCGCGCGCGGGCAGGCCGAGCATCCGGTGCGCGTGGTGCTCTCAAATTCCGGCGGCATCGACACGCGTCTTCGCGTCTTCATGCACGACTTCTCGGCCATCGTTCTCTTCTCCACCAACGCCATGCCGCAACGCACGCGCGCCGCGCTCGCGCCTGTGGCCGACCTCTGGCTCTACGATCGCGCGACAGTCGATCTCGCCGACATGCTGGCCACGCTGCGGCGCGAGTATCGCGTGCGCCGGCTGGTGTGCGAAGGCGGCGGGCAAATCTTCCGCGCGTTGCTCACGGCGGGACTCGTGGATGAACTCCACGTCACACTCTGCCCGCGGATATTCGGCGGGGCAGGCGCGCCCACGCTCACCGGAGTCGCCGGCGATTTCCTGCCGCGCGGCATTCCCCTCGTGCGAAAAAAAATGGAGGTCATCGACGGCGAATGCTTCCTCCGCTATCGCATTGCCAGCCGGTAGCGCGGGTGGACTTGATCGTCGCGGGGAGAAAACGCCGGACCACTCAACTCTCTCTACCGCGAGATATCCGACTGGCTCAGGATCGTGAAGCCGGCCCCGTGCAGCACGGAGATGGCGCACTCATTATCCTCCACGTGCAAGGCGAGGGCCGTGCGGCCGCGCGGGCGGGTGAGCAGGCCGTAGCTGCCGAAGATATTGCACTCGGCGGCCAGCAGCGCGGCGAGCAGGCGCCCCAGTTCGGTGGCGCCTTCCTTGAGTTCCACCACCACGAGATCGCACACGGTGAAAGGCACGCCGGTATCGAGGAAGGTGGCTTGCACGCTCTCGGGATCGCTCACCACCACGCGCACAATGGCGGTGTCGGCAGAGTCTTGCACATTCACGGCCAGCACGTGCACGTGGCGCTCATTAAGGAGCTTCACGATTTGCAGAAACGCGCCCACCTTATTGGACAGGAAGATGGAAAATTGCGTGACGCGCGGTCCGTCGATTTTTTCCGTGGTGGCTGTGGACTCCAGAGGCATCGACTTATTTGTAGGAATATACCAGGCAGAGCGTGGCGGCCGCGCCCTCGGTCAATTCAACCTTCACATAATACGGCCCGCTGATACCCGGCGAAAATCCGGCGGCCGCCGTGGCGCCCTCGGCATACGGCTCGCACTCGATGGGCTCTCCATTCTCGGCAAAAACGCTCACGGCCACCTTCTTCGCGCCGCCGGCTGCGCCGAGTGTGAACCAGTATTGATTGCCCGCGTAGAGATTGACCTGAATGAGATGCGACGCGCCGGGTTCGAGCCGCCGGCACCACACGCCGTCGCGCAGCTTGAAGCCGTCGTTTTGAAACGCGCCCGCCACCCCGAGCGCCGCACGCCGCGCGGCCACGCCTTCATCCGACGGCGCAGCCCCCGCCGCCAGCGCGAGCGCGAGAAAGCCACCGCACTCCAAGGTGGCTCGCAACCAGGCAAACGTCGGGCGCGTTCTCATTTCAACTCCTTGCGCGAGATGGCGCCCACGAGTTCCGCCGCAAGCGCGCTCAGCTTCTTCACGTCTTCGGCGCCCACGGTCTTGCCAGCGGGGAAGGCGACCAGTTGTTCGATCTCCACGAGCTTGAGCCGCGTGATCTTCACGGTCTTGTCGGAGCGCAACTTGTCGGGCAGCTTCTCGAGCCGTGCGCGGAGAAAAGCGACGATGGCCGGCTGGCGCAACAGGCTGGCGCCGCCTTCGGTGTAATGCTCGGCGATGACCGCGCTCACCACCTGCGTCCCGCGAATCCACCCGCCGACGGTGACGAGATCCACCAGCGCCTGATCCTTGTTATTTTCCATCGAGAGCTTCACTTCGTTCTGCGTGGCCTCGAGTTCCTCGCGCAGCACGTCCCACTGTTTCTCCTCGCCTTTCTCGGTGAGGCTCTTGCCGCGATCGCGGATTTCCTTGGGCACGCCGAGGCCCTTGGCGAGATCGAGGATGTCCTTGCCAAGATTTTTCACCTGCTGCGCATCCTCGGCCTCGACGGCGATGTAACCGTCGGCGATCAGCCCGCCGAGGTTGAGGGCCATCTGCGCGCGGCTGGTGTAATTGGTCGCGATGGGCGCGCGATATTTTGCCGCCCAGTCCAGCTTCCCCTGCTTGTTGAGGGCCGCCATCAGTTCGCCGGGAGTGGGGATCGAAATGTCGTCGGTGACGGTCGCCGCCGCGAGTTGCTCCGGGCTGAGGGTCGCCGCCCCGCCGCCCGCCGAGCCGCATAAATACAGGATCGCGAGCCCAGTGGCGAACGGGCGAAAGTTCCAGGACATGCCGCAACGTAGCCGCGCCGCGCGTGCATTGTCACCCCGCATTTTGCGCTTCCACTTTCCACTTTCCCTTCCCACGTTCACTCCCCATGAAAGCCAAAGTCATCGTGATGCCCAAGCGGAGCGTACTCGATCCGCAAGGCGTGGCCGTGCGCGATGCCATCCATCACCACGGCCTGCCCGCGGCCAGGTCGGTGCGCGTGGGCAAGTGCATCGAGATCGAACTCGACGGCGCACACACCGAGGCGCAGTTGCACGAGGTGTGTCGCGACCTGCTGAGCAATCCGGTCATCGAGGAGTATGAGTTGAGTGTTGAGTGACGCACCGATTGAAGTTGGTGCGCGGCTGCATTTGCGCGCCACTCAACACTCAACACTCAACGTCCCAAATGAACGCCATCGTCATCCGCTTCCCCGGTTCCAATTGCGACCAAGACGCGCATCTCGCGCTCCGCGAGATGGGCGTGCCGGTGGACTACGTGTGGCACAAGGACACGAGCGTCGCCGGCGCCGATCTCATCGTGCTGCCCGGCGGCTTTAGTTACGGCGATTACCTCCGTTGCGGCGCCATCGCGCGCTTCTCGCCGGTCATGCAAGCCGTGAAGGAAGCCGCCGCCCGCGGCGTGCTCGTGCTCGGCATCTGCAATGGCTTTCAAATCCTGTGCGAGGCCGGCCTGCTCCCCGGCGCGCTCATTCGCAACCGCGGCCTGCACTTCATCTGCGAGCACCGCTGGTTGCGCGTGGAAAATGTCGCCAATCCCTTTCTAAACGAAGCGCTCACGGGCCAGCTCCTGCGCATCCCAATCGCGCACGGCGAAGGCAGCTTTACCGCCGACTCCGCGACCCTGCTCGAGCTCAACCGCAAAGGCCGCGTGCTCCTGCGCTACTGCGACGCCCGCGGCGCCGCCATCGACGCGGCGAATCCCAACGGTTCCGCCGAAAACATCGCCGGCATCTGCAACCCCGCGCGCAACGTCTTCGGCCTCATGCCGCACCCCGAGCGCGCCAGCGACCCGCGCCTCGGCAGCACCGACGGCCGCGTGATCTTCGAGTCCATCCTCGCCACGCTCGGCTTTCGAAAAGCGGCGTGACTCACGCTGCACCACGAATTCCTTGTTGTGATCCCGAAGTGCGGAAGTATCCCGTGCCGATTCTCTGAATCATGTCCGACCCCGCCATCACTCCCGCGCTCATCGCCCGGCACGGCCTCACGCCGGAGGAATACGCGCGCATCGAAACGATCCTCGGGCGCGCACCAAACTTCACCGAACTGGGCATCTTCTCGGTGATGTGGAGCGAGCACTGTTCGTACAAAAATTCGAAGCCCGAACTGCGGAAGCTGCCCACCGCTGGGCCCGGCGTGCTGGTGAAGGCGGGCGAGGAAAATGCGGGCGTCATCGACATCGGCGACGGATGGGCCATCGCCTTCAAGATGGAGAGCCACAATCACCCGAGCGCCATCGAGCCTTTCCAAGGCGCGGCCACGGGCGTGGGCGGCATCTTGCGCGACATCTTCACGATGGGCGCGCGGCCTGTCTTCTCGATGAACTCGCTGCGCTTCGGCCCCATCACCGGCGACGGCGCGAGCGTGAAAACGAACCGGCGCATCTTTGCCGGAGTGGTGGCGGGCATCGCGCATTACGGCAATTGCATCGGCGTGCCCACGATCGGCGGCGAAATTTATTTCGATGAAAGTTACGAGGGCAATCCGCTCGTGAACGTATTGAGTCTCGGCGTGCTGCGGCACGAGCAGATCGCGCTCGGCGCGGCCAGGGGCGTCGGCAATCCCGTCTTCTACGTCGGCGCGGAGACGGGCCGCGATGGGCTCGCCGGCGCGGCCTTTGCCTCGCGCGAGCTCACCGAGGAATCGAAGCAGGATCGGCCCGCCGTGCAGGTCGGCGATCCTTTCAAAGAAAAACTTCTGCTCGAAGCCTGCCTCGAACTTCTCGCCACCGACGCCGTAGCCGGCATCCAGGACATGGGCGCGGCGGGGCTCACCTGCTCGACATGCGAGACGGCCAGCCGCGGCGGCACCGGCGTCGAGATCGACCTCGCCAAAGTGCCCCGGCGCGAGAGCGGCATGACGCCTTACGAGACCATGCTCAGCGAGTCGCAGGAGCGCATGCTCATCATCGTGAAAAAGGGCCGCGAAAAAACCGTGCGCGACATTTTTGAAAAGTGGGATCTGCCCTACGCGGAGGTCGGCGTGGTGAAGGACGACGGCATGATGCGTGTGCTCGACGACGGCAAGACGGTCGCCGAAATCCCCGCGCGCCAACTCGCCGACGAAGCTCCCATCTACATCCGCGAGGCGCGGCCGAAACTCATGGCCCAGAAAGACGACGCCGAGATTTTGGCGAGTCTGCCCGAGCCGTCCACGCAAGCGCTCGTCGAGTCTTTGCTGGCGCTGCTCGCGCATCCGAGCATCGCGTCGAAGAACTGGGTCTGGCGTCAATACGATCACACCGTCCGCGCCGGCACTCTCGTTGCGCCGGGCTCGGACGCCGCCGTGTTCCTCATCCGCGAGACCGGCAAAATCCTCGCCGCGACCACCGACTGCAACGCGCTCTATTGCGCGCTCGATCCGCGGGAAGGCGCGCGCATCGCCGTGGCCGAAGCCGCGCGCAATCTCACCTGCTCCGGCGCCGTGCCGCTCGCCGTCACGGATAACTTGAACTTCGGAAACCCGCACAAGCCCGAAAATTTCTGGCAGCTCCGCGAGTGCGTGGAAGGCCTGGCCGAAGGTTGCCGCGCCTTTCACACGCCCGTGACCGGCGGCAACGTGAGCCTTTACAACGAAAGCCCAGCCGGCGCGATCGACCCGACGCCCACCGTCGGCATGGTGGGCCTCATCGCCGATGAGCGGCACATCACCACCGCGCACTTCAAGCAAGCCGGCGATGTGATCGTGCTCGTGGGCGATCTCGGGCACGAACTCGGCGCCTCGCACTTTTTGAAAGTGGTACACGGCCGCAAGGAAGGCCGCGTGCCGCGCATGGACTTCGAGAAAGAGCGCGCCGTGCAGGATGCCGTGCGCGCGCTCATCGGGTCGCGGCTCGTGAAGAGCGCGCACGATTGCAGCGAAGGCGGCCTCGCCGTAGCGCTGGCCGAGAGTTGCATCGGCGGGCCCGCCTTGCTCGGGGCGGTCATCAAGCTGACGCACCAATCCGCGACCGTCGCGCTCTTCAATGAATCGCAATCGCGCATCGTTCTCAGCGTCTCGGCCACCAACGCCGCAGCCGTGCTCTCGCTGCTCGAATGGCGCGGCGTCCCCGCCCGCCGGCTTGGCGTGGTGGGTGGCGCGGAGTTAAAGATCGCGGTCGATGGCGCCGCCGTAAGCTGGTCCGTGGCTGAGATGCACGCCGCGTGGCATCAAGCCATCGGGCGGGCGATGGCGTAGCTGCGACGTCCTCGGCGCAGGTAGTTCCAGCGGCGTCCTCGCCGCGGAGTCACAGACGGCGATGACGCCGCCGGCACTTCTTGCGACGCGGACGTCGCAGCTACGGCACCGTGAACACCACCCGGTAGAACCGCCGCGCCAGCCCCGCCGCTGAGGGATCGGACGGCGTCGTCGTCCCGCTCGCATCCGTGGTGCCGCTTGCCACGACCGTCCACGGTTGAGCCGCGTCTCCGATGTTATCCTTTGCTTGAAGCTGATAAGTTATGCCTCCCGGACTGTTGAAAGTAATCTGTGTGCCGGTAGGACCAGGCTGGATACTTATCACCTTCACCGCCGGATCGAGTGGCGTGAAGTTAAAGGCAAGCGAGTAAGTCTGATCGGGACTGATAACGCTGGTGGCAGCCTTGATAACCTGGAGATCGTAACTACCCGCCGGGAGCGACGCGATCGATAAGTGCTCGACGTTATTAACCGTGCTCACGCTGCCACCTCCCGGGACGGGTGTGTTACTCGGTCTGTTATAAAGAACCAGGTCCAGGTTCTTGATAGTGGTCTCGTTCAAGTCCCGATTCCAAACAAGCGTGGCGGTAAGATCGAAGGTGGACCCGCGGCTCGGACGGAGCGTGAAGTAGTAATGATGCACCGCCAGCGGATTGCCGCTAATAGTCGTTCGGTTCCAACCGGCAATGGCGGAGTTACTCAGATTTCCGGGCGCATGATTGCCGCCGATCAGTTGCCGGTAAGAATTCCAAACATTGAGCACGCCCGTGCCGTAACGCCTGTCGAGCGGCTCGCCGCCGGTCGTGGTCCAGTCGCTGGGTTTCACCGCGCCATTAAGCAACAAGGCTTTGATCGTGCGCGCGTCGCCCGCGTCCGCCACCGGGCCCACGTCTCCACGCAGGGCCCGTTGCACGAGCAGCGCCGCCGCGCCGGAAACCAGCGGAGTGGAGAAACTCGTCGCCCCCGCCGGCGCTGTAATATCCGGCTTCGAACGCCCGCTCACTGTCGGCCCCACACTCGAAGAGCCGCCATACGCCGCGACGCCGATTGAGTTATAACAAGTGGCCGGCGACAATGGCGGTCCACTATTTCCGATGCCGCAGACAAATACCTTTGTGCCGTATTGAGCGAGATAAGTGTCGAAGACCTGATCCACCGCAGAATTCTCCGCACCTTGAAAGACAAAACTAAAGTTCGCAACACGCGCGCTGATGGACGTCCCGGTTGCAACTAATGAGTTATAAAAATAGTTAGCCTCGTAACAATCCACCGCGCTCACGCCATAAGCCACGCCTTCAGGGTTGGCCGTGTTATTCTTGCCGTAGAAATTGTCGCCGACGGAATCCGCGTGGCCGGACTCCGTGCCGACTGTGTTGGGAAACCCGGTCGCGGTCCCGGCGGCCGAAGTGTAAGTAAAGAGGCCCACCGGCTGGCCGGTCGCCGCTGGGTTTACCTCCCAGGCCGTGCCGCCAGTGGCCTCCGGCTGCGCGACGCGAATGCCCGAGCCGTTCAATGTGGCATCCTCCAACCGCAGCCGGGTAACTCCAATGGTGTCGAGCGTCGTCTGCGCCGCGAGCGTGCCTGCCGCAAGGACGGCGAGCCATACGAGCGACAGGTAACGTAGAGGTTGCGCGGTCAAGTTTTGGGGCGCGCTACGTTACGAGGGTTCTCTATTCCGGCAAGTGGTTGTTATCTCCTTTCCGTTCTTTGGTCTCGCAGTTGCACCAGTTCCTTCGGCGTCAGCAGCCGCCACTCGCCGGGCCGCAAGTGCGCCAGCTTCACCGGCCCGATGCGCACCCGGCGCAGATGCACCACTTCATAACCCAGTTCATAAAGCATCAGACGAATCTGCCGCTTGATGCCCTGCCGCAGCACCAGCGTGAGCAGACGCGGATTGACCTCGGTCACTTGCTCGACCTTCGCCCGCCCGCCTTCGATGTGAAATCCGCGCAGTAACTTCTCGCGATGCGTGGGATCGAAAGGTTTGTCGAGGCCGACCTCGTATTCCTTTTCCACGTGATAACGCGGATGGGTAAGTCGCAGCGCAATGTCGCCGTCGTTGGTAATGAGCAGCAACCCCTCGCTCTCTCGATCAAGCCGTCCGACATGAAAGACACGCGGCCATTTTTCGGGCAATAACTCGAAGATGGTGCGCCGTCCGCGCTCGTCCTCTGCCGAGCAGATGAAGCCGGGCGGCTTATGCAGCGCTGCGTGGATGGTCTGCTGCGCGCGCACCACGCGGTTGCCGACTTTCACCGAATCCTCGGCGCCGACTTGCGTGGCGAGATCGGTGACGGCGCGGCCGTTGATGCGCACGCGGCCGGCTTGAATGATCTCTTCCACACTGCGGCGCGAACCGAGGCCGGCGGCGGCGAGGAAACGATTGAGGCGCATCGAGGAATGACAAATGACGAATGACGAATGACGAAGTGACTGCAACCTTGCACTCGGAAATTCCGAAGTCATTCGTCATTCGTCATTCGTCATTGCGCGGGCGCGTCCTTTGCCTATCTAAGCGCGCCCTTCGCCCACCTCCGTCGCATGTCGAAGCTCGTCATCCCGCGCAAAACCGTTTACCGCCTCCCGCTCTACTACCGGGCGTTGCAGCGGCTGCGGGGAAATGGCATCGACACCGTCTCCTCCGCCGCGCTCGCGGGCGCCGCGGGAGTCAAGCCCACGCAGCTTCGCAAGGACCTCGCTTACTTCGGCCAATTCGGCACGCGCGGGCTCGGCTATAATGTCTCGGCACTGAGCGCGCAGCTCACCGTTGTGCTCGGCACCACGCGGCTCCAGCCCGTCATCCTCATTGGCGCGGGCAATCTCGGCTCGGCGTTGCTGGGTTATCCGGGCTTTGCCAAGGAAGGCTTTGAAGTGCTCGCAGCTTTCGATCTCGAAGCCGGCCGCAAACGCGCGCGCGACTTCGGAGCCCGGATCACGGAGCACGATGGGGC
>JBBRXP010000210.1:0-9149 GCA_038238555.1 Chthoniobacterales bacterium | reverse complement strand
GTCTCTCTCTTGCCGACTCCGCGGGTGACGGCGCAGGGAGTGGAGGTCGTTTTTTCCGGCACGCTTACTAACGACAGCGCGACGGACAAAGTCTTCCTCAATAACATCCAGGCAGCCTTGAGCGGCGACTCTGCGGCTTATCTTACTCTTAAATTTAACGCTTTCTTCGCAAACGTCCCGGGCGTCTTGTTACCGGGCGAGACTTACTCGGGAGCCATCTTCGGCGTAGCCGTGAGCCGCCTTACTCCGGCCGGGAGTTATTCGGGCGCCCTTACTTTGCGCGGCGGCGCGGATCCCGCGGCCGGGGCGGATCTCGGCAGCGCCAGCTTCGTGGTGGCATCGCCTCTTATCGGAATCCTCGCGACCGACCCGGTCGCGTCCGAAGTGGGGCCGGATAACGGCTTGTTCACCGTCTCGCGGACCGGAAGCACGAGCACAGGGGAGACGGTGGCTTACTTCGCCTCCGGCACCGCCGTGAATGGCGTGACTTATAACTCCGTGTCCTCTCCAGTAACGATCCCGAGCGGGGCATCCTCCGTGACGATCGCAATCGCGCCGATCCCGGATAACCTCGCGCAAGGCGACCGCATTGCCACCCTCTCGCTCGCCGGAGGCACTTATAACCTGGATGCCAATAACACCGCGGACGTTACGGTCTTCGATCATCCGATCGATGAATGGCGCGCGCAGGAGTTTGGATTCGCGGCAAACGACCTCTCCGCCGCGGACACCGCTGACGCGGAAAAGGACGGTATCTCGAATCTCCTCGAGTATGCGCTGAATCTCGAGCCGCTGAGTTCGGACAGACCCCCAATCCCAGTTGTCACCGGCGATTACCTTACTTTTTCTTTCAGCCCAAATCCGCTCGCCACCGACATCGCTTATTGGGTCGAGGCATCCACGGACTTGCTGAATTGGAGCACGACGAACGTGGAGCAAGTGATCGGTCCAACCACCGATCCCCTGGCCCCGCTTCTATTCCGCTACAAGACCCAGGTGAGCCTCACCACTCGCGCATATCTGCGCCTGCAAGTAACGCGGTAAGTTAAGGAGGGGCGAGCGCCCCTCCATCGCGCAACCGTCATCGCTGGGCCGGGGTTCTCCAAGACCATGAAATTCATCCCATTCGTTCTTATCGCGACGCTCGTGACAGCAGGAGCCGCGGATCCTTCACCTTCCGCGATTCGTTCGCGCGACGGCCGCACTACTTATCCGCCGGAGATGGCAGGAGCGAAGAGCGAGACTTATAAGACCGTGGGTGACACGAAGCTATCGCTCTACATCTTTAATCCCGAAAGCCACGACAGGACTCAGCAGCGGCCGGCCATCGTGTTCTTTTTCGGCGGCGGCTGGACTAGTGGTTCGCCGCAACAGTTCGAGCAGCAGTGCCGCTATCTTGCTTCGCGAGGGTTGGTCGCGATCGCGGCGGATTATCGTGTGGCCTCGCGGCAAAAAGCCAAACCGGTCGAGTGCGTAGCGGATGCCAAGTCAGCGATCCGCTGGGTGCGCAAACACGCGCAGGAATTGGGCATCGACTCGAACCGGATCGCAGCGGCCGGCGGCTCATCCGGCGGGCACATCGCGGCCTGCACTGGCACAGTGCCGGGGCAGGAGGAGCCCGGCGAGGACACGACGATCAGCTCGATGCCGAACGCGATGGTGCTCTTCAATCCGGCGCTGGTACTCGCGCCGCTGGAAGGGAGCGACTTCAGCGGCGTGCGCGGTTTTGAGCGCGTGCCTGCGACGAGGCTCGGTGCGGAGCCCGAGGCGCTCTCGCCTGCTCATCATGTGAAAGCCGGCGCTCCGCCGACGATCATCTTTCACGGCAAGGCCGACACGACCGTTCCCATTGTGACGGCGGAGGCCTTTGCCGCCGCGATGAAGAAGGCGGGCAACCGCTGCGAATTGTCCGCTTTCGATGGGCAGCAGCACGGCTTCTTTAACTACGGGCGCGGCGACGATGCGATGTTCCGCGAGACTTTGAAACTGGCCGATAAGTTCCTAGTCTCGCTCGGATGGCAGCACGGCGAACCGACAGTGGACGCTTTCTTCGGAGGGAGAAAGTAATCGCGCAGCCTTTGGAGATTGCTTTCGAGCACTTCCACGCCGGCCGGCTGGGAGCCGCGGAGGCGATCTGCCGCGAGACTCTCGGCGGGCAACCCGAGCAGCCGGATTGCATTCATCTCCTCGGGGCAATCGCAAGCCGCGTGGGCCAGCAGGAACTCGCGCTCGACTTACTTCGGCGCGCGATCGCGCTCAAGCCGCGGGCGGAACACTATCGCAACAGCCTGGGGCTTGCCTTGCAGGCGCACGGGGAGCTTGAGGCGGCGGTGGCGGCATATCTTACCGCGATCGGGCTAAGTCCGAATTTTCCGGAAGCTCACTACAACATGGGCAATGCCCTGTTGGAACTGAGCCGCTTTGAAGAGGCTGCCGCAGCTTATCGCACGGCGATCAATATCAGGCCGCACTATCCCGACGCGCACAATAACCTGGGTAACAGCCTCAAGGAACAGGGGCGGTTGCAAGAGGCGCTGGCGGCATATCGGTTAGTGGTCACTCTGGATCCGGATCTGTCCATCGGGCATAATAACCTCGGCATTGTCTTAAAGGAATTGGGTCGGACGGATCAGGCCGTTAGTGCCTTTCATCGCGCGCTGGAACTCGCGCCGGACGACGCAGAGGCGCATAACAATCTGGGTAACGTATTAAAAGATGAAGGGATCGTGGATGAGGCGATCGCATGTTACCGTCGCGCCACCGCTCTTAGTCCCCATGATGCGGAGTTGCACAGTAACCTTGTATTCTCTTTGCAGTTTGATGTGGCGTGCAGCGCTCCCTCGCTCGAGGAGGAATGCGCCCGCTGGAACCGGTTTCATGCCGCGCCTCTCAGGACCTCGAGATTACCACACTTAGCCGAACGCAAGGTGGATCGCCGCTTGAAGGTGGGTTACGTCTCGCCCGACTTTAACAGGCACCCGGTATCGTTCTTCGCGCTGCCTTTGCTCGAGGCGCACGATCGCGCGAAGTTCCAGGTGTTCTGTTACTCGAGCGTGCGGCGGCGCGACGAACTTACGGAGCGCTTCCGAAAAGTCGCGGACCAATGGCGCGATGTTCTTAGTCTCTCGGATGAAGAGCTGGCGAGGCTGATCCGCAGCGATGGGATTGATATCCTCGTCGATCTTACCATGCACTCGGCGCGCAACCGGCTGCTTACTTTCGCCCGCAAGCCTGCTCCGGTGCAGGTGTCGTGGCTGGCTTACCCCGGGAGCACCGGAATGGAAGCCATCGATTATCGACTCATCGATCCGATGATGGAGCCGCCACAAGTAACTAATTACTTATCCCCAGAGCAATCCATCCGGCTGCCGGACTCGTGGTGTTGTTATGAGCCGGTGGGTGAGTTTCCAGAGGTGGGCTTACTTCCCGCCTTGCAACGTGGAGCGATCACCTTTGGTTCGCTCAATAACTTGTGCAAGGTGAATGATGGCGTGCTGGTATGTTGGATGCGGGTGCTTCAGGCCGTGGAAGGATCGAGGCTGCTGATGTTCTGTCCGACAGGCAGAGGCAGGAAAAGGATCCTCGAAATTTTCGAAGCGCACGGAGTTACTTTGGATCGCGTGGAATTCGAGGAGCGCCTCGGATGGTCGGAATATCTGCGACTGTTTCATCGCATCGACATCGCGCTCGACCCATTTCCGGTCAATGGAATGACGACCACCTGTAACGCTCTGTGGATGGGGGCGCCGGTCATCACGCTGCCTGGCTCGACGCCCGCCTCCCGCGCGGGGTTCAGCTTGCTCTCAATCGTCGGGCTGGCAGAGTTGGCGGCTGAGTCCGAGGAGAGTTATGTGCGGATCGCCTCGGACCTGGCTCACGACTTACCTCGCTTAAGTGAACTGCGAGGGACGATGCGGTGCCGGATGCAAGGCTCG
The DNA here is from genome assembly GCA_038238555.1 of Chthoniobacterales bacterium. Lineage (GTDB taxonomy): Bacteria > Verrucomicrobiota > Verrucomicrobiia > Chthoniobacterales > Chthoniobacteraceae > JANNXQ01. Next base: position 5,214 of record JBBRXP010000210.1, on the reverse strand, counting down.
GCTCTTATGGATGCGCCGCGATTTGCTGGCAACGTGGAGAATGCTTATCGAGAGATGTGGCGGCGCTGGTGCGAAGGCGGCGAAGTAACCGGATAGCGTGGCACGAAAATCGCAACTGTAACCCGCAGGACTGTCCGCAGGTGGGGGCTTGCGGCAGGGGAGTAACGACCGGCGCTGCGTCTGCATAGAGGCGCAGCGTCGGTGCTCCGCGGCGCGGACGCCGCAGCTACGGCTGCGCGAGGGAGGCGGAGAGGATCTCTTCGTCGTTGCGCTGGAAGATGTGGCGGTCGGCGTAAGCGGGATGCACCCAATTGATGGCGCCTAATTGCCTGCGCCCTCCGCGGCCGGTGGTGGGCTTGATGAGTGCGGTGCGGCTTAGCTCGTGATAACCATCGGGTTGTAAGTCCGCGATGATGAGTTCGCCCCGGTCGTTATTGATGAAGTAACGATCGCCATTCTGCACGATGAAGGCCGTGGCCCAGCGCGCCCGTTCTCTAGTAACATCCTGCGTCTCCCAGACGCGCTCGCCGTTAGTTGCTTTGATGCAGCGGAACTGGCCGTAACTGCAGATGCCGTAGATATACCCATCCTTGATGGCCGGCGTGGAGATGAGCGAGTGCAGGCCATCGGTATTGATCTCGCTGTTACTTTTGCCGCGCCAGGCGACGGTGGCGGCGGGGTTCGCGGCGTCGAGGGTAAGCATGAGCGGGCCATCGTAGAAGGCGGAGACGAAAAGGTTACTCGCGCTCATCACCGGCGTGGCGACAGTAAGCGCCGATCTTACTTTCATGGGTTGTTGCCAGTAAGTCGCGCCGGTCTCCGGATTCAACGAAAAGACAGCGGTGGGATGCCAGATGATGAGTTGCCGGGCGCCGCCGGCGGTGAAGATGACGGGCTGGCAGTAACCGGGTTCCGAGGGACTGTCGATGGCGCGCCATAACTCCTTGCCGGTTACCTTATCGAAGGCCATGACGGTAGCGCCCTGTGCTCCGGCGCCTGCAAGGCAAATGAGGCGCGGGCCATCGACCAGGGGCGCGCTGGGGGTGCCCCAGACCGGCGGCATCGTGCCGTATTCGGAGACAAAGTCTTTCTTCCAGATCACCTCGCCCGTCCCGGCCGCGAGACAGTGCAGGATGCCGCGGGCGCCGATGGTGTAGATGCGGTCGCCATCCACGGTGGGGGTGGCGCGCGGGCCGACATCGTAACTGACGCCGGCATAGTCGGCCTCCCAATCGCGAGTCCACAGGATCTTGCCGGAATTTTCGTCGAGACACAGGGCGCGTTCGATGCCGCGCTTGCCTTCCGTGGGCGAGAAGTCGGTGACATAGACGCGGCCCGCGGCGACCGCCGGGCCGCTGTAGCCGCCGTGGATGGGTGTGCGCCATTCGACCTTCAAGCCGGCGGTGGGAAATTTTTCGACGATGCCTTTTTCCTCCCACACGCCGAGCCGGCCCTGGCCGCGCCACTCGGGCCAGTCGGCAGCGGATGCCATGGAGAGCAGTGCCAGGAAGAGAACAGGAGTCGGATGCATGAGGACGAATGGAATGGAGAACCAAGCGCGCGAGAGTGGCGGTGAGGCAGGGATTCGAACCCTGGGTACCGTTTAAAGGGTACAACGCTTTAGCAAAGCGCCGCTTTCGACCACTCAGCCACCTCACCGGACAGCGCGCGCAGTAAAGCGGAGGAACTCCGCAGCGTCAAAAGAAAATCCAGCGGCGGAACCGGCTCACGAATCGAAAGCGCCGAGGCGTCGCGCTGAGACTACCAATGCACCTGTCTTCAGTTCTCGTGCCGCAGCACTTCGCGAGCGGTGGCGCGCCAGTCGTCGAGGCGTTTCTTCACTCCGAGTTTGGCGAGGTATTCGAGGTCGAGTCCGTTGCCATCGGCCACGGAAGAGGGGTCGTTGATTTCCCGTTCCAACGCGCTGCACACATGCACCACCGACAGCGGAGTGACGGCCACGATGGCGCTCCGGGCGGGCTCGTGGTGCAAGGCAATGGCTTCGATGATCGAGACTGGAAGCCCCCAGAGACCGAGCAGATAAGCGCCGACTTCCGCGTGACTCACGCCGAAGACTTCGCGTTCCGCGGCGCTCAGCGGTAGCTTGCGTTCGCGAGCGATCTCGTGGGCTTTTTGGTAAAGCTCGGGCACGCTCGAGGCCAGCATCACCTTGCCGATGTCGTGCAGCATCGCGGCTACTTGCGCTTCGTCGGTGATAGCGCGGTCCATCTTTTCCAGCTTCGCGATCTTTAACGCGACCTGGCCGGTGGCGATGCTGTGGGTCCACACTTTCTCGATAGAGAAGTCCTGGATCTCGACCGGGTCGAAACATGAGAAGACGTGGAGCGAGAGCACCAGCGAACGAATCCGGCCGACCCCGAGAAATTGCACGGCCTCGACAGGATTCATGATCCGGCGCGCGATGCCGAAGAAGGCGGAGTTGACGAGCTGCAAAATTTTCGCCGTCATCGCGGGATCGCTGGCGATGATCTCGCCGATCTCTTCGAGCGAACATTCGGGGCGGGCGAGCGCTTCGGTGATGCGGAAGTAAAGCGACGGGATGCTCGGCACGGTGCGCATCTGCGAGACGAGGCTGCGGAGGGTTTCATTTCCGAGCCACGCGTCGAGCGAGCACACGCGTGAGATGGTGGTTTTGAGCACCTTGAGGCCGAGCGGCTTGGCCAGGAATTGATGCGTGGCGCCGATGCACCGCGCCACTTGCTCCTGGTCTGCGTAACCCGAGAGGATGAGCCGCGAAGTGTGCGGATGGCGCTTCATGACTTCGACCACCAACTCGGCGCCGGACATTCGGGGCATGCGCATGTCGGTCACCACCACGTCGAACGGCGCGCGATCCATGAGCTGCAGGGCCTCGGGCGCGTCTTCGCAGAACTCGACGTTCCACTCCTCGCGATCGCCCTCAAAGGCGAGGCGATACATTTCCAAAATCATGGACTCATCATCGACGAAGAGGACTCTCTTTCTTGAATCTGTTTGGGCTGACATGGATGCCGCGTGAAATAGCAGCCAGCGCGCCACCGGCCGTAGCTGCGACGTCCCCGTCGCAGGTAGTTCCCGCGGCGTCCTCGCCGCGCGCGACGGGTGGCGCCGACCCATATCTCGTCGTACATCTTCGGCGCGCAGCTCAGCATGGTGTGAAAGGGGCGCTCCTTGTAAGTGATGTGCAGCTTCTTCGAGAGCTCGGAAGCTTGATCCCATGCGCCTTCCGGGCCGCCGATGATGTCGGTGGATAAAGGGAGCGCCGAGGATAGAGCGCGCGCGCGGTGTGCGAGAAGATTTTCAGCGCGCCCCGGCTAACGTCAGCACTTACGTCGAAAAAGGTCGCACCGACTTTTTTGGCTTCACATGCCGGATGTCTGAGTCACCCTCGCGCGTCGTTCGTCCCTTTATGAAAACCTCCCTCCTCGCGGTGGCGCTGCTCGGCGCGGCGGTGCTTCTTCCCGTTCACGCCGGTCCGCCGGTGGTCTCGAATGTCCGTTCTTCCCAGCGGCCGGGCACGAAGCTCGTGGATATTTATTACGATGTGAGCGGGGGCGACACCGCCACGCTCACCGTCGAGATGCAGGTCTCCAATGACAACGGCGCCACTTACGCCGTGCCGGCCTTCAGCTTCAGCGGCGCGGTCGGCTCGGGCATCGCACCGGGGTCGAACAAATACGCGGTGTGGGATGCGGGGTTCGATTGAGATGGCCAGTTTTCGGCGCAGACGCGCGTAAAGGTCACCGCTCACGACGGACTCGCCCCGCCCGCGGGCATGGTCTATGTACCGCAGGCCACTTTCTCGATGGGCTCGGCCTATGAAGGGCCGGTTCACAACGTCTTCACCAATGCCTTTTTTGCGGATCGCTTTGAAGTGACCTCCGCGCTCTGGGCCAATGTGCTCACATGGGCCACCGCGCACGGCTATAGCATCGCTAGCGGCACCGCGGTCGGGCCGAACCACCCGATCATAAGTATCTCATGGCATGACGCGGTGAAGTGGTGCAATGCCCGCTCGGAGAAGGATGGGCTTGCCCCTGTCTATTACACTGGTGGCGGATCTGTGGTTTATCGAACAGGCGAGGTGAACATTACAACCGACGCTGATGGAAACGTGAAATGGTCGGCAAATGGGTATCGGCTGCCCACCGAAGCCGAATGGGAGAAGGCCGCGCGGGGAGGGCTGGTGCAGCAGGATTATCCTTGGGGTAACTCCATCGCCAACGGCGATGCGAATTCCTATCAAAGCGGCCATCCTTACTCGAGCGGCAATCCGCCCACGACGCCGGTGGGCTACTATAATGGCTCGCAGACACCGACCGGGCCAAATCGCGCGAACGGCTACGGTCTCTACGACATGGCGGGCAATGTGCAGGAGTGGTGCTGGGACTGGTATGACTCCTCCTTCTACGCTACGTCCTCCGCCGGGAACAATCCGCAAGGCCCCACAACCGGCAACAGCCGGATTATCCGAGGCGGCGGTTGGGGCAACGCTTCGGGCGGCCTCCGTTGCGCGTATCGCAGTGCCTTGGGCCCGTCGGGCAGTCAATCCGACTTAGGTTTCCGCTGTGTGAGAGGGCTTTGATTTCTTCACCGTTCCCCTCTTCCCCTTTGCAAAAAGACGCACGAGTCGTGAAGCCATCGGGGGTTTGGAGGCAGCGCCCACAACGAAATTTTTTTGCAAGGCAAGCTCTTGCCGGCAGCCGCCTCGCTCGATAACCTCCAGCCATGATCGCCGAAGAACTCCGCACCCGTCTCCGGGCTGTGCCATTCAAACCTTTTACGGTCGTGACGAGCAGCGGCATGCGAGTGCTCGTCCATCACCACGACTACGCCTGGGTGCTCCCGAGCGGCGGGGAGTTTTACGTGCAGGAGCCCACCGGAAAAGTCCACACGATCTACACCATTCACATCGTGGAACTGACGCACGCCGAGCCCTCCGGCGAGGAAGCGGCGCCGACGCCCACCCCGCGCAGCTAGTCGCGCGCGCCAGGATGGGGAACCTTCGGCGAAGCTTCCCTACCCTTCATGGCCGAGCCCGACAACGTCCTGACGAAGATTCACGACCTGCTCTTCTCCATCGGCTGAACTGCGGAACCGAGTCGGTGGGCCAAGGTGCCGGGGCACTGTGGAGTGCGTGCGATTCATCGCCGCTTTCCATCTGCGCGGAGCGCTTTGGCCGGGCGCCGCACGCCTCGCTCCCGCCGCGCGCTC
>JBBRXP010000209.1:0-9157 GCA_038238555.1 Chthoniobacterales bacterium | reverse complement strand
TAGCTAGTCATGCGAAGCCTCTGGACTGGAAAAGTCAGGGGCGAGGAATCAGACAATACAGACCCGCTAGCTAGTCATCGTAAGATTGACTGGCTTGACAGTTACTCCGTGAGCTGCCACCGTTTGTGCGGTTACTAACTCACAGGCGTCTCCGCTAGGGACTTATCTGGATTGGTGACCGATTCCACCCCGTCGTCAGTTACAGCTGGCGGCGGGGTTTTTATCGCCCACGTTGTGGATTAAATGTGTTGGTCGATCAGTATGGTTGCTTTGGATTGAGCGGCCATCAGGCCACGGTGTGGAAAAGTGGTGCATCACCCGGAAACGAAGAACCCTGCTCGCTTTGAGGCGGGCAGGGTTCTCGAAATTTCGATGATCTGTGTGAGATCTTGAACTACCTGCCTGCCTCCTTGGTAAAGTCTTCGCTTGCGTAACTCGGCCGCGTATTTCTTACGTCGGTGCCGAGCCCCATACCGGGTTTGCCAATACGCAGGGACATACCCGCGCAACGCAACCAGGCGGTCGCTTGCGAATGCTTTGGATATGTCCTTAGTGTGGTCATCGGTGCTGAAGGCGTCTGGTGTCTACTCCTCTCACTTGAGGGCGTCAAATGTATTTCTCGTTTTTTGAAGATTTGTTTGTTCCTGTGCGAAAGAGCTGAGGGATCTGCGGAGCGATTTGATGCTAGGTGGGGTTATCGACGGTCTTCTTCACTGCATCCACGATGCCTTTGACCGCATTCGTCGAACTCTTTAGATCGCGAGCCCTCACCCCACCTGCGGCTCCGGCCACTTCCTGCTCGGCGGTTTTGCCCGCATCTTCGCCCGCTGGCAGCAGGCCGAGCCGGGCACGAAGCCCGTCCTCCTCGTCCAGCGCGCCCTCGACGCCATCGCCGGCGTGGACCTGAACCCCTTTGCCGCCGCCATCGCCCGCTTCCGCCTCCTCATCGCCGCCCTTCATGCCTCTCAACTCTCAACTCTCAACTCTCAACTTCTTCTAAAAAACGCGCCGCACTTCGAGGAACACATCCACGTCGGCGTTGGCGACTCGCTCCTCCACGGCGCCGGCGGCACCGTGCAGACCTCCTTCGCCGGCGACCCCGCGTTCGACCACTCCTTCGACAGCGTCTTCGAGACCGAGGACGCCGCGCAGCTCCGCGTCATCCTCGGCCGCCGCTACCACGCCGTCGTCGGCAATCCGCCCTACATCACCGTCAAAGACAAAACCCTCAACGAGCGCTATCGCCTGCTCTGGCCCTCGTGCAGCGGTAAATACTCGCTCGCTGTCCCGTTCTTTGAGCGCTTCTGGACGCTCGCGGTGCCGGGCGATCCGGGGGAGAAAACACAGGCCGGTTATATCGGCATGATCACATCAAACAGCTTCATGAAGCGCGAGTTCGGTGCGCACCTCATTGAACAGTATATCCCACGATGGGATTTAACCCATGTTCTCGACACAAAAGACGCCTACTTACCGGGTCATGGAACCCCAACGGTCATCATCTTCGGAAAAAATCAGCGTCCGGTGGCGTCGACCATTCGCACAGTGCTTGGAATTCGGGGTGAACCAAACACTCCTCCGTCAGGTAGATCAACCCGGCAGCGAGAGCGAATAGGTTGGATCCGCTGACTTTCCACGCACTAAATTCCACAAACATCCTTGGAGCATTGGTGGTGGTGGAGCAGCGGAGCTTAAGCAATTACTCGACGAAGTATCAAGCGGGACACTGCGTGGCAAAGCCGCCTCAATCGGCATCACGTCATTTACTCTCGAAGACGATATTTACATAAGCGACCGAGCGAGCCTGCTGCGCTTTGGGTTAGTTGAAGAACACATACGCGAAATGGTGGAGGGTGATCAGATTCGTGACTGGCACATGGGTGTCAATGACTGGACCGTTTTCCCCTACGATGCAGAATTTAAGGTTATCCCCGAAGCGCGCGAGCACCCGATTCAGCGTTTCCTTTGGCCGGGGCGCAACTGCCTGGTGAATAGTAAAATGTTCGGCAAGAAGACCAAAGTGCAGAGTGGTCTTCGTTGGTATGAATTTGGCCGCCTCACAGCGCATAAGTTACGTATCCCGCGTTCAATCGTTTTTGCCGCGGTCGCAAGCCACAATCACTTTTACTTGGACACTGGGGGGAAGATTTTCAAACAATCCGCACTAGTAATTAAGTTGCGGGCGAATGCCTCCCTAGAGGGCGATGTGGTGGGTGCCTTCCAGGCACGCCGCCGACTTTTGGCGGAGAATCCGTCGATTCGATTACTTGAAGGAAGAGTTTACAAGCGGCCGTGGCTTGGTCGGCAGGGGGTTTATGGAAGCGCAACATCAACTTTCAAGGAGAGACTTCACGTCGCGCTGTCGGATTGGCTCCTTGACCGTCTGGAAGCGACCGCCAAAGCCGAGCCCGAGATGCTGAGCTGCGCCCGCCTCGCCGACCGCATGCGCGCCGATGCCGATTTTCTCCGCGTGGCCGAGCTGCACGCCGGCCGCCCGGATTTCGACCTCACGCGCCTCGTCACCGACCTCGTCCGCGCCGAGAGCGTCCCCTTTCTCCCCCGCCACCGCTACCGGGAGAGCGGCCTGCGCAAACGGCGCGAGTGGGAGGAGACGTGGGACAAACAACGCCGTGAAGACGCCATCGACGCCGAAGTCTCCGCCCTCACCACCGACCCCAAGGACGGCCACCCCCTCACGCCCGCCGAGAAGCAAGTCGTGGCCACCGAACGCAAGGCGAAGGAAATCGGCCCCATCGCCGTGCCGCAGAAATACAAGAGCAGCGACTTCACCGAGACGAGCTACTGGCGCCTCCGCGGCAAGCTCGACGTGCCGAAGGAGCGCTTCATCAGCTACCGCGCCGCCGAACGCGACACCGACCCCACACCAGTCATCCTCTGGGCCGGCTTCGACCACCTCCAGCAAGCCACCGCGCTGGCGAACTACTACACCGCGATGAAAGACGAGTCCGGCTGGCCCCTCCCGCGCTTGTTGCCATTGCTCGCCGGCCTGCAAGAACTCATCCCGTGGCTCAAGCAATGGCACAACGAAGTGCATCCCGATTTCCAACAGCGGATGGGGGACTTCTACGGAGACTTCGTAGCCGACCAGGCGCGCGCGCTAGGGACGACGGTGGAGGGCTTGCGGGAGCTGGCGTTTGGGGAAGGTCAATAGTGGGTGACGTGCGCCTGAGTTCCTTCAGTTACGCAGCGAAACTCACCATCTTATCCTGATCCTGGGAATAATCCTTCTGATGGCCGGTGGTAGCTGATCCGTGCTGGGCATCTTAATGACCTTCGGGATTTTCACACCTTTGATCCCAAGATTTTTTGAGGCGATTCCTCCAATGGTTTTCTCGATGTTCTCGGTGCCCTCTCCATGTTCTTTGGAATACGCGCCACCTCCGCTTCGATGTCTTTTCCAGCCTTGGCAACGGTAGCTTCGACATCCTTGCCCGCCTTCTTCGCGGTCTCGTAGGCGTCCGCAACGGCTTTTCCAAACTCCATGAGGATTTTGACCAACGTGTTGTTCGGGCCGACACCCCCGACGCTCACTTTGATGTCGCCGACCTTCAGCGTGTTGTGGCGGATATCCGCCAGCATTTTCTTGATCGCCTTGGTTTGCTCCGCCGCTTGCTCGGCGGTGAGTTTCACGAGCGTGAGTTGGAACTCGAGCACGTAACCGTCGTCATCCCAGCTCGCCTTTTTAGGCTCTAGGACGGCGTGGGTTGGCAGACCATCCTTGGGGGGTGTGAGGGTGAAGCCTTTCGGCGGTTTTGGATAAGCAATGGGGCGCGGTTCATTGGTCAGCAACGCGAAGTGCGGCAAGACATCCGGCGGCACGGGCAGCGTCGCGTCCACCTCCACCTTGGGCGCACTCGTCTTCAAGTAGCTGTTGAAGGGCAGCTTCGTCTTGAACCGCCCATCGGTCTCGACGTGAACCTTGAGCTCCTGCGGCTGATTTCCCTTCGGAGCAAACTCCGGGAGCAAGACCGCGACGCTTGGGGAAAAACCCGTCGGCGCTTTCGCTCCGGTCAGCAATGTCGGAACGATTTGAGCCTCAACACTCCCCGCGCTTCTGCCGCTGGTCCCCACCGAACGCGTGCCGACGCTGCCACCAGGCAGCTTGAGGTTGATCCCGAGGTGAGCGTCCGCTTTGGCAGTGTAGGAACATTCCACCTTCAAAGCGCCATCGGCAGTCCATTGGGCCTTCGGCGTGATCGTCAAAGTGGCCTTTTCGCTGTCGTCGGCCAGCCAGACACTGGCGTCTCCTTCCGAGAGTTTGTTCTTATGACCCACGCCCGTGATCGTCGCCGTGCGGGCGGCAGGCGACGCATCGGCGAGGCGATTGAAAGTGTCCACGAGAGACGGCCCGCGGATGAGAAGACGGGCGGTGTCCTTGCTGGCGCTCGCTTCGTAAGATTTCCAGCGCTCCGCCGGCGGAAGATCAGCGCCGCTGACGGAGGTCGGCTGACGGCGTCCAAACTGCGAACAGAGCCACATGCCCGATGGGACAAAGACGACCTGCATGCCCGTCAGCTTCTCGGAGATGGAACGACCGGGCGCTTTCACATGCACTTTTACCTCGCCGTCCTTGCCTGCCGAAAAAGTGAGGTCGTCGTCGAACTTTGGTTCGTCCACCAAATCCAAAGGGACTGGGACAGAGAACGATAGATAGTCCGCCAAGAGTTTCAGGAGCCCCGTCTTTTCCAGCACCACGGCGAAGTTGCCAGGATCAAGCTTCTTGCCTCCTGCATCAACGCTGGGCCTCAAGGTATTCAGCATCACGCGGAACTTCGCTTGTGGATTCGCGCCATTTGCGTCGCGCTCGAATTTCCAAAAACTCAAGGTCCCAGCAGCCTCCAACGCTGCGGCCTGCGGCGAGGCCGCCGTTCCCACTCCAACGGTGAGCGACACCTGCGCCGTGCCGTAGTCGAACGTCGTCTTGGCCTCGCCGAGTGAGAGTTTCAAGGCCGGCAGGACATCGAGATGCAGCGATGTTCCGACAATCTTCTTGAACATCTCCTTGGGAACGCTGCCCGGAAGAAAGAAGGCCGCATCCCAGCGCGCCGGCGTGTCGACGATGGCGGCAGCTTGCGGCGCCGCCGGCGGAGGTGACTGAGCGATTGCGGCGGAACAAAACGCCGCTGCGACAAAACAGACGAGTAAAGAATGAATGCGCTCCGGGGATTTCATGGTGCTTCTTTTGCAGAATTCGTCCGGAATCTGCCATTGAATAAGCCAAAGCGGATGAGCACATCGAAGCGCCCCAAGTTCTCCATTCCCCCGCCGCACGCGGATTCCGATCAGTTCCTCGCGCGCTGCATGAAGCTCGCCCAGACGTGGAGCGGCTGGCGGGGAAAGGCGTTCCGCGAGGCAGAGATTGAGTTTGGCAGACCCGACCTCCAGCTCGATGGCGGAGGTGCTTGGAATCACGGCGGCCGGTTCAACGTGCCGGGAACTCCGGCCGTCTATACGGCGCTCGACCCCGTGACTGCGACGGCGGAAGCCGTGGGCAATGCGCGTGAGTATGGCTGGCCGGACGCTGCCGTCGCGGGGCCGACAGACTGGCCGTATCTCCGCGTGACGATGGGGTTTGATCTCCAGCGGGTGCTCGATCTGCGTGAGGCAGGCACGCGGCGACGCCTCGGGGTGACACTGGCGATGCTGGACGAACCGTGGCGTCGATTTCGCGGTCGCAATCTGGAAAGTCTGACGCAGGCCATCGGTCGTGCCGCGCATCAACTCGGATACGAAGCGATCCTCTTCAACTCTGCGCGGTGGAAGGAGGGGATGAACCTCGTTTATTTCCCGTCGAACAAGCTGGAGGAGAGCGTAGCGAAGGTTCTGAACGCAAGAAAGCTACTGCGCTTCTTGAGGTGAAAATGCAAGGTTGCACGCAACTCATGGTGCAATCTCGCTTGCAATGTGACTTCACGTGATCTAACGTGACCGCATGAAGACCGCCACGCTGCCGCGCCCTGCCCCCTCAAGGAAACCGGCGCCCAAGTCGCTGCGCCGTTTTGTCGAAACGGGTCTCAACATGAGAAAGGAAGTGCTGGCTGCGACGCTGCCGACTTTCGACGTGAACAACGTTTGCGAAACCTACGGCCTCAAGCGGGATCAAATCAGCCGGATGACCGGCTTCTCTCCTCGCACGGTGGCGACTTGGGCTGCCGGCGAACCGCTCACGACGGCGAGCGCACAAAAAGTGAGGGAAATGCGCCGCCTGCTCGAAGCGATGGCGCATGTGGTGCAGCCGAAATTCATCGGCCCATGGCTGCAGCAGCCGAATTCCGCCTTCGACGGCGCGCTCCCGATTCAATTGATCGAACGAGGCGAGGCGGACCTGCTCTGGCGGATGATCTACGATCTCGCGTCGGGCGATCCGGGATAAACGTGGCGCTGCCTCAGTGGGGGCGGAAGAGGATGCGCTTCCGGCTTTCTCCGTGGCGCACGGTCTGGCTTAAATGATCGGGCATGCTTCTACGCGACCTCCTCGATCTCCCTGACCAAGTCCGCAAAGGCGACTTCGTGCTCAATCTCGCCGCTGGCGTGACCGCGCATGCGACGGAGACAGTGCGCGATTATGTGGTGACGCCCCAGCTCGTGAAGTGCTTCGATGAAGCGCTCGGGCTGATTAAGTCAGCGCTGGAGTCGAACAAGAGCAAGGCGGCGTATCTGCACGGCAGTTTCGGGAGCGGGAAGAGTCACTTCATGGCGATCCTGCTGCTCATGCTGGAGCGCAATATCGAGGCGCGTTCCATCCCAGAACTGAGCGGAGTCGTGGCGCGTCACAATACGTGGACGGAAGGGCGCAAGTTCCTGCTCGTGCCCTACCACATGCTCGGGGCAAAGGACATGGAGTCGGCAATCCTCGGCGGCTACGTGACGCATGTGCGCAAGCACCATCCGACGGCGCCGACGCCGGCGGTGTATCGCTCGGAAGCGCTGCTCACCGATGCGCGGCGGCTGCGCGGTCAGTTCGGTGACGTGATGTTTTTCGACAAGCTGAATGAAGGCGCGGGGAGTGGGAGCGGCGACGGATGGGGCAACATTTCGGAGAAGTGGGACGCGCAGAGTTTCGAGGCGGCGGCGGCGACGCCGGACACGACGCAACATCGGCGACTGGTCGGCGATTTGGTGGATCGCTTTTTTACCAACGTGCGCGAGAACGCGGAGGGTTTCATCGACCTCGACAAAGGTTTGTCGGTCATCAGCCAGCACGCAAAGGCGCTCGGCTACCACGGGCTGATTCTCTTCCTCGACGAACTCATCCTCTGGCTCGCGAGCCACGCGGCCGACATTGATTTCCTGAACCGCGAAGGCACAAAGCTGCCCAAGCTCGTTGAGGCTCAACACGCCGACCGACCTGCACCGATCATCAGCTTCGTCGCCCGGCAGCGCGATTTGCGCGAACTCGTCGGCGACCACATCGCGGGTTCGCTCCAACTCGGGTTTTCGGACATCCTGCGCTACTGGGAGGGTCGCTTCACGACGATCAAGCTGGAGGATCGCAACCTTCCCGCCATTGCGGCGAAGCGTGTGCTCAAGGCCAAGGACGATGCGGCCAGAGCGACGATGGATGCGGAGTTCACGAAGACCGAAAAGATTCGCGCCGCGGTGATGAAGATTCTGCTGACGCAGAGCGGCAAGCGCGACGACTTCCGCAAGCTGTATCCTTTTACCCCGGCGCTCGTCGAAACGCTCGTGGCGCTGTCGTCGCTGCTCCAACGCGAACGCACGGCGCTGAAGATCATGCTACAACTGCTCGTAGAGCAGAAGGACCGCTTGAAGCTCGGCGAGCTGGTGCCCGTGGGCGATTTGTTCGACGCCATCGCCGAGGGCGACGAGGCGTTCAACGACGTGATGAAAGCGCACTTCGAGAATGCGCGGAAGCTGTGGAGCCAGCGTCTGCGCCCTCTGCTCGAACGTGAGCACAATCTTACCCACGAGGAAGTCGAGACGCTGCCTTACGACGACCAACGCCTCACTCCCTTCCGCAACGATGCGCGTTTGGTGAAAACTCTGCTGCTTGCAGCCCTCGCGCCGGAAGTGGAGTCACTAAAGCTGATGACCGCGAGCCGGCTGTCCGCGCTGAATCACGGCACGATCAAATCGCCAATAGACGGACAGGAGACGAGCATCGTGCTGAACAAGGTTCGCAAATGGGCCGGACAGGTCGGACAGCTTCGCATCTCCGACGACATCGGCGATCCGACCATCCAGGTTCAGCTTTCGGACGTGGACACCGAGGCCATCCTCGAAAAAGCCGCGGCGGTTGACAACCACGGCGAGCGGGCGAGGAAGATTAAAGAACTGCTCTTCGCGCAAATGAAGATCGCCGATCAAGGCGAGCTCTGGGTGACGCAGCCCTTCACCTGGCGCGGCACCAAGCGGATGTGCGAAGTGCTTTTCACCAACGTCCGCGAAACGATGGACGAGACGCTCCGCAACGAGGGTGCCGAGGCGTGGAAGGTGATCGTGGATTATCCGTTCGACACGCCGGGCAACACGCCCGCCCACGACGTTGCCCGGCTGCGGAAATTCCGCGACGCGAATCCTGCGCAGCGCACCATCGTGTGGGTGCCGTCGTTCTTCGGCCTGCAAGCTCAGCGCGACCTCTCGGCCTACGTGCGGCTGGAACACATCCTCACCGGGGATCGCTTCGGCCAGTTCGTCACGCATCTCTCCGCGCAGGATCAAGCGGCGGCGAAGACGCAGCTCGAGAATCAGCGCCGACAATTGCAAGCGCGGCTCATTCTCCATCTTGAAGCGGCCTACGGGATTCATCCCGCCGAGCCAGGCTCACTCGACACGGCGCACGAGCTGGACAACGCGGACCAGTTCCAGTCGCTCGATCCGACGCTCGATCTGCGCCCGCCCGTCAGCGCGAATTTGCGCGAGGCGTTTGTGAAGCTCATCGAGCAGGCGATGACGCTCCAGTTTCCGGCGCACCCCGATTTTGAGGAAGGCACAAACCTCGGCAATGCCACCCTCAAGCGGGTGCTCGCGGAGATCGAGAATGCCGCCCGGATGGAGGACGGACGGATCGGGATAGAACAGCCAATGCGAGGCCCGATGAAGCAGATCGCGGAGGCGCTCAAAATCGGTCTGATGGGTGGAACGCATTTTCAACTCGGCCAGCATTGGAAGACAC
>JBBRXP010000208.1:0-9288 GCA_038238555.1 Chthoniobacterales bacterium | reverse complement strand
TCACGCAGACCGGGCAGCCCGGCCCGTGCACGAGCTCGACCTCCCGTGGCAGCAGGCGATCGATGCCGTACTTGACGATCGTGTGCGTCTGTCCGCCGCAGACTTCCATGAGCACCCACGGCCGCGTGACGGCGCGGTGGATGTCCTCGACGATCTTCGTCGCGAGCGCTTCATCGCGGTATTCGTCGAGGAATTTCATGGCCCGCGCACCTCCGCGCCGGGCGGCCACGGCTCTTCGACTTCCGGCGTGTCGAGTTCGTCGAGTTGTTTCATTTCCTCGAGCAGCTTGTAAGTCCGCGCCGCCTCGGCCTCATCGACTTTGCTCAACGCGAAGCCGACGTGCACCAGCACGTAATCGCCGGCCACGACCTCGGGCGTGTATTCGAGACAGACCTGCTTGACGATGCCTCCGAAATTCGCACGGCCCATCCGCACGCCGTGGCCGTCGTCGGTGATTTCAAGAAGTTTACCGGGGATCGCGAGGCACATGATTGGATGAGTGAATGGTGATCGGTGATTGGTGAATGGTCGCCTCTTTTTTCTACTGCGCGGCCGCTTTAAACTCCGCGTGCGCGCCCACTGCGACCAGCGCGACACCGCCGATCGTGTTGCCGATGAGCGTCGGGATGAGATAACCGCCGAGGCACTGCGCCAGCGAAAGCTTGCCGGTCGCGACGAGGTAAAAAGTTTCGATATTGCCCGCGACCACGTGAGGCAGATGCGCGAGGCCCACAAGGTAGGCGAGGATGACGATGACCCAGATGCGCGCCGCTTCCGCAAACGGCAGCAGCCACACCATCAAGGCGATGAGCCAGCCGGCGAGCGTCGCGCGCAAGAGCAGCGTGCCGAATCCAGCACCCACCGCGGAGCTTGCGACATCCGAAAAAACCTGCCGCGTTTCGTCATCGAACAACGGCGTATTGGCGAGCAACCAGGCAAAGAGCAGGGCGCCGAAAAGATTTGCGAGCAACACGGCCAGCCACAGCCGCGCGACATTGGCAAGCAGCGCGCGGCCCCTTTTTTTTAGCAGCGGCAAAATCACCGTGAGCGTGTTCTTGGTGAAGAGTTGCTGGCGGCCGAGGATGACGATGAGAAAGCCGACGCTGTAACCGAGCTTCGTCACCAGCGGCGTCCACCGCGCTTCGGGAAGATGCAGGTGCAGCAAGGCTTCGGAGACGAACGAAAATCCCATCGACAGTCCGGCGGCCAATCCCGAGAGAGCCAGCGCGCCGGTGCTGCGCGTGAGCTCGTGTTCGCCTTCGTCGTAGATGGCCTGGTAAACGACATCGCCCGGCGGCGCCGTGCGCTCGGCGATTTCGTCCTCCGTTTTTTCCTCGTCAGTTTTCTTCGCCATGAATCTTGGGTGCAGCCCACGCGGCGGCGATGATTTGGCCCAGCGCAAGCCCGCCGTCGTTGGGCGGAATGCGGCGATGCCAATGAGGTTGAAAGCCCGCATCTCTCAACTGCCGCACGGTGCGTTCGGTGAAGTATTTGTTTTGGAAACATCCGCCGCTCAGCACGACTCGCGGCTCTCCAATTTTCCGCGCCACCGCGACGATTGCCGCCGCGAGCATGTTGTGAAACTTCGCCGCGATCGCGCCGGTCGATTCGTGACTATGCAGGTCGCGCACGATCTCCAAAATCGTTGCCTGCCAGTGGATCACACCGCCTTCGCGAAGATCGAAGGAATACGCAGCCTCGATGCCCGACTCGATGGCAAACTCGAGCTCCATCGCGGCCTGGCCTTCAAAGCTCGCGCGGTCGCGCAAACCGACGAGCGCGGCGACGGCGTCGAACAATCTCCCGGCGCTCGAAGTCAACGGCGCATTCACTCGCTTCTCCAGCATTTGCCGCAGCGTGGTGATTTCGATTTTCGAAAACCCACGGAGCATCTCGGGCCGCGTCCACACTTCGTCGCCAAAGACGTCGTGCAAGACGCCGAGCGCGGCGCGGCGGGGTTGCTTGATCGCCGCGTCGCCGCCGGGCAGACGAAACTGCCGGAGATGCGCCACGCGCTCGAACGACGCCCCGGTGGCGAGCAAAAATTCGCCGCCCCACACGGTGCCATCGTTGCCGTAGCCGGTGCCATCCCACGCCACGCCGAGAGCGGGCGGCTCGATGCCGTTGTCCGCCATGCAGCTCGCGATGTGCGCCCAATGATGTTGCACGGCTTGCGCGGGCACCGGCATCTGCGCCGCGTATTTCGTCGAGAGATAATCGGGATGCAGGTCGCAAACCACGCGCTCGATCTTCGCGTCGTAAAGCCGCGGCAAATCCGTCGCGGCTTTGCGAAACGCGGAATGCGCCTCCTTCGTTTCCAAATCTCCGATGTGCTGGCTGAGGAAGATGTCGGTGCCGACGCTCAGCGCGACCGTGTTTTTCAAATGCCCGCCGACTGCGAGCAGCGTGGGAAGCGGCTCTGCTACAGGGATCGGCAGCGGTGCGTAACCGCGCGCACGCCGCAAGATCAGTTCGCGGCCGCACATCACGCGCACCACCGAATCGTCCATGTGCCGCACGAGGGGCAGGTCGTGGACGAGGAAACAATCCGCGATCCCGCGCAGCCGATCAACGGCCTCGTGCTCGTCGATGCAGATCGGCTCGTCGCTCAGATTGCCGCTCGTCGCCACGACAGGGAATCCAAGCTCGCGGAGCAGCAGATGCTGCAGCGGCGTGCAAGGCAGCATGGCACCGAGCGAGGGATTGCGCGGCGCAACGCTGGGCGCGAGCCGTGACGTGCCAGGCTTGCGCGCAAGGATGACGATGGGCGCTTCGGCCGAGAGGAGGAGCGCTTCTTCGAGATCCGAGATCTGGCAGTCTTCCCGCACCGCGTCGAAGGACGGATACATCAAGGCGAGCGGCTTATCTTCGCGGTGCTTGCGTTGGCGGAGACGAGCGACCGCCGCTTCATCGCGCGCATCGACCATGAGCTGGAATCCGCCGAGGCCCTTCAGCGCCAGCACCTCGCCCGCGCGCACACGTCCGGCAGCAGCGAAGAGCGCGTTGTCTTTCGTCGTCAGCACATTGCCGGCGGCACCCCACAGCGCGAGTTGCGGGCCACAGCGCGGGCAGGCATTTGGCTGCGCGTGAAAGCGGCGGTCGAGCGGGTCGCGATACTCGCGCTCGCACTCCGGGCACATCGTGAAGCGCTTCATCGTGGTGTGCGGCCGGTCGTAAGGCAGCGACTCGATGATCGTGAAGCGCGGCCCGCAATTCGTGCAGTTGGTGAATGGATAACGATGCCGCCGGTCGCGCGCGTCGAATAACTCACGGAGGCAATCCGCGCACGTGGCGATGTCCGGTGAAATGAGCACGCTCTTATCGCCGCCCCCTTCGCTGTAACGAATCTCAAACCCGCCGTAACCAACCGTATCCAACAGCGAACTTTCCACGCTGGTAATCGCCGCGCACGTCGGCTTCTCCGTCTCCAGCCGGAGCGTGAACTGCCGCACGTTACTCCGATCTCCTTCCACCTCCATCACGACACCTTGCGCCGAATTCAGCACCCATCCTCGCAGATCGAGCTGCGTGGCCAGTCGATACACAAAAGGCCGAAATCCCACTCCCTGCACCGCGCCTCGCACCACCACTCTCGCCCGCTCGCTGTGCCTCGCGAGTTTCACATTTTTCAACGAGTGAAGAGCCCTTCGACAAAGCCGATGTGCCAAAAGAGAAACACCCCGAAGCCCACGCTAAACATCCCCGCCGTCGCGCCGACATAACGTTGGAATAACGGAGCGCGCGCGGCAGCATAAGTAATCGGCAGCGCGATCGCCGCGGTGACTAACATCATCCCGGCGATCGTACCCGCGCCAAAGATAAGCAGGTAAGCCATCGCCCACGCGGGACTATGGATCATGGGTAACACAAGAAGCGCCACCGCCGCCGATCCTGCAAGCCCATGAACAACTCCGATAACCACCGGTCGAAACGGTCGATAGTTATCGAACCGGGCGATGGAAGTAACTGCACGCTCATGTCGATGGTGATCCATGAAGTTACCCTCGCGCAGCCATTGCAGCATGCTCCGCAAGTTCAGCGCGCCGAGTAACACGAGCATCAAGGCCACGCATAACTCAAGACTTAGCCCGAGCCGCTCGGGCACCACGACACCGAGAAGGACGATCGCACCGCCCGCTAGCAACACCGTAAGACTGTGCCCGACACCCCAGAAAATCCCGGTAAGTGCCGCCCCGCGAATGCTGCGCTGGCGACTGACGATGGTGGTCACGGCGACGACATGGTCGGAGTCCGTCGCGTGGCGCATGCCAAGGAAGAACCCGAGGAATAAGACAGATAGAAAGGTGATCATAACAAGGCGTTCTCTCGATACTTCAGGCTCTGGATGCCACACTCGTGGCCTTGGATGGCCTCGGCTGCCTTGCCGCAATCGGGGCAACGCAGGGTAACTACGGAGGTAAAGGCGAGCGCGTCTTCCCAGTATTTCGGCCGACCAAGATAAGAGCAGTGCGGACACTGGACCGTAGCTTCGACATTCTCAATCTCGATGGTCGAACCTTCGAGTTCAGTCCCGGCGGTGATGGCGGTGTAACAGAAGCGCAGTTGCTCCGGTTCGAGATGAGTAAGTTCGCCGACCGCCAGCCGCACTTCGACGATGCGCTTGTCCGGGTTTGTCTGCGCAAACTCAAGTAACTTATCCGCCAGCCCCGACGCGATGGACATCTCGTGCATCGGCTCGGCGCGTTCCTAAGGTGTGTTAAAAAACCGCCGCGACACATCCAGTCTGAAAGAGCGGGATAAGGCGGCCCGAGGCAACGCGCCGGGTTTCCTTTTGCAGAGAAGGCTCTTTGATGAGCTACAGCGATCGTTTGCAGTAGGCGCCGGAGGCGCAGCGGAAATTAACCGGTGGCGGAAGCCACCGTGTTTGTGGCGATTCCGGTGGCTTTCGCCACCGGCTAATTTCCGTGGTGCCCTCGGCACAAAGTTGAGGCTCACAGGTTGTAATACTCCGTTATTAGTCCTTACCCCGGCACCTAGATCGCCAGCAGCGTGTCGGCGACTTCCGTTAAGCCATGTCCGGTCTTGCAGCTGGTGGGAATTACTTTGATGTCCGGCTTGAGGGTGTGCACGTCGTTAGTCAGTTCTTCGACGCTGATACCCATGACTTCGGCGAGCTCGATCTTATTGATGACCACTACCTGCGCGCCGAGAAACATGTGCGGATGTTTCTTCACCATGTAAGGACCTTCGGTAACGCTGATGACCACCACTCGCGCTTTCGAGCCGAGAGGAAACTCGGCGGGGCAAATCAGGTTGCCGATGTTCTCGATCAGGAGCAGCCGCACGTTAGTAAGGTCGATCTTACGAAGCCCTTTGCCGACGACGTTTGCGTCGAGATGGCAGCCGTTGATCGTGGCGATTTGCACGATCGGCACGCCGAGCTTGGCGATGGCATCCGCGTCGGTGCTGATGGTGGCGTCGCCGTTAAAGACTGCGACGCCAACCCTATCTTTCAACATCTCGACGAGCTTGGTAATGAGCGTGGTCTTACCCGATCCGATGGCTCCCATGAAGTCGATGGCGGTGATCCCGTGATTGTCGAGTAACGCGCGGTTCTCCACCGCCAGTTTTTCATTTGCCGCGAGCAGGCTGTGCTCGAGCTCGATGTCGTAGATTTCGTCGGGAGAGGCTTCGATGGTTACCATAAGATAGGTTATCTTTTCGCCAAGCCCGCCAGCGCGGTAGGAGTATGGAGTTGTTTGAGTGTCTTACCCTTGCCGAGATACATGTGCACACCGCAGGGCAGGCACGGATCGAAGCTGCGCACGGCGCGCATGATGTCGATGCCTTTGAAGTTATCGGGTCCGTTCTCCTCGAAGATCGGTGTGTTCTGCACCGCGTCTTCATACGGCCCGGGCGTGCCGTAGATGTCGCGCGGGCTGGCGTTCCACGGTGTCGGGGGATAAGGGTGGTAGTTGGCGATCTTACCTTTGCGGATGACAAGGTGATGCGAGAGCACTCCGCGCACTGCTTCGTGAAAACCGCAGCCGATCGCTTCGTCGGGCACCTTGAAGGGAGTAAAAGTCTGCGTGCGGCCGGCGAGCACTTCCTTCATCGCCTTCTCGCAGAAGTAATGTGCACAGGAGCAGGCGTAGGCTTGGAAGTAAGTGCGTGCGCGGTCGCGCTCGATGGCGTTGCTCCACTGCGGGATTTTCCACTCGAATTCGACCTCGGGTTTCAGCGCCGTTTTCGGCAGGAGCATTTTTACGCTGCTGCCGGTGGCCTTGACGTAGCCGATATCCACGATGCCCGCGAGCGCCGTGGTCCACAGTCGCGCGAGGGGGCCGCCCCCGGTGTCGAGCGCCAGGTGATCGCCGGTGCGTTTGTCCAGCCAGCGCGGCGACATGACCCATGTATAGTTACCGCCGAAGTCGCGCCGTTGCGGCTTGGGCGTGGTGGTCTGGTTCCAAGGATGATGTTTGTCGATGGGATTGCCGAGCGCGTCGTGGGAGACAAAGGTTTCTTTGTTATCCCAATCCTCGTAATAAGAGGAGCCGAGCAGAATGCGCAGACCGAGGTTGATATCCACCAAGCTGGTAGTTACCAGCTTGCCATCGACGACGATGCCGGGAGTTACAAACATATCCCGGCCCCAGCTCTCCATCGTTCGGTAATCGTAATCGCAAGTGTCCGGATCCTGGAACGATCCCCAACAGCCGAGCAGGATGCGCCGCCGCCCTACTTCCTCGTAACCCGGCAAAGCTTCGTAGAAAAAATCGAAGAGATCGTCGTGCAGGGGCACCACCTTCTTCATGAACTCGGTGTATCTTTGCAACCGCACGAGAAAGTCCGTGAAGACCTGGATGGACGGCACCGTGCCGACGCCGCCGGGATATAGTGTAGAAGGATGCACGTGCCGGCCTTCCATGAGGCAAAACATCTCACGGCAGAGCCGGCTCATTTGCAGGGTCTCGCGGTAGAATTCACCCTCGAACGGATTGAGGGCTTTCATGATGTCGCCGATGGTGCGGTAGCCATGTTCCCTGGCATGCGGCGCCTGGGTTTTCGTGGCTTTTTCCCACACGCCGGGGTTGGTCTCCTTGACCATCATCTCGCAGAAGTCCACGCCGACCAGGTTATCCTGGTAAATGCAGTGGTCGAACATGTATTCGGCGGCTTCTCCGAGATTGACGATCCACTCCGCCAGCGGCGGCGGTTTCACGCCGTAAGCCATGTTCTGCGCGTAGATGGAACAGGTCGCGTGGTTATCTCCGCAGATGCCGCAAATGCGGCTGGTAATGAAGTGGCTGTCTCGCGGATCCTTATTTTGCATAAAGATCGAGTAACCTCGGAAGATGGACGATGTGCTGTAACACTCGGCTACCTTCTTTGCGTTGAAATCGATCTTGGTATAAATACCCAGGCTCCCGACGATGCGGGTGATGGGATCCCAGGACATCTCGACGAGATCGCCCTGTTTGGCGCTGGTTGCGGTGCGGGGGAGGACGGCGGTGGCTGGCATAAAGGTAGGTGTTAGTTTCTGGCGTAGTGAGTCGGCTTGTAACCCGTGGTAAGTTCGCGGCGGCGGTGCCGCCACTTCGGTTCCTGGTTCACGGTATGATTGGTAAAGCCGCGCAAGGCTCGGAGGGCGGCGCCCCAGATGCCTACTACCTTGGTGGATAAGGCTGAGCCCGGCGGCGCGTCCATGAAGGGCATGAACTTATCCGGGAACCCAGGCATGGTGCAACCGATGCAGATGCCGCCTACATTTGGGCAGCCGCCGATGCCTGCCATCCAGCCACGCTTGGTAACATTACAATTAACCACCGGGCCCCAGCAGCCGATCTTAACCAGGCACTTAGGGGAGCCGTATTCGTTGGCGAAGTCGCCTTGCTCGTAATAACCGGCGCGGTCGCAACCTTCATGCACTGTCTTGCCGAATAACCATGTCGGGCGTAACTGCTCATCGAGCGGAATCATCGGCGCGAGGCCGGCGACTTGATAGAGGAGATAGAGTAAGGTCTCCATCATGTTATCGGGTTGCACGGGGCAGCCGGGCACATTGACGATGGGTAACCCGGCTTTCGACCGCCAGCCCCATCCCAGATAGTCGGCGAGACCCATCGCGCCCGTGGGATTGCCTTGCATGGCATGGATGCCGCCGTAAGTCGCGCAGGTGCCGGCGCAGATAATGGCGAGGGCTTTCGGCGCGAGGCGATCGATCCATTCGTTAGTCGTGATGGGCTGGCCGGTGTCGGGATCGGTGCCCATCGCGGCCCAGTAACCTTCGCTCTTGATCTTCTCGTTGGGCACGGAGCCTTCGAGGACTAAAACAAATGGATCGAGCCTGCCGGCGGCGGCGTCGAACCAGAACTTTATGAAGTCGTCGCCGTTCTCGTAAGCGAGCACGGGATTGTGCAGGTGCACTTTGGGCAGGCCGGGAATGTTGCCCATGACTACGTCTTCAATACTGGGTTGGGATGCGGCGGTGACTGAGACGGAGTCGCCGTCACAACTCAGGCCGCTGGTCATCCAGACGACGTGGATTTCTTTAACATCGGGGGGGCGATGGGCGATGATCTGCGGAGTTTGCATAAGTTCGATCCTCCAGGCTCTGAGTGAAACGCTTCAAGGTTTTTTTCGTTCGATGGACCGGGTGTGGTTGTACAATTCTGCGGTTGCGAGACTGCAGGCTGGAAGCCTGCGCCACGCTTTACATGCTGCGGATTTTCAGGTAGCGGCGCATCTCGGGGACGTTGGCCACGATGGCGTAGCACACGAGCACCAGCAGGATGCCGAGGACGGTCTTGGCCGCGTCGTTATTGGAATGACACATATCGAATTCACCTCCTTCACTTATGCGGGTGCGCGTTGTGCGCCCACGTTTTCGGGTTCGTGCAAAAGTTCGCCGAGCAAGGACTCGATCATCTCGATGGCTCGCGGCATCGCATCGCTCACGGCGGGGCTTAGGCCGATGTCGTCTGACTCCAGGACCGCTGGCTCGCAGCCGACGAGATAGAGACGCGCAGGTTCGCCGCCGAGGGAGTGGACCATTTGCAGCACGCGCAGTGGGTTCATGCTGTGCGCATCCACGGGCTCGGCATCGTCTGATGCGGCGGCGTCGGGCTCGATCAGGAAGAGGGTGCCGGGGGCTTCTCCGCGCGGCACGGCATCGACGAGGATGGTGGCGTCGTAGCCGTCCATGATCGCGTAGGCGAGGTCGTAACTGCGGATGCCGAAGTCCACTACGCGCACGCCTTCGGGCATTGTTCGTCGGAGCAGCGCGGCGGCGACTTCCACGCCAAACGCGTCGTCGCCGAAAAAAAT
>JBBRXP010000207.1:0-9391 GCA_038238555.1 Chthoniobacterales bacterium | reverse complement strand
GGGTCGTGTGAGCCGATTGGTTCCGGTGGTTCTCGCTCGCAGACTCGCTTCACCACCGAGGCGGCGGAGGGGAATAGGGAGGCTGGTGGGCGGGCGAGCAGGCTAATTTCCGCAGCGCCTCCGGCGCACCTGACCACTCACGCTGTAGTCCATCCAACCGTCTGCACAGTAGCTAGCTCTTGCCAGGCGACTCTGTCGATGGATAGACAAATTGCATGCGAGCAACCTCTTCACGGTTTTCCGGCGACAGTGAGCAAACACATCCCTTCTCCATCATGAAAACCAATGCCCTGAATGGCATTAAGTTAAACCCGAAATGCGTGGTGCAGCGTATCCGGAGGTTAGGCTTCCAGCCTGATTCGGCGTGCGGGCTTCCAGGCCGCGCAGGCTGGTGCCAACGGGCTGGCAGGCTGGAAGCCTGCAAGCCGAGTCAGGCTGGAAGCCTAACTTCCATCGCGCCGTAGCTTAACTTAATTCCATTCACTTAACTTAATGCCATTCACCAATGCCCTTGCTTCTGACTCTCCTCATTATCTCCGGCTTTTTTTGCGGCCCGGTCTCCTCCGCCGAAAAAATCGCCGCGTCCACGCTGCCGGAGATGCTGCCTGCCGATTCGCGCCGCTGGTCGCACGTGAGCGAGGCCGTGGTGCTCGCGGATTTGTCGAAAGCCGAGCCGGCAAGCGCGCTCGTCACCGGTAAGCGCGAGAAGGGGAAGTGGAAACTTCTCCCCTTCGAGACGGCGGAGATGAAAGGCGCGGCGCTCTCGTGCTACTCGGGAACGGGCGCGCCGAAGGTGAGCGTGCCGCTCGCCGCGCGCGGCTGGCACGCGATCTACGTCGGCATGTCCACGGTTTCCACTGGCTTCAAGGAAGCGAAGAATGGGCTGCGGGCGAAGCTCGGCAACGAGGCGGTTTTCAAAAACATGGCAAACAATCTCGCGCTGCTGCCGGACCGCCGCGATGTGATCCAGGAAAATTTTCTCACCGTGGCTGAGCTCAACGGGCAGTCGCTCGAACTTGCGCCTCAAGTCTCGCTGCCCGCGACGGTATGCTACGTCAAGCTCGTGCCGCTTACGGCGGACGAAGCGGCCGCGAGGCCGGCGCCACGCGCGACGCGGACTTCGATCGCGACTTTCGACGGGCACAGTTGGATCTGGCCTTACAAGCCGCAGACCGCCGACGACCTGCGCGCAAACTTCCGCGGCTTCGAAGATTCCGACGTGGGCAAGTGGTGGTTTCAAGTGCTCGGCGCGGACTTGGTCTGCTATCCGAGCAAGGTCGGGCACATTCCCGGCGAGGGGACGGTGGACTTCAGCGGCGGCGCGCACGGGACGTTTGTGAAGGCGGTCGAGGGGCTCATCAAGAAGGGCGTGAATCCGCTGCAAGTCGCCCGCGAAGCGGCGCGCACGCAGGGCGCGGAGTTTCACGTGATGGTTCGGCCCGCGGGCTGGAAGGCGGCGATCCCGTATGAGGAAACTTTCAACAGCCCATTCTACGAAGCGCATCCCGAATGGCGCTGCGTGGATCGCGACGGCACGCCGACCATGCACATGAGCTACGCCGTGCCGGAAGTGCGGCGGCAAGTGCTGGCAATTTTCCGCGAGACCCTCGAGTTGCAGCCGGAAGGCGTGGGTCTGCTCTTCAATCGCGGGATGCCGATGATCCTGTGGGAGGACGCCTTCAGCGCTCGCTTTGAAAAACTGCACCACGCCGACGCGCGCGCGGTGCCTGAGGACGACCCGCGCATCCTCGCGCTGCGGGCCACGATCATGACGGAGTTCATCACGGAAATCCGCGCGCTGCTCGACGACACGGCGCGCGCGCAGGGGCGCAAGGAACGCTACAAAATCTCGCTCGGCACCTTCAGCACCGAGGCGGACAATCGGAAGTTTGGGTTCGATCTGCCGACATGGATTCAGAGAAATCTCGTCGATGATCTCGGCGTCGCGTGGTTCGCGCACCACACCTCCTTTGCGCAACCGGACATGGCGTATTACTCGCGCATCACCGCGGGGACAAAGGTCGGCGTTTATCCCTTCGTCATCTCGTGGAAATCGGGCAAGCCGGAGGAGCTTTGCAAGAAGGTGACCACGTTTTACCAGCAAGGCGCGACCGGCATCGCCATCTGGGATCCGCAGATCGAGGCGGGCTGGAGCGAGAAGCCGCACGGCAATCTCTTCGACACGATGGGCCGGCTCGGCCACCGCGAACTCATCGCGCGCTGGGCCAGGGAAGGCGTGCCGCTGCCGCTCTCCATCCCGCTCACACGGCTCGACGAGAATCATTACAGCCGCTGGTTTCCGACCACGGGATTTTGAACGCCGGGGCCGGCGATGGTGTAAGTAAGTACACGATCCCGCGCGTCGAGCGTCCATGAATCGACACGACCATTGGGATAAGTGGTAGTAAGTGCAGTGCCCAGCGGGGTGCGGCGACTAACTTTTTGGTTACAGCTATGACTTGAGTGGGGACGGTAAAGTGGAGATTTGCGGTGGGCTTAGTATTGCACCGTTCTAATGACCTGTCTCTTTATC
Organism: Chthoniobacterales bacterium; assembly: GCA_038238555.1. Taxonomy (GTDB): domain Bacteria; phylum Verrucomicrobiota; class Verrucomicrobiia; order Chthoniobacterales; family Chthoniobacteraceae; genus JANNXQ01. The sequence continues at coordinate 6,858 of JBBRXP010000207.1, read as the reverse complement.
CTTCCTTTATCCTTCTCTTGCACGTATGCACTGACTGACTCCTTCCGCCGCACGCGGACTGAACCTTTCCGCCGCACGTTGACCTTCCGACTCGTGACCCTTACTTCCCTGCTCGTGACCTTAATATCGAAATCAAAATCCCAAGTATAAACGCACCTGCAATTACTTGGTAAATCTTGCTGTAGACATTAGTAAATCGCGCGAGCTTTAACAAATAGGGGTCGCGTAAGTCAGCAATCTGTTCGGATCTAAGGAACGCGGACAATGCACGGTTGGTTCGGTATGAATTGTTAAGAAACATCGTCGGTGACCCTAGTTGCGTCCAAATAATCGGATGGCGGAGTCGAATCCTTCGCATGAGTAGCCAATACAAAAAATTACCGATTAATGCCAATAGCCCAACGAACACTGTCGAAGCGAAAATGGCGTTGGGGCTGTTCAAAATGACAAAATTCTTCCAGAGCCTCCGATACCAACACCTGCGGACCACCCAAATCCCCACCCGAAACCGGTGCCAAGATTGGCCCCAGTGTCCTGGCCGACTGAGCCGGTAAGAGACGATCCCATTCGCCCATTTCCAGCAGAAACGTTTCCAAAAACTCCCATGCCAGAACTGGCTCCATAATTTGCACCGCCGGTAAGGCTCATACTTGCTCCTGTTTGTAACCCGGCATATCCTGTCATACCGATTCCGGAGGGCGATAAGGACAAGCCAAAACTCCCACCGACTCCGTCGATTCCTCCGGCTGCCGTCAGGTCAACGCTGCCGTATCGACCGACGGCATCCCCAAGGCCGCTAAAAAGTCCCCCCGGGCCTAATGGACTGCCCGGGGCAAAAGGGTTTCCCGTCCCTCGGCCGCCAAATCCCCCGCCTTGGTTACCGCCTTGGTTACCGCCTTGGTTACCGCCTTGGTTACCACCTTGGTTACCGCCGTTGCCACGGCCTCCGCGCCCCTTGCCGCCACGGCTCCCCGTCTTATACGGGCATTTCGGATAGTCGTTTTTGCAATCGGGAGACGTATCGGGGCATTTGAAATATTTAAAGGTTTCCAAATCCCCGTAACCTGAATTCCAAAAAAGCCCGAACGAATCTCGGCCGAAAATAGGGTCGTTGGCAATATACCCGTACAGATTCATCCCGCCATTTGTCCCGATAGGGTCCGTGCTCAGCCACCTGCCAAGGTTAGTTGAGTAATAGCGATTGCGGTAGTCGTAGAGACTTAGCGCCGGATGCCACTCGCGGCCGGTGAAGAGGAAACGGTTGCCGATCGCGGAGGCGGGCTGAGGGACAAAGGCGGAATCGTAGATCGCTGGCGCTCCGGAGATGTCGTAGCGGTAAGTCTCGACTACGTTACCCGCGTTGTCGGTGAGCGCGGTTACGTTACCCAAGCCGTCGTGGTGCTGGAGGTAGGTGGCGCCGGTGGAGGTTACTGTGGCTAGGATTTCGTCGATGGCTGCGCCGTGATAGTAGGTCGCTTGTACTGCGCCGATGGCGGAGCGGTCTTCGATTAGGTTCCAGTCGTCGTATAGGTGGTAGGTGGTCGTGCCGTTGATGGTGCGGCTTACGCAGCGGTTGCGGGCGTCGTAGGCGAAGGTGAAGCTGCTGCCTCCAATCTGGCTTCCGCTGGCGAGGCGGTTCTGCGCGTCGTAGGTGTAGGTCCACACCAGTTCGCCTACCTTCAATTGCAGACGCTTGAGGTTGCCGTTGGCGTCGTAGTCGGCATCCATCGCCGGCGCCGTGAGATTGTCGATGTGCGTGTATTGGTTAAGATCGTTCGGCGTGTAGGGCGTGGTTACTGACGGGTTCGGGTCGCTGCCGTCGGCGTCTTCCACTACGCTGAGGCGGTTTCCTGCGGCGTCGTAGTTATAGGTTACTTCTCGGGAGTAAGTCGGCGGCGCAGCCTGCGGAGCGTGATTGTATTTCACGTCGGTTACTTGGTCGGCGGGATCGTAACCATAAGTGTCCAGCCTCGGCGCAATGCCGGCGTTGGTTTCCTTGCGATCCTTGCGCAGGCCGGCGGTGTCGAGCGTGTAATCGAAACGCTGCAGCGTCGCGGCACCCTGTTTGTGTTCCAAGGCTATAAGCCGGCTCGCATCGTCGAAGGTGTAAGTGGCGCTGGTTCCGTTTTCCAATGCCTTGCCAGTTCGATTGCCGGCGCGGTCGTAGATGTAAGTAGCCAGCGGCGGCAGCGAGCCGGCGATGACGTCTTTTAATTGATTGCGTCCCGTGTAGGTGTAGCTAACGCCTTCGGCCACGTCGGGATAACCGAGTGTCGCGCGGTTAGCGTCGGGATCGTAAGTATAACCCACCGTCTTTTCGCCCATGCCCGAGCCGGCGATGTTCTGTTTCTCGCTCGATAGGTTATTCGCATTGTCGTAGGCGTAAGTCAGCGTGCTCACGCTGCTGCTGAGACTTATTAGCCGGCCGGCGTCGTCGTAGTCGCGGGCCACCGCCGGGGTTACTCCATCGTTCCATGTCGCGGTCTTTTCGCGGTTGCGAGTGTCGTAAGTCATCGTCCTTACGTTGCCGGCGCGATTGGTGTAAGTGCTCACGTTACTCGCGGCGTCGTAACTCCACCCCTCGAAGCTTCCACCGGGATAGACCATCGTGAGCTTGCGATTGTCGAGGTCGTAAGTGAAGTCGGTGATCTTCTGCCGCGCATCGGTAAGCCGCAGCAAGTTATCGCCACCGATTACGAAGCCACCGGCATCCGCGTTCGTGCCGAAGGCCGTGGCGCCGTAGGCAAACTGGGTTTGTTCGTTCTTGGGATTGGTCGTGTTCACCAGCCGGTTCATCGTATCGTAAACATTCACCGTGGCAACCAAATCGTGACCGATGCGCTGTTCGGTAAGCCGGTTCCCCGCGGCGTCGTGGGTATATTGCGTCACATTGTTGAGCGGATCGGTCTCCTGGATGAGCCGGTTCATCGGGTCGTAAGCATATTCCCAAAAGATCGGGTCGCCATTGGCCCTCGTGCGCCCGTCATAGCGCCGCTTCATGTTTGCTTCCTTATCGTAAGTAAAAGAATGCGTCGCTTCGTCCACCGTCCCAAAGCCGACGGTCTCGGTTACTTTCCGCCAGCCGAGATCGTAACCGATCTTGGTGATCTTACCGCTCGGCAGCGTGATCTGGGTAAGGTGATCGCTTCCGCCACCGCCGCTGCCGCAGCAATCGCCTCCGCCATCCACATCGTAATCGAAGTGGGTGGTAAGTTTAAGGTCTCCCGCCGCGCGCGGCGGTGTGCTTGCCGATGTGCGCCGCTTGAAGTCATCGAAAGTCGCTTCCCACCGGTGGCTGAGTTCATCCACCCGCGCGGTTTGATCGCCGTAGTTATCGTATTCCAACATAATGAACTTCCCATCGGGATAAGTAACCTGGGTAAGCTGGCCGCGATCGTTGTAGAGATAGGTTGTCACCTGCGTGGTGTTATCCGCAAAGTGCAGCGTCGCACTGTCCATCTGGTCCAGCCCATTGTAATGGAAGGTGGTTTTTTGAATTTCTACTCCGGTTGGAGTCTCCCGCAAGCTGGTTGAATCCCGGAGCCCGGTCGCGTCATAATGATTGGTTTCGTAAGTTCCATTGCGGAAGCGATGGTCGAGCACTTCGCCAAAGCCATTGTAAGAAAACGTCTCGAAGGTAGTGTCGGGATAGTCGATCCGCGTCACGCGCCCATTCGCCGGATCGCGAGTGTAAGTCGTCTGTCGCGGCTGCATGTCGTGGCCGCTGACGGTGTAGCCGGTGATGCGTTCGCGCGAATCGCGCGCAAAGGTCTCGACCCGCGGATTGGGAGCATCGGGATAAGTCACCGAGGCGACATTACCCAAGGCGGTCCACAAATAAGTAATCACCCGCGACTCGCGATCAGTGACGGTATGATAAAAGCCACCGAGATTGCCGGCGTCATACCCATAAGTAGTAGTAAACCCATTCGCATCCGTGATCGTCTTAAGGTTGCCATTGTCGAGAAAGAACTCGTACTTTACCACGCGTCCGCCTGGATAAGTTACTTTCGGTTTATGCGCGGCGTCCGCCCCTGTCTCGGCGAGGACCGTGCTTCTATCGAAGGTCTTTTCCTGCCGGAGGAATCCAAGCGATGTATTGCCATCGTATTCATAGGCGATGCGCGTGGCGTCGCCATCGATGCGCGGGTCGTCGGCGGTGGCGAGAACGGGCCGGGTGAAATCGGCCGTCTGGACATAGGTGTATTTCGCCGGCGCGCTGCCTGTGCCGGGGTAATTGACCTGGGTTAGGATCGTCCACTTAAACCAGGGAGGTTGATTTGCCGCATGGTTGGGATCTTCAAAGAAGTTGTAATCGTATATCACTTCCCGACCGTCGCTGGATTTCACCTTCTTAATGACTTGGTTGTTTGCGCCTGGGTTATTAAGGCCGATGAATTGCACCGCCGCGGTATGATCCACAATGCCCGCGGGAATAAAGCAGCGAATGCGCTTCACGATCCGCGCTGTCCCCGCATCGATGCCCACGTAACCATTGCGAATAAACATGTAGCGGTAATAAGTCGCCGGATCGTTATCGAATGCCTTGTCCGGCGTGTTATCCGGCGAGGCGTATGGGTCGCTGCCAAATGGCGTGCCGGTGATAAGCTGATCGTTCTGATCGTAGAATTCGAGTTTGCCGACTGGGAATGCCGGCCCGTTCTTGAAGCTGTTTGAATAGTAAAGCGTAAGGTAGCGGCAGGCGGTCGTATTTGTCACGGCGACATCCACCCAGGTGCCGCCCGGGGTCTGCGGCACGTCGTAATCGAGCGACCCGAGCGTGACGGTCTGCTGGGAATAGGCGCCAAGATTGGTGTATTCAAAGGAAAGCCAGCGCCCGCTCGGGTCGGTGACTTTGCGAAGGAGGGTATCGGTCGGCGTGTTATAAGTGAAAGTATAAGTGTTCCCTTCGCTATCTTCACAGGTAGTTATCCGGTAAAAGACGTCCGTGCCTCCCGCATTCAGCAGCTGTTGAAATGTGTAAAGCTCGGCGGTCGATGTGCGCAGAGTAAATAGCGTTCCGCTTTGGACGATGCGTTCGCGGACGTTGGCGGGTGGCAGCCATAACGTGGGATCGGCGCTTTGAGTGAATGTCACATCGCGCCATCGGGATAACCCAGCCTAAGCGTGGCCGGGCTTCCAATGGCATTGCCGCCGTCGCGAAGAAACCATTGATAGTTATGCGTCCACACCCCTTCTCGGCCAAAGCGGCCCTGAGAAGACGTCTGCGCCGCCATCCGGGTATTGCTGTAACGCATAAATCGCAGCGGCATCTTACCGACCGAACCGAATACGGAGATATCCAGCGTCTCGCGGTGTGCATTGCCGGAATAGACTGAGAAAGGGTTTGAGCCGCCTTTGGGGCATGGGTCGCCGGCCGGTCCATGCGAGTTACAGTTATCGCAGGGTTGCACGACTTCCGCGCGGACGACCCCACCGAGCGCGATAAGGGATGTTGCAATGACCGCGGTCGCCAGTCTGAAGATGCTTGGAGCTTTCATGGGGGTTTGGGAGTTAGTTGATTTGTTGCGGTGGGAAGGGTTGGACTTAATGGGTCAATGGGTGGTGTTGCTTGGTTTGTTAGTTCTGGCCGAGGCGCGCAAGCGGCAGCGGCTTGCCGGCCCAGAATTCGAGGGTCTTGAGTTCGCCCGCCGCGGTTGTAACGCTCACGCGATGCATTCCGGGATTGGGCGACATAGTGAAGGCGAAGGCTAACTGGCGCTCTGCGTCCACGGGTAATGCGGCGGAGAGTTTTCCGGGGTGCAGCTTGCCGCCGTCTTGCGCGGCCATGGCGACTGGCGTGCCAGGCGCCGTGCGCGTGAAGGCGAGGCGGACTTCTACTTTTTCGCCCACTGCCGTCTGCACGCGTGGGAACTCTCCGAGTTGATTGACCGTGAGCGCGACCTTTGCGCCGGTGGAGGGCACGGCGATGTAGGCGGTGACGGGTTCGCCGTCGTAGGCGGGCTTGCCATTGGGATAGGGTTGCGGAGTAAAGTCGGCGAGGCTCGCGGAGTCGATGCGGCCTTCGGGCGTGTGGGCGATGGGGGTGGAAGACTTTGGTGAAGGCGAAGGATGGGTATTTGCAGCATCCGCGGGATGGGTGTTTTCCGCTGAGTTTGACGCGGTGGCGGGCGAAGGGGCGGTGTTGTTGCCGGCGGGTGGCGATGAGTTCGTTGCGTTACCAGGTTCATTCGTTGTTGCGACCGGTTGGTTGTCGCGAGGAACAAGTTCGCCGCTGCGACTAATGGCGAAATAACTTATAACCGCGGCGACGGCGGTAAGTGCGGCGGCGGCGAGGAGTAGCTTTCGAGCGGGAGAGTTCATGGGTGGGGAGTTATTGGTTATGAGTTATTAGTTATCGGCGACGAGTAATCGGCTCGGAAGATTGCGGGTTCCCATGTAACTGCGCCGCGGCGCGTGAGCGCTGCGGTTGAGGCGAATTTGTTCGCAACAGAGCGCTGGCATGAGCGGCGAGAGAAGAGGCGTCTTCGACGCGATTGGTTGGGTCGGCGATTGCAAATCGCCACTCCTTGGCGTGCCGCCCCCGAGCCGCCCGGAAATTTCAGGCTTGACCTTGCGCCCGCCGGTCTGGAAATACTTAACGCTCCGACGCTCGTACTGACTAATAGACTTTCAAGTTTGGCGCGCATTGTCTGGGGGGAGATGCGGCGTTGAGATTACAGTCGCGACTCTTGCCGTCCACATTTTGTTTCGCTTTTTTCCGCGGATGGGGCGTCCCTCGATGGGCGCGCTGAGGAGCTGGGGAGCGCACTCGTCCCGAGTGCTGGCGCCGGCGTCCCGCTGGCGCGAACTTTCAAGAGGCGCGGCACGGGAAGACGCGCGCGCTCACTGTTGGGC
>JBBRXP010000206.1:0-9627 GCA_038238555.1 Chthoniobacterales bacterium | reverse complement strand
GCTGCGATAGCGTCCAGCTAAAAAATCCTCGAAAACCCAAAGCTCGTCCGCGCTGCAAATTTGTTTGTTTGCAGGGCGCATGAGGATTATGCCCGCGAAGTTGCTTCAAAACCTTCAGTTCCGTGAGACATTTGGGTCGCGTCGCTACAATGGGTGCTCTATCCGTGGCCCCGCCGGGAATCGAACCCGGATTTAAGGTTTAGGAAACCTCCGTTCTATCCGTTGAACTACGGGGCCGGTTGATATTTAGAGACAAGAGAGCGTGGGGCCTCCAAGTCGCCGGGAGTTGGAGTCAGAGCGTGTCCTCTGAAATCCACTCACATTTTCCAGTGTCCGTGGTAGCACGAACGCACAGGCTTGCCAGGCCTTTCGGACGCCATTTGTCATCCCTCGCGCGTGCGATGTGTTTGTCGCGCGGTCTCGGAAAGTTCGTCGCGGCGAGGACGCCGCGACCAACGCGCCGGACACGCCTGCTCCCCGGACCTTCCGACCGCTCGACTCATGCCGCAGCGCTGCGCTCGGCGTGCGGGGGAGCGGCGTGCGCGATGGCGCGATGCACGGCGGCGCTGAGCGCGGCGAGCGTGAAGGGTTTCATCACCACTTGATCGAGCCCGAGTCGCGCGGCCCTTTCCTCGAGCGCTCCATCGCCGATGCAGCCGGTGATGAGCACCACGGGCAGGGCGGGCTGGATGCGGCGCAACTCGATGGCCAGGTCGATGCCGGTCATCTTCGGCATATTGAGATCGCTCACCACGGCGTCGAAATTCCCGGCGCTCGCGCGGAACAATTCGAGCGCGCCTTCCGGCTCGCTGCACGCGGCGACGCGGTAGCCGAGTTGCTCGAGCATCTGCTGCGCGACGCGGAGCACGGCCACTTCATCATCCACCACCAGCAGCCGCTCGCCGCGCAGACTGGGAACGGGCGCCGGCGTCTCTTGCTCGCCCGCGGCGGGCGCGGCGACGATGGGGAAATAAAGCCGGAAGGCCGTGCCTTCTCCCAGCCGGCTCTCGACGGCGACCGAGCCTTCGTGGCTTTGCATGATGCCGTGCACCACGGCGAGGCCGAGGCCAGTGCCTTCGCCCGGTTTCTTCGTCGTGAAGAAGGGATCGAAGATGCGCGTAACGGTCTCAGCGTCCATGCCGTGGCCGCTGTCGCTCACGGTGAGGCACATGCAGGCGCCCAGTAGAGGCTCGCCCGCGGGCTCGAGCCGCAGCGTGATGGCGCCCGGCTGGCCGTGCAAGGCGTGCACGGCGTTGGCCGCGAGATTGAGGATGGCCTGGTGGACCTGCGAGCTGTCGGCCAGCACGGTGCCGCCTTCGCCTTCGATCGCGCACCGCACGTCCACTCCCGCCGGGATGCTCGCGCGCAGCAAGCCCGCGGCTTCGCGAAGCACGCCGTCGAGGCGCGTGAGGCGCCGCTCCAGCGGGCGCTTGCGGCTGAAGGTGAGGATTTGCTGCACCAGTTCGCGCGCTCGCTCGCTGGCGCCGAGCACCACCTCGAGATCGGCGCGGGCCGGGCTGCCCGCCGGCAGCGAGGAGTGCGCAAATTGTGTGTAGCCGAGGATGGCGGTGAGCAGATTATTAAAGTCGTGCGCGATGCCGCCGGCGAGCGTGCCGAGGGCTTCGAGCTTGCGCGTGTGGGCGAGCTCCGCCTCGAGTCTGCTGCGCGTCTCCTCGGCTCGGAGGCGCTCGGTGATTTCGCCGTAGGTAAAGACGCGCCCGATGATCCGGCCCTCGAGCCGCTGCGGACGCGAACGCCGCTCGAAGACGCGCCTGTCGTGGAATTCGATGACGTCGTAGCTGTCCGCCTCGGGCGTCGTCCGCAGTTCGCGGAGCCGCTGCCGGAAAGCCTCGGGCGCTTTCACCTGTTCGAGTGTGGCGGCGACGATCGCTTCGTCTTCCCGCTGGATCGCGAGTGCTTCCGGGATGCGCCAGATCTCGATAAGCCTGCGATTACATCCCGTGATCTTTCCTTCGTTGTCCACTGCCAGCACTCCATCGGCGGTGGATTCGAGCGTGGCGTTTAGGAGCGAGAGCGAATTTTTCAGCGCGCCCGCGCTGCGGCGTTTTTCCGCCAGCGCGGAGGCCAGCCACAGTGCGAGGCCCGCGAGCGAGACGATGGTGACGCTGATGGCGCGCGCCGCATTCGGCCGCTCCTCCCAGATGTGGCGCGGGGCATTGAGCACCTCGGCGCCGGGAGGCAGCAGCACGCGCGGAATGGCGAAGCGCTGCATCTGCCCGAAGTCCAGCACCAGCCGCGGCGGCAGATCGGACACGATCGGAATTTTCGCCGCGGCCTCGCCGGCGAGCAGCCGCAGGCCGAGGCGCGCGGCCTCCGCGCCCTGGCGGTCGCCATCCAGGAGCGCACCGCCGAGGATGCCCGCGAGGTGCGTTTGCACGCGGCTGCCGTAGATGGGCACGGGGCACCGCGCGGAGAGCTCGGCCTGCATGCGGTGGGCGACGCCGGAGCGCGTGGTAAGGACCGCGGTGTGCGGCGGAAGATTTTCGACGGCGGCAAAAAGCGCGTGCGCCGTGTCCGCCCTTAGCAGCTCGAGCGGCACGCGGCGCACTTCGACCGGAGCATCCTGCTCGATGCGTTGCTTCCTGGCCGCGCCGCCTCGCGCAGCGTCGTCGAAGATATACAGGCGGCGCAGGTCCGGCTGCAGCCGCAACGCGAGGCGGTAGGTGGCCGTGGGATTTTCATCCGCCAGCACGCCCGTGAGCCACGGCGTAGGATCGGGGGCATTTGCGATGCCGCAGAAGGCCGCTTGCGCTTCGGGAAAAAGTGCGTCGCGATGCCGCCGCATGAAGGCGAGCGCCACTTCGTCGGCCAGGAAGACGACGCGGAAATTTCGACGGGTGTATTTTTTCCGGTAATACGCGGCGAGCTCGGCGTCGTAGCTCTTGCCCGAGATGCCGGGCTGCCAGTCCATGTACTCCACAAATGTCTCCACCCGCGGCACGGCCCCCCGCAGCACGCCGAGTATCCCATCGACTTCCGAAACCGCCCACGCGTCCGCCGGATCGCGCGAGACCAGGATCAAGACCTCGCGCGCGGGCTCCGCCCCGCACACGCCCTCGAAGCTCGCCAGGAACGTGATGGCAACAAGCTGCGCACCGATGCGCATCCGCCGCGAGGGCGGAAGATTTTGCTGCGAGCGAGATGGCCGCTGGGAAAGCGAGTGCATCGAACGGCGTGCGAGGATAACGGCAGAGCCAGCCCTGTCCCGTCATTTTCGCCGCGCGGATCATCGTGGGAGAATTGAGGTCCACGGAAGGCACGGAAGGGGAGAGGATTTGAGGTCGAGCCGTGGGGCGCGTTACCAGAGGATCTTTATTCTTCTTTCCGTGTCTTTTCGCGTCTTCCGTGGATCCTCATGGCTGCTCGCGCGGCGAGCTTTCGATGCGCGGAAAGAGCGGCGTGGGCTGGCCGAGGATGTGGCCATCGGGCAGGCCGCCCCAGGCCGCATCGGCGAGCGCGAAAGGTTTGTCCCAATTGAGCTGTGCGAAGATGCCGGCGGCGGCTTGCGGCAGCACGGGCGAGAGGAGGATGGCGACGATGCGGAGGGACTCGGCGAGGTGGTAGAGGACGGCGTCGAGTTGATGCGAGTGCGCCGCGGATTCCGTCGCGAGCTTCGCAAGTTTCCACGGCGCGTTTTGTTCGACGAACTGATTGGCTTCGGTCGCCAGGGCCAGCGCCTGGCTCATGGCACCGTCGATGGATGCGGTTTCAAAACACGCCGCATGAGCGCGGACGAAATGCTCCGCTCGTTCGCGCAATCCGCCCTCCGAGCAATGTGCCAGTTTTCCATCGCGATATTTCCACGCCATGCTGAGCGACCGGTTCAGCAAGTTGCCGAGCGAGTTTGCAAGGTCGGTGTTGTAGCGCAGCACGAGGCGCTCTTCGCTGAAGTCGGCGTCCTTGCCGGTGGCGATGTCGCTCATGAGGTAGTAGCGCAACGCTTCGGCTCCATATTTGTCCCCGAGCAGATTGGGATCGACGGCGTTGCCGAGGCTCTTGCTCATCTTTGCGCCGCTCACATTCCACCAGCCGTGGACGAGCAACGGCGGCATCGCGTCGTTGGAGAAACCGAGCGCCCGCAACATGATGGGCCAGTAGATGCCGTGCGCGGGAATGAGGATGTCCTTGCCGATGACGTGGACCACCGAGGCCCACCAACTCTGGAACTCCGCAAGATCAGCTCCGGCCGTGGGATCGTAGCCGGGCGCGAAGCTGATGTAGTTCACTAGCGCGTCGAACCACACGTAGGCGACAAACTCGGGATCGAACGGAAACTCGATGCCCCACGCGAGCCGCGATTTGGGGCGCGAGATGCAGAGATCGCCGGAGATTTTCTCAACCGCGTTGCGCAGTTCGGCGACACGAAATTCCGGTGAGACGAGCGGCCGGCCCGCGGCGCTGCGCGCGTCGATGAGATCGAGCAGCCACTGCTGATGCTCCGCGAGCCGGAAGTAGTAATTCTCTTCCTCGATGAAAACGACCTCGCCCCACTCGGCGCCAAACTCGCCGTCCGCGCCGCGCTCTTTGTCGGTGAGGAATTGCTCCTGCCGCACGCTGTAATGGCCGGCGCGCTTGGCCTTGTAGATTTGTCCCTCGCGATTCAAGCGGTCGAGGATCGCGCGCACGCACGCCTTGTGGCGCTCGTCGGTGGTGGCGGCCCACTGGTCGTAGCGCACGTCGAGCTTTTCCCACAGCGCGCGGAATTTTTCCGTGATCCCCTCGACGAACTGCCGCGGCGCGACGCCCTGCTTTTCCGCCGATTGCTGCACCTTCTGCCCGTGTTGATCGACGCCGGTGAGAAAGAAAACTTCGTCGCCTTTCAACCGATGATAACGCGCCAGCACGTCGGCGAGGATCTTCTCGTAAGCGTGCCCGATGTGCGGCGCGGCATTGGTGTAGTCGATGGCGGTGGTGATGAAGAAGCGCGGCATGGAGAGGCGGAGAATGTTCACGCGCTGGAGCGTTCCGTCGATTTCGGAAATCATTCGCCGGTATTGTCAGAATGCATCCCGCGTATTACTGTCCCCGCATGACCACCATTTCGCTCAAAGTCCCCGACATCCTCGACACCCGGCTGGCCGAAGAAGCCCAGCGGCGACGGACCTCAAAGTCTGCCTTGGTGCGAGAGTGCGTGGAGAAAATGCTGTTGAGGCCGCGCAAAGGCGGGACGGCATCCTGTCTCGATCTCGCGGGCGATCTGGCCGGCTGCATCAGCGGCCCGCGCGACATCGCCACGAATCCCAAATATCTCGAAGACTTCGGCCGGTGAGCGAGGTCGTCATCGCAGACACCGGACCGCTCGTCGCATTCCTTGTCCGGCAAGAGCAGCATCATCGCTGGGCATGCGCGGCGATGGATTCGTTGCGCCCGCCCTTGCTCACCTGCGAGCCGGTGCTGGCGGAGGCCGCACATCTTCTCGGCCGCTACGGACGTTCGAGCGACCCGCTCCTCGCGCTCATCGAGCGCGGGGTGCTGAATATCGCCTTCGCCGTGGAGAGCGAATTGGCTCCGATCCGCCATCTCATCCGCCGCTATCGCGACCAACCGATGTCGCTGGCGGACGCTTGCCTGGTGCGTCTCGCGGAACTCCACGAAAAGCCGCGGGTATGGACGTTGGATTCCGATTTCAGCGTGTATCGGCGGCTCGGCCGGTTAGTGATTCCAACGCTCATGCCGGACGTGGGGTGACCGGCGAATCGGACTTCAGTGGCCCAAAAAAATTCAGCCCCCCGCGCCCGAATGGACGCGAAGGGCTGATGTTCCCCCCAGAACAATCTTAAAAACTGCGAGCGGGATATTGGGAGGGATGCGCGGGGGGCGCAACAATTCTTTTGGGATTTGTTTTCGCGCCTCGTAGCTGCGACGTCCTCGTCGCAGGAAGTGCTGCGCCGCAGCTACTTCTGAAACAGCATCCGGATTCCGACGGCGATGAGCAGCACGGCGAAAATGCGGGTGAGGGTTTGATTGCTCAGGTAGCGAAGCGCGTCGGCGGCAAACCACGCAACGACGGCGCCGGCTACGCCCGACGCAATAGCGATGCGCCAGTCGATGAAATGATTGGCGTGATTCCGGGCCGAGGCGAAGAGCGCGGTGAGCACGATGGCGGCGAGCGAAGTGCCGACGGCGGTTTTCTGCGGCATCCCGAGCAGGAGCACGAAGAAGGGCACCATGACGATGCCTCCGCCGACGCCGCACAGCGCGGCCACGACTCCGCTGACTACGCCGATGAGCAACGCGATGACGACGGGCGGCATTTATTTTGCGCAGAGCCGCACGACGAGCTGGCTGAGCACGACGCGGGAATCGAGCGCGGAGGTGACGAGCTGCACATTGGCCTCGAGGCACGCGGCGAGCCCGGCGCGCAGTTCGGCGGGCTCGAAGCGCTGGGCGTGGCTGGCGGCGATGCCGAGGGCGTAGGCGTTCACGGAGCCGTCTTTTTTTCGAGGAAGGTGCGCGACTGCTTCGGCCGGGAGGCGCTCGAGCATCTTGCCGAAAAAGAATGGCTGCTGCGGACGCTGGAGCCGGTGGCGCGGCATGAGATCGCGCACGACGAGGAGATTGCGCACGGTGGGAATGATGGCGACGAGCAGGATGCCGATCGCGCTCTCGCCTTCCGCGAGAAGCTGCTCGAGCAGCGCGAGCGCACGCGGCAGCGCGCGCTCGGCGATCGCGTTGCCGAGCTCGAAGATCACGCCTGCCTTCGACACGGGCACGAGCAGCCGCACATCGTCGGCATGCACTTCGCGCCGCGCGGCGCCGAGGTAGAGATCGAGCTTGTCGAGTTCGCTCTCCGCGACGCGCCGCTCCCCGCCGGTGCAGAGCGTGAAGAGCTCGAGGGCTTCCGCGGAAAAGTGCAGCTTTCTCGCGCGAGCGAGCGTTTGCACGAGCGTCGCCGCCTTGTCTTCCCAGCCGCTCTTGCTCGTGTCGAGCCGGTCGAAGACCTCCACCTTCGCGAACTTCACGAGGGCTTTGTAAAAGGTGCGCCGCTTGTCCACGTCGATCGCGCTGAGCAGGAATCGCGTGCTCTCCGGCAAGCCGCCCGCGAGCGTGGCCGCGAGTTTTTCGAGCGCCTCGACCACGGCCTGCGCGCGGCCGGCCGGCGTGTCGGCGAGAAAGGTCGCGTTCTTGAGCCACACGAGTTTCTCACCTCCGAAAAACGGGAACGTCAGCAGCGCGCCGATCGTCTCGTGAATTTTCGCCGCCGCCGCGTCCGCGTGATCGGCCGCGCCGTCGATGATGTCGGCGCCGAAATCCCCGGGCGGCGTCAGCTTCTCCGCGAACTCTTTGGCCGCGCGTTTGACCTCCGCTTCGTCGGAGCCCACCACCGCGTGGATCTGCGCCGCGCCCTTCACTTGTTGAAACGCTCGTAGCGTTTCATGAAGGCGGCCCAGTCTTTCACCTTGTCGCCATAGACTTCGATGACCGACGACTCGATGTCCTTCCCGTCGAGGATCGCGTCGATGAACTTCACGATGCGGTTCTTCGGAAAGTCGTTCATGAGGAAGCGCACAAATTTTTCCGAGGTCTGGTAGAGCTCGTGGATCGCGGCCAGCTCTGTCGGATATTCCTTCATGTTTTCGAGCGCGCTGAGCGGCATCTCCGCCCGGCCGAGCGTGCGCTGATAATGCTTTGCGGGCTGCCCCTTCCGCGCGGCCACGCTCGCGCCGCCCATGTATTCGGCAAAGCCTTCGTTGAGCCAGAGCGGCCAGCGCCGCTTGCGCTTGTAGAGCCGCGCCACCACGGCGTGCGTGGTCTCGTGCGCGAGCGTGCTTGAATCAAAGCTCGTGCCGGCGCCCGAATTGCCGCCGCCGCGCACGTTGAGAAAAAGCTCGTCGCCTTTTGCGAAGCTCGCGGACCACGACTGGGAGTCGGGGCCGAGCATGCCCTTGAACCTTAACCACTCCCCCTCGTTCTCGAAGACGAACACGTGCGACTTGCGCGCGTAGCGATCCTTGGTCGCGCCGAGGGCGTTGGCCACATACCACAGATCGTACTCCACCTCGCGCGCCACCTTCTGCGCCTCGGTGACGCGGCGAAAGTGCAGGATGAAATTTTCCGTCTCCGCGTGCTTCCATTTCTCCGGCGCGATCGAGAGCGCCTTGGTTCCGTCGCCGCCGACATCCTGGTTGGCGAGCGCCTCCCACCGCTTCTCGACCAGCGGCACTTCGCGGGCCGGCGCGGCATTGGGCGCCGGTGTCGAGAAGCCCGTGAAGGGCCGCGGACTCGAAGGCGCTTGTGCGAAGACGAGCGGTGCGAAGGTGAAGGTCAGCCAGATTTCAAAGCGCTTGTTCATACTCCTTGGTGGCGTAAGTTCTAAACTCACGCTCCAAGGCATCCAAGCTCGGAAAGCGCCCGCCCCATCCGCGCACGAGCGCCGTTTCCACGCGAGCGCCCTGCGACATCGACTCGAGGAAAGTGCCAAATCCGCGCTTGTCCGCGGCGCTCAGGAAGCGCACGAGCCGCTCGGACTCGAAGTAATAAGTGAGCACCTGCTCCACTTCGGCTGGGTAGTCGAGCATCGCCGTGAGCTGCGCCAGCGGGATGAAACGCGCCGGGTCCACCGCCCGCGAAACCGGTCTGGCATTGAATCCGCGGGCGCGATTGAACGCCGCGTAGCCGCGCACGCCGGCGTATTCCGCGAAGCCTTCGTTGAGCCAGCGCGGCACGCCATTGCCGAAGAATCGGTAGAGCACGAGATGCGTGATCTCATGCCCGAGCGAGTGCCCCTTCCACTTCACGTGCGGATTGCGCAGCACGAAGAGTTCGCCCTGCGCGTGCAGGCCGCCCGTCCACGGATCGAGCTGGCCGCGCACCTGGAATTGCTTCCAATCTTCCGGCTCCTCGAAGACGAAGATGTGGCACTTGCGCTCCCACTGCGCGCTGTCCTTGCCAAGTTCCTTGGTGATCGAGCCGTAGTAAAACTCCGCCTCCACCGCGACCGACGCGGCCACGAAAGTCTGGAAGAAGTGGTAGATGAAATGCGTGGACTCCGCGTGCCGCCACCGGTCCGCGCGCACCGCGAGCGCCGCCTGCCCGAGCGCCGCGACCGAACGATCCGAGAGCGCGTCGAAGGCAGTTTCGCGGAGGATCGAGTCGGCCCGCGCTCCGCACGCAAGGAGGGTCAGGATCAAGAGCAGACGCTTCATCGGTGCCGAAGCAGGGCAGCTTTCGGGCCATCGGGCGTCGCCGCTACGGTGGCCTCACTTCGCCGTGTAAAATTCCAGGATTGCCGCGGTCAGTCCTGGGATGTCGTAACGCGGCGCTTCCACATCCACGGCCAGGCCCAGTGCGCGCATCGTTTTCGACGTGATCGGGCCGATCGACGCGGTCTTCATCCCCGCGGGCAGTGGAAGTTTGAGCGCCATGAAATTTTCCACCGTCGAGGAGCTCGTGAAGGTGATGAGGTCCGCGCCTTCCGACTCGAATCGCGCGCGGGCGCCGCTCACGTCCTCGGTCTCCGGCACCGTGCGATACGCCACGGCTTCATCGACGATCGCGCCGAGCCGCGTGAGCTCGCGCGGCAGCACATCGCGCGCGGTCTCGGCGCGAGCGAGCAGGATTTTCAAGTTGTCGATCGAGCCGTATTTCTCGAAGGCGGCAACCACT
>JBBRXP010000205.1:0-9796 GCA_038238555.1 Chthoniobacterales bacterium | reverse complement strand
GGGGCTTCGGCCCCCCCCCGCGGGCCTTTTCGTTGGCCCCACTGCTGGGTTTATTTCCACCCCCCCCCCCCCCCGCGCCGCTTTTTTTTTGTTTCCGTCCTTACAATTGCCCCGTTCCTTGGGCCGCCCTCTACTTCACAAATTCGCTCATCTCGTAGAGCACCGGATCGCGCACCGGCCGGCGGCGAAGCGCGCGTAGTGCCGCCTTGATGCCTTCGCCCGCTTCTCCTTCGGGCGCCGCCTCGCCGCCCATTGCGCCGTCGGGGTCCAGGCCTTCCATCGAGTCGCCGAACTCCGCTTCGAGTTTCTCCGGGTCTTCTCCCTTTTCGAGCCGGCGGATCATCTCCTCGGCTTCGCGCGGCATTTTCTCACCGGAAAGCGCGGTCATCTTGCGCACCATCCGGGCGAGCTGCCGGGGATCGGGATTCTCATTGTCCATGCCGGCAAATTCGCGATCCATCTCCGCCATCGCGGCATCCAGGCGCGGATCGTCGGCATCGCCGCCGGCGGGAGTGGCGGGCTTTTCTTTCGCGCGGCCTGTCACTGCAAAGCTTGAGACCATGCGCTCCATGCGCAGCTTCGGATTATCGGGACAGCACGGGGTCTTGCCCGCGTAGGAAAGGCTGCGGGCGAGAAAGGAATAAATTTTGCGGTTATCGGGACAGTAGAATTCGTAGATCGGCATAATAGGCAGTGATGGGCGCAGCCGGAGAAATCGCTTCACCTTGTGCTCCCGGTTGGGACGGATTGCTTACACCCACTCCGCGGCAGCCTTCAAGCCGCCGCCGCCGAAAAAATTCATTTGACTTCGTTGATCTCTCCCGTTGACAAACCCCCCCATGCCCCACAAACTCCCGCTCCTTTTTTCCCAGCGATTGTGTTTGCTCCCATTATGACCAGCTCTTTACTCGATGATGCCTTTAAGGTGATCCCCAGCCAGCAGACCTTGGTCAACATGGTTTCCAAGCGGGTGCGCCAGCTTTCGCAGGGGCATCGGCCGATGGTCGAGACCACGCTGCGCATGGGCTTCTCGGACATCGCGCTCACGGAGATCATCGAGGGCAAGCTGAAGTTTGAAGCCCCGAAGGCGGCGGGTGAGGAAAACGGCGCGTAGCGGGGAAGTGACAAGTGCAAGTGGCAGGTGATGGCCACTCGATCCATGACCGCGGACATTTCGGTCAACCGCAAGGCCCGGCGGGATTATCACATTCTCGAAACGATCGAGACCGGCATCGAGCTCAAGGGCACGGAGGTGAAGTCCATCCGCGCCGGACTGGCCAACGTGAACAACGCCTTTGCGCGCGTGGAGGGACGGCAGCTCTTTGTTTACGACGTGGACATCCAGCCCTACGTGCGCGCGAGCCACGAGCAGCATGAGCCGAAGCGCGCGCGCCGGCTGCTCGCGCATCGGCAGGAGATCGACCGCCTGCTCGGCCTCACGCAGATCAAGGGGCACACGCTCGTGGCGCTGCGGATGTACTGGAAGGATGCGCGGGTGAAAGTGGAGATCGGCGTGGCCAAAGGAAAGGAAGGCCACGACCAGCGCGCCGACATCAAAGCGCGAGTGGTGAAGCGCGAGATGGATCGCGAGGTGGCGAAGTTCAACAAGAAGCGCGGGTGATGGCTGTAGCTGCGACGCCTTAGTCGCAGGAAGTGCCCGCGGCGCCACCGCCGCGTGGGAGAGCTCAGAACAGCGTCCGCGCCACCGCGAGCGCTTTGAGATACACGCGGTGCCGGCTGCCGAGGCTGATCTCCTCGGTGAGCAAACTCAGCGTCTCGTTACTTCCAGCGGGCAAGAGATGCCGATACGTGCAGCCTTCGGCGAGGTGCACCTCGACGTTGAAGAAATCGCCGTCCGCTGCGCGCCCCACCTCCACCGAGCCATCGCCGGATGAAATCTTGCATCGGCCGATGGAGCGTCCCGACTCGGCAACGAGATCGAAGGAAACCTCCCGCCCCTCCGCGCTGGTGAAAACAAGGCGGCCTTCATCCGCTCGCAGCGGCGCAAGCCCGAGCTGCGCAACGAGCCAGCCGACGAGCAGCAGCGCGGTCGATCGAAACCCCGGCGCGTGTGCGATCTCGACCGCCTGAAGTTGGCGCAGGATCGCCACATTCTCCGGATGATCGAACATTTGCGAGAGCGCCTGGCGCAGGTGCAGCGAACGCGCCCAATTCAAATCGCAAAGCGTGAGCCGCGACCGCGCGGCGGCGACCGAGTCCTGCAAGAGGGCAAACTGCCGCCGCGGATAGCGCCACGCCTGGCTGTCGAAGACGAGGCGATCGACCCACGCCCAAAGCTGAATGTCGATGGGGTCGGGAAATTCGCCCTGCCACCAAAAATGCAGCGGCAGATCGGAGTCGAGATTGGAGAAGACGATGTTGGGAATCAGATTGCTCGCGCGGCCTTCGAGCAGAAACGAAATTTGTTCGCAACACACCTGCTTGGCGCCCGCGCGGCTCAAGTGGCAGTGGGCGTTTATCCAAGCGCGGACGCGGGTTTCCGGCGCATCGGGCTCCGCGACGATGAGCAGCGCGCGGCACGCGTGGTCGCGTGTGAATTCGCTGATGCTATCGGTATTCTCAGCCGCAGCCGCCGCGCCTTCGCAATACACCGCGAAGTTAATGAGCGACGCGCGCGTGGTCGCGCCGCCGCTGGCCTCCCATAGCTTCTTGATCTCCCTGCCGATCTGCCCCACCTCGACGGGTTCGCCGAGTTTGGTGGTGTCGAGGGTGGCGGGCATGGTGTGCGTCAAAGCGCGAAGAGCGCCCTCGGGGCGACAAACTCGATCTCGCGGGCGATGTCGTGCAACGACGCATTCGTGGGCATCCGACCCAACAAATCGGCGACAATTTCTTTGTTGCTCATGAACGCGAATGTCGCGGGGCGGACTGCGAAAAACAAGATTCCGTTGTTTGGATCGCCGTTGCCAGCTTCCGCGGCCGCGCCATAGAGTCTGCCCTCTATGCGCTGGGCAACTTCCTGTCTCGCCATGTCGCTTCTGCTCCGCGCCTCCCTCCAGGGCGGCGAAAAGGCGAGCGGTTGGCTGGCCGATGGTTTCGATTTTCCAGTCGGCGCCGGAGAGGCGACCGGCTACTACAAAGCGCGCGGTTATCATCCCAATGGACACCTCGGCGAAGATTGGAATGGCTCGCGCGGCGGCGATAGCGACCTCGGCGATCCGGTCACCGCGACGGCAGACGGCATCGTGGTCTTTGCGCAGGATTACCTGCTCGGCTGGGGCAATGTGGTCATCATCCGCCACGCCTATTTTGAAAACGGAGACGCGAGGTTTGTCGATTCGCTCTACGGGCACCTCGACGCGCTCAAGACGGAGATGGGTGCTCGGGTCAAGCGCGGCCAGCTCATCGGCACCATCGGCACGGCACATGGGAAATATCCGGCGCACCTGCACTTCGAGATGCGCAAGGATCTGCGGGTCGGAATGTTTCGCAACAGCTTCCCGCACGACCTGAGCGTTTACTGGGATCCCACGCAATTCATCACCGCGCATCGCAGGCTCCACGGCGGCGGCGAGATCGTGTTGGTGCCCATCAACACCTTCCCCGCCACCGCGCCGCCGGCTTATGCCGACCCGCTCGGCAGCCTGCCACCGTCGGTCGCATCCGGCGCCGCTTCCGGAAAGAAGAGTACGATCCGGCGCTCATTCCAGGTCGATCGTTTCGAGGATCTGCGGAAGCTGGGGTACTGAAGAGGTTGAGCGTTGAGAGTTGAGCGTTGAGTGGCGGGGGAAAAGTTGAGTGTTGAGTGGCGCAACACGGACCGATTTCGGCGGACACGCGGCAGCCCCCGACCGCCATTCAACTCTCAACACTCAACTTCCATTCGAAGCTGTCCACCAGCGCGAGCCAGCTTGCTTCGATGATGTTATCCGAGACGCCCACGGTGCCCCAGTCGCAGTGGCCGTCGGTAGAGAGGATGAAGACGCGCGTGCGGGCCGCCGTGCCTTGCCGGCCATTGATGATGCGGACCTTGTAATCGGCGAGCGCGATCGCGTCGATGGCGGGATGGAAAGGTCGCAGCGCCTTGCGCAGCGCGGCGTCCAGCGCGTTTACCGGGCCGTCGCCTTCCTCGACGGTGTAGGCTTTTTCTCCGGCGATGGTGAGTTTCACGGTGGCCTCGCACTTGTTCCAATGCGCGCCGCCAGAGCGGCGGAAGGAGCAGTGATATTCCTGCAAATCGAAGAGCGGCCGGTGCTGCCCGAGTGTCCTGCGCACGAGCAACTCGAAGGACGCCTCGGCTGCTTCGAACTCGTAGCCTTCGCTCTCGAGCCGTTTTACTTCGCTCAGGATTTTGCCGACTTCCGGCGCGCCTTTTTGGAATTTGAATCCGAGCGCCTCGGCTTTCACGATCACGTTCGACTGCCCGGCCATGTCCGAGATGGTGATGGTGCGCTCGTTGCCGACCAGCGCGGGATCCACGTGCTCGTAAGTGCGCGCGAGCTTTTGCACGGCATGGACGTGCTGGCCGCCTTTGTGCGTGAAGGCGGCGGTGCCGACGTAGGGCGCGCGGATGTCGTGCGGCACGTTGGCAAGCTCATCGACGAAATTTGCGAGCTCGCGCAGGCGGGTGAGATCGAGTCCCAGGTCGATGCCCATCTTGAGCTGCAGGTTCGCCATCACGGGGATGAGGTTGCAGTTTCCCACGCGCTCGCCGTAGCCGTTGATGGTGCCCTGCACCTGCACCGCGCCGGCGCGCACGGCGGCGAGCGCGTTGGCGACGCCGACGCCGCTGTCGTTGTGCGTGTGGATGCCGACCGGCGCGCCGAGCGCGGCGGTGACCACGCGCGTGGCTTCCGCGATGGCTTCCGGCAAGGTGCCGCCGTTCGTGTCGCAGAGCACCACGAGATCGGCCCCGGCGTCGCGCGCCGCGCGGATGGTGGCCAGCGAGTAGTCGCGATCTTCGAGAAAGCTGTCGAAGAAATGCTCGGCGTCGTAGAGCACTTCGCGGCCGTGCGCCTTCAAGTGCGCGACGGTGTCGGCGATCATCGCCAGATTTTCTTCGAGCGAGACGGCGAGGACTTCCACGACATGCAAGGGCCAGGTCTTGCCGACGATGGTGACGACCGGCGTGCCGGCCTCGCGCAGCGTGCGCACTTGCGGATCGTCGGCGACTTGCATCTTCCCGCGGCGCGTTGCGCCAAAGGCCACGATCTTCGCGCACTTCCACACGCGCTTTTTCGCTTCCTTGAAAAACTCCGCGTCCTTCGGATTCGACCCCGGGAAGCCGCCCTCGATGTAATGCACGCCGAAAGCGTCGAGCTTCTCCGCCACGCGAATCTTATCGAGCACTGAGAACGAAATGCCGGTCCCTTGCGTGCCATCGCGCAGGGTCGTGTCGTAAATGGTAACGGGCGGCATGGAGGTGGAAGGTGAAGTGAAAGGAGGTCTTCGGAGGGCCGCCATCCTCGTGCGGCGTCGCGAGTTGCGCCACTCGGAAAGAGAGGCACGAGGACGGCGGCGCTCCGCTTATTCGTGCTTCTTCATCTCCCGGGGCCACTCGCGCAACTGCTGCCGGGCGGCCTCGACTTTGTCCGGAGACTGATTGCACAGCACCACGCCCATGAGCGCGGTGAGATGAAATTGCCGCACGATGAATTTGTTTTTTGCGCGGTCGCCTTCGAGTTCGATGCGCGTGGGTGGCTTGGAAAAATCGCCCACGAAATCGAAGTGCAGATCGAAGACCTGGCTCGTGTGGTGCGGCATCCACTCCCACTTGATGCGTTTGCGACCCGTCATATTTGCGCCGGCGATGCGGCCTTGCTCGAGCGCGGCATCGAAGCGCTCGAAGCGCCGCACGCCGCCGAATACGGCGTCGGGATAAAGCGCGATGTCGCCCGTGGCGAAGACGCCTTTTTCGTCGGTCTCGAGATAAGCATTTACCGGCGTGCCGGCGGGATAGTTGAGCGGCGTGTTGAGGAAGAGCCCATTGTTCATCTCCGCGCCGAGCGCCACCACGGCGACTCCGGCGGCGATGCGCTGGCCGCTCTTGGTCTGCACGTTCTTGAGTACCGTGCGGCCTTCAAAGCCATTGAGGGTCTCGCCCATGTAGAGCTTTACGCCGCTGCGGGCAAAGCGGCCGGTGAGCCATGCCGCGGTCTCCGCATCGAGCACACGGCTCCAGAGATGCGAGCCGCGGTGCAGGAGTGCCACGTGCATCTTGGGGAGCTGGCTAAGCAGCGCCGCGGCCTCCACCGCGATGCAGCCGCCGCCGATAACCACGACGTGGTGTTCGCTCTCGATGACTTCGCGCAGCGCCCGCACGTCGCGCAGCGAGCGGAGGTAGAAGACGTGGCCGAGATTGGCTCCGGCGAGCGCGGGCCGGCGCGCGCGGCTGCCGGTGGCGATGCACGCCTTGCGAAACTCGACCGTCTGCCCATTGCCGAGCACCGCGAGCCGCCGCTCGAAATTGAGTTGCGTCACGAGCGTCTCCAGCCGCACGTCGATCTTCTCCTTTGCATACCACTCCGCGTCGCGCGCCTCGAGCTTCGAGGCCGGAACATTCGCGCTCTTGCCGAGCAGCGACTTGAAGAGCAGCGCGCGGTGGTAAGGCAGCGTGGTCTCATTGCCCACGAGCAGGATCGAGCCTTTGCGGTCGTGCTCGCGGATGCCTTCACACGCGCCGAGGCCGCCGACTCCGGCCCCGACAATAAGGTAATCACGGCGAATCATTTGCCCGTGGGGAATAGAGGGCGTGGGTGGAAAGTGAAAGTGGAAACTCGCGGAATGACGAATGACGAGTGACGAATGAGAACCACGCGGATTTGTTTCGTCATTCGTCATTTGTCATTCGCCATTTACCCTCCGCGTCGTGATCTCCCTCACGATCGAAAATCTCACCAAGCGCTTCGGCGATGTCGTCGCGCTCGACGGGCTGAGTCTGCGCATTGAGGCGGGCGAGATTTTTTTCCTGCTCGGCCCGAGCGGCTGCGGCAAGACCACGCTGCTGCGCTCGGTCGCCGGCTTCTACATCCCCGAGGAAGGGCGCATCCTCTTCGGCGAGGAGGACGTCACTCGCGTGCCGCCGCATCTGCGCCAGACCGGGATGATGTTTCAAAGTTACGCCCTCTGGCCGCACATGACGGTGGCGCGCAACGTCGCCTTCGGGCTCGAAGAGCGGCGGGTGCCGGCGCGCGAAATCGCGCAGCGGGTGGAGCAGGCGCTCGAGTCGGTGAAGATGGCCGACTACGGCGAGCGGAAAATTCACGAACTCTCGGGCGGCCAGCAGCAGCGGGTGGCGCTGGCACGGGCGCTCGTGGTGCGGCCGCGCTGCCTGCTCCTCGACGAGCCGCTCTCCAATCTCGACGCGCGGCTTCGGCTCGAAATGCGCGCGGAGATTCGGCGCATCTGCAAGGAATTTGGACTCACCGCGATCTACGTCACCCACGATCAGAAAGAGGCGCTCTCGATCGCCGACCGCATGGCAGTCCTCGAGAGCGGACGCCTTCGCCAGGTGGGCAAACCGGCGGAAATCTATCGCCATCCGCGCTCGAAGTTCGTCGCGGACTTCATGGGCGAGACGAATTTCATCGAGGGAAAAATCGCGTCCGTCAATGGAGCGAAGGTCACCGTCGAGACGGCGCTGCGCACCTTTGAAGCAACGGCTGAAGGCAATGGCTGGCTGCCGAAAAATGGAGAGTCCTGCACGCTTTCGATCCGCCCGGAAAGCTGGACGCTTTCGACTCGAGAGGGCGGCGCCAACGCCATTGCCGGCCGCATCCACGACCGCACGTATCTCGGCGAGATGGCGCAGTATCAATTCACCGCCGGGCTGCGGACGCTGAAAATTTTTGAACTCAATCCGAAGTTCGTGGAACTGAGTCCCGAGCGCGAAGTCTTTGCCAGCGTCGCCGCCGAAGACGCCATCGCCCTGCCAGGATGAGCGCGGCGATCTCCGGGGAGCGCGCCCGTCCCGGGCGCTGTTCGCGGCGTTCCGCTGCGACGGATTTTTTCCAGCGCGCCATCGGGGAAAGAGCTCCGCGCGTTGTGGACCGGCCGGTCGGTCTTCGTGACGCGGAGTTCTTGCCGAAACTCACGCCTTCGAAAGTTCGTCGCGGCGCGGAGGCCGCGACCAACACGCGGGACGCGTGTGCTCCCCGGACGCCGTGAAACACACCGCGCTCTTCCTCGCACTCCTCGCGGTGCTGCTTGGGCCGATCATGCTGCGGCCGAAGGGTGAATCCACCCCGCGCGCCGGCGAGCGCACGTTGGTCATCGTCACGCCGCACATCGAAGCGATCCGCTTCGAATTCGCCCGCGCCTTTGAGCAGCAACATTTCGCGCGCACCGGCGAGCGCATGCATGTCGATTACCGCACGCCCGGGGGCACCAGCGAGATCGGGCGCTACGTGGATTCCGAGTTCGTGGCCGCATTTCAATACCACTGGACGCACGCTCTTGGCCGCCTGTGGAGCAGGGTCGTCGAGAATAGTTTCATGAACTCCAAGGTCGTGCCCGGCGAAGATCCGGCGCGCGACACGCCCGAGCAGCAGGCCCGGCGCGCTTTCCTCGACTCGGAAGTAGGTTGCAAGATCGACCTCTTCTTCGGCGGCGGCGCCTACGATTTCCAGACTGCGGCCGGCAAAGGCGAACTGGTGGATAGCGGCTTCATCCGCGCGCATCCCGAAGTCTTCGGCGACGCGCCCGGCGCGATCCGCCAGACGCTCAGCGGCGAGCCGTTCTGGGATCCGCTTGGGCGCTGGATCGGTACGGTGGTCTCGTCCTTTGGCATCGTCGCCAATGTCGATTCGCTCCGCCGGCTCGGCATCGAGCGCCCGCCCACGCAGTGGGACGATCTCGCCGATCCGCGCCTCTTCCATCAAGTCGCCCTCGCCAATCCCACGCAGAGCGGCTCGGTCAATAAGTGCTTCGAGATGCTCATCCAGCAGCAAATGCAGCGGGAAATCGGACCCGCCGCGCTTTCCAAAGAGCAGGAAAAAAAGGCGCTCGCCGCCGGCTGGGAGCGCGCGCTGCGGCTGCTCATGAAGATCGGCGCCAACGCGCGTTATTTCACCGATTCCTCGACGAAGATTTCGCTCGATGTGGAGGCGGGCGAAGCCGCCGCCGGCATGACCATCGACTTCTACGGACGCTTTCAGAGCGAAGCCGTGCGCCGGCCCGACGGCTCCTCGCGGCTGCTTTACGTGAACGTGGCGGGCGGCACGTCGGTGGGCGTCGATCCCATCGGGCTCTTCCGCGGCGCGCCGCACGGCGAGCTCGCGCGCGAGTTCATCGCCTTCGTGCTCTCGCCCGAGGGGCAGAAGCTGTGGAATTGGAAAGTGGGCGCGCCCGGCGGCCCGCAGCGTTACGCCTTGCGGCGGCTGCCGGTGCTCCCCGCGCTCTACGTGCCGGAGTTCCTGCCTTTCCGCGGCGATCCCGAGGTGCAGCCTTACGAGCTGGCGAAGACTTTCATCTACCACGCCCAATGGACCGGGCCGCTCTTCCGGCAGATCGCTTTCATCTTCCGCGTCATGTGCATCGACACGCACGAGGAACAAGCCGCGGCGTGGCGCGCCCACATCGACGCGCACTTTCCGGCCGACGCTCTTGCGGAGTTTGAAAATGTGAGCGCCGTCGATTACGCGGCGGCCGGCGGTCGCATCCGCGATGCGCTCGGCGGCGACAAGATCAAGGAAGTTCAGCTCGCAAAGGAACTCGCCGACAAATTCCGCGCGCAATATCGCCGCGCCGCCGAGATGGCTCGCGCATCTCGATAGAAGGAGCGCCGCCGTCCTCGTGCGGCTGCAAAGCTCCTTCGCAAAGAAAGAGCCGCACGAGG
>JBBRXP010000204.1:0-9909 GCA_038238555.1 Chthoniobacterales bacterium | reverse complement strand
GGTGCGCGCTATTTGCGTTCCGGGGGGGGAGCTTTTGCGTTTGCTCTCCCGGCCCTAATGTTGGGCGGGGCGCGTCCCCCGCGACCAGCGCGCGGGACGCGCGCGCTCCCCGGAGCCCCGTCGCCGACTCAAAGAATCTCCACCGGCCGCGGGTGCATGGCCCACAGCGCCTCGGCGTATTTCGCTCCGCACGAGGCGCCGCGGTAGCGGGCGAGCGTGGACTTGGCCGCTTGCGAAGCGTCGAGGTCGGCGGGGTCGTACGGCTTTTCCCGCACGAAGGCCATTAGTTGGCCGAGCCATTCCATGGCCGATGGCCACTGCTCGCTCACATCCACAAACGTATTGGGCTCGAAACCGATGGTGTGGCCGGGGCC
Source organism: Chthoniobacterales bacterium (assembly GCA_038238555.1). Lineage (GTDB taxonomy): Bacteria > Verrucomicrobiota > Verrucomicrobiia > Chthoniobacterales > Chthoniobacteraceae > JANNXQ01. The sequence goes on along the minus strand of JBBRXP010000204.1, from coordinate 9,535 downwards.
GTTGTCGAAGAGATAAATCTGCCGCGGCACTTTCACGCGCTCATCGCCCAGGACGCTGCCGGCCTGGCGTAGCGCGATCTTGCTGAGCGCCGAGGCGGCTTCGTGGTCGGGGTGGCGGTCGTGATGCCACAGCATGAAGGCCACGTCGGGCTGCACGTCGGCGACGACTTTGGCCACCGCGCGTTTGGTCTCTTCGTTCACATGGAAGCGGCCGGAGGCAAAGTCGAGGAAGCGCATCTCCACTCCGTAGAAGTGCGCGAGGCTCGTGCTCGTTTCGAGCAATTGCGGCGCGCGGCCTTTCACCGGCAGCCAATGGGTGTAATCGCCGATGAGCGCGAGGACGATCACGCGGTAGTCCTTGCGCACGGCTTGGAGGAGGATGCCGGGGATTCCGAAGACGCAGTCATCGTAATGTGCGCCGATGGCGAGGAGTGTCTTGCTCATGGGAGAAGCTGCCGTGAATCTCATGCACTTTTCCAGCCGCGAATTTGTCATGCCCAATTCAGAGCAACTCCGCGAACTGGCCTCGGCGGCACATCGCGCGGGGCGGCTGGCGGAAGCGGAAGCACTTTACCGGAGGCTGCTCGCGGACAATCCAAGCGATGCGGGTCTGCTGCACAGCCTCGGGTTTCTCGCGGGCCAGGTCGGGCGGCTGGAGTTGGCGGTGGATCTCACCCGCCGCGCCATTGCCGCCGACTCTGTAAACGCGGAGTATCGAAATAATCTCGGCCGCTGGCTGGTCGCGCTGGGTCGCGTCGAAGAGGCGATCGGTGCGTGGCACGCAGCCATCCGGTTGAAGCCGGACTTTGCGCTGGCTTTCTACAATATCGGCAATGCGGAGCTCGATCGGGAGCACATTGAAGATGCGATCGCCGCTTATCGGGAGGCGCTGCGCATCGAGCCCGATTTCGTGCAGGCGCTCGGGAATCTCGGCAGTGCCTTCAAAGACAAGGGCGAGATCGAGAAAGCCATCGGCTGTTATCGCAGAGCCGCGGTTCTCGATCCCACTCATCGCTTGAATCACAGCAATCTTGCGTTTGCCGCTTACTTCGATCCGGCCTCCACGCCGGAGAAAATGCTGGCTGAACACCGCCGTTGGTTTCGGAGGCACGCCGCTCCATTGCGCGATCGGATTCAGGCTCACGCCAACGATCGGTCGCCGGATCGGCGACTGCGAATCGGCTACATCTCGCCCGACTTCCGAGATCACGCTGTCGGGCGAAATTTATTTCCTCTCTTTTCCAAACACGATCGCGAGCAGTTTACTATCTTCTGTTATTCCGACGCCGCGCGAGCGGATGAAGTGACTGAGCGCCTGCGCGGGCTCGCGCACTTCTGGCGGGAGACCGCGCGGCATTCCGACGAGGAACTGGCGGCACAGGTTCAAGCGGACGGCATCGACATCCTCGTGGATCTCGCCTTGCACACTGCCGGGAATCGCCTGCTGGTTTTTGCGCGCAAGCCCGCGCCCATCCAGGTCACGTTTGCGGGTTATCCGGGAACCACGGGAGTCAAGACGATCGACTACCGCTTGACCGATCCGTATCTCGATCCCCCCTCAAGCGATGCGGCCTACTCCGAGGAATCCGTGCGGCTGCCGCACAGCTTTTGGTGCTTCGATCCGATGGGCGCGGCGCCCGCGGTTTCACCGCTCCCCGCCTTGAATCGCGGACACGTGACCTTTGCCTGCTTCAACAGTTTCTGCAAAGTCCACGACCGCATGCTCGATGTGTGGAGCCGCATTCTCGCCGCCGCGCCGACGGCCCACCTGCTTTTGCTCTGCCCGCCCTGCCAGCAAGAGGGACGCATCGTTCCATATTTCGAACGGCGCGGGATCGACCGGCAGCGACTCGAATTTTCCGCGCGCCAGCCGCGCGCCGAGTATCTCGCGTTGCACCACCGCGCGGACATTGTGCTCGATACCTTTCCTTATAACGGACACACCACTTGTTGCGAAGCGCTCTGGATGGGAGTGCCGGTGGTGAGCCGCACTGGCGTCACCGCGGTGTCGCGCGCGGGCTGGAGCATCCTCAGCAATGTCGGCCTGTCCGAACTCACTGCGGATTCCGACGAGAAATATGTGCGAATCGCGCTGCGGTTGGCCGGCGATCTGCCTCGCTTGGCGGAGTTGCGAGCCAGCTTGCGGCCGCGCATGGGAGGCTTCGCCGCTCATGGATGCGCGGCAATTTTCCCGCGGCATCGAAGCGGCATATCGAAGGATGTGGCAACGATGGACCTGCGCTACCTCGTAATCGCCGGCCCGACCGCGGTCGGGAAGTCGGAGATCGCCGTCGCAGTGGCGGAGCGGTGCGGCGGGGAGATCGTCGGCGCGGACGCGTTTCAAATTTACGACGGTCTCGACATCCTTACCGCGAAACCCGCTCCTGCGCTGCGCGCGCGCGTGACGCATCATCTCGTGGGCGAGATCGCGCTCCCGGAAGCCTTCGACGTGGCGCGTTATCTTTCCGAAGCGCAGCGGCGGATCGCGGCCATTCGCGCGCGAGGGAAGGTGCCCATCGTCTGCGGCGGCAGCGGCCTCTACTTGCGCGCGCTCACTCACGGGCTCGCCGATCTGCCACGAGCAAACCCGGCTCTCCGCGCCAGACTCGAAGCTCAACCGCTGGACGCACTGCAGGGCCAGCTCACGAAATTGGATCCAGCCGGCGCGGCGTGCATCGACCTGAAAAATCCGCGCCGCGTCGTCCGCGCGCTCGAGGTCTGCGTGCTCACCGGCCGGCCCTTCTCCAGCTTTCGCGCCGAGTGGGCGAGCGCTCCTGCCGAGATGCGCGGCGTCTTCCTCACCCGCGAACGCGGCGAACTTTACGCGCGCATCGACCTGCGCACCGAGGCAATGTTTGCCGCCGGAGTGGAAGAGGAAGTGCGGCGCGCCGGCGAGATCGGCCCGACCGCCAGCCAGACGCTAGGGCTGCGCGAAGTGCGCGCCTTGCTCGCCGGCACCATGAGCCGGGCTGCGTGCATCGCCGCGATCCAGCAGGCGACGCGCAATTACGCCAAGCGCCAGCTCACGTGGTTCCGGCGCGAGAGCGGCTTGGAAACCCTGAATTCAAGCGCCTTTGCGGGCGATGAGCCGCTCGTCGAGCGCGTGCTCTCGCTCCTGCGGGCACCCTAGATTCCGCCGCGCGAGAGTTGCTGCCGCGCGAGCTTGCCGAGCACGGGAATCTCCCACTCCTGCGTGCCGCCAAAGGCCTTGATGGCGCAAATCACCGCGAGCACCAGACCGGTGAACCACACCAGCCACACCGCCAATGCCAGCAGCCCCCCAAACACCCAGCCGAGCAGCGGCACATGCCCAAGAATCATCCCCGCGGCGCCCGCGATGAAAAAAAATGCGAACATGCACCCGCCGAGAAACACCGACTGCATCGCGTAAAAGCGCACGAATGCGTTCTTCTTCTCGATGACCAGAAACACGATGCCGCCCAGCAGCGGAAAAAAGCTCGCGAGCGCGGCGGCGATATTCGGCTGAAGCACGGACGCCTCGCCGGTTGGCGCCAGAGCGGGATCGCTGGGGGCGGCAGGGCTGGGCGGGGTGGAAAGGGGATCGGTCGGATCGGGCATGGAGCCGACCGTAAACAAGAACGCTCAACGCTCAACGCTAAACGCTAAACGCTCAAAACCAGCCGCGTTTGGCGAATGCTCAAAACGGGTGGTGCGTCGCCGGTCGCTGGCGAAAAATTGGTGTTTACCTGCGCCGCACGCCACGTATAACGACCCGCGTTCCGTGCGCCGTTTCATTGCCGCTCTATCCCCAGGCAAATCTCGAATCCACATTTGAAAGCTATGGGAAAAAAATCCAAAACGAAAAGCAGCGACGCTCCGAGCAAGCGCGCAATTCAACCGGCTCCCAAGGCCGGGCAAACAGTCGAGGGCGTTCTCGTGCCTTCGATGAACACCACCAAACCACGGCAGCGGTCGGCGAAGAACCCGCCGCAGAGCCCCGGATTCACTCGCGAAGACATCGCACTGCGCGCTTATTTCATCTCAGAGAAGCGCCGCACTGCCGGCCTGCCGGGCGATGAGCCAGGCGACTGGATCGTGGCTGAGCGCCAGCTTCTTTCCGAATCCTCCGCCGCCAAGCCCGCCTGAACCTCGCAGACCGCGCAATGCCCGACTCCGGATCTTATCAAGAGCTCGCCTTCGCTCTCCGCGAGCGGCTGGCGGCGATCGCCGATCGCGCTGCTTATGAACGTGACAGCGCCGCGCACTTCGAGCGGCTCAAAGCCGCCTCGGAGCGCATCGCCACGCTGCGCTCGCAACTGCCGCCGCCGGTGGATCCGCGACTGGCGCATTTCCTCGAGCGTTGCAGCTTCGACAAGGCGCTCGCCCTGATCGAGGCGCAGTAGGTTCCACAGCGGGCTCGGGTTAATTTCGTTTCCGAGCGGGACTGCGGCAGGAAAGGCCCGCCCGAGTGCGGCGGAATTGCTGCGCTCCACAAGCCTGTGGCCTCCCTTGCTGGAATGGATTGAGACGCTTTACCGGAAGCAAAGCGGCGCAGACCGCGCGAAACGATCTGCGCCGTAAAAAACGCCTGCGCTCAGCGCGAGTAGAGCTCGACGATGAGTTGCTCGTTGACGATGGGCGCGATCTCGTCGCGCGATGGGATGCGCGAGACCTGGCCTTTGAAATTCTCTTTGTCCACCGTCAACCAATCCGGCACCTGGACGATCTGCGTGAGTTCCAGATTCCTGGCCGCAAGCCGGCGCGATTGGGGCTTGTCCTTCACAAGGATGGCATCGCCGGCGCGGACATTGAAGGAAGCGACATCGACCTTTCGACCGTTTACCTGCACGTGCCCGTGGGCCACGAGTTGGCGGGCGCCGTTGCGGCTATTGGCGAAGCCGAGGCGATAGACCACGTTGTCGAGCCGCGTCTCGAGAAGCTGCAGCAAGATTTCGCCGGTCACTCCGCGACGCCGCGACGCGATCTCAAAGTAACGTCGAAATTGTCTCTCGAGCACGCCGTATTGGTAACGGAGTTTTTGTTTTTCCCCGAGCGCCACCGCGTATTCGCTCTGCTTGCGACGGGAGCCTTTCGGGCCGTGCATCCCGGGTCCGTAATTTTTGCGCTCGAGCGCCTTCGATGGGCCGAAGAGCGCGACGCCAAAGCGGCGGCTGATTCTCGATTTGGGTCCTGTGTAACGTGCCATGTCTGTTGTTTCTTAATTCTTACTCTTGATCGAACGGTTGTTGGTCAGACGCGCCGTTGCTTGGGCGGACGACACCCATTGTGCGGCACCGGCGTCACGTCCTTGATGAGGGTGATTTCCAGTCCAACTGCCTGGATCGCGCGCACCGCCGACTCCCGCCCTGACCCCGGACCTTTTACCCGCACTTCTACTTCCTTCAGCCCGTGGCCCATCGCTTGGCGGCAGGCATCCTGCGCGACCATCTGCGCGGCGTATGCAGTGCTCTTGCGCGACCCTTTGAATCCGCACTTGCCAGCACTCGACCATCCGACCACATGGCCCGCCTGGTCGGTGATACTTACGATCGTGTTATTAAAAGAAGCGAGCACGTGCGCGATGCCCGTTTGCACATTCTTGCTCCCCTTGGCCTTGATGATCTTAATCGGCTCGACGACCGAATTCGGATCGAGTGAAAGGTTCTCTTCCTTCTTCGGCTCACTTGCAGTCGCTGCGCCGGCGGCGTCCTTCTTTTTCGGTACCCGGGTCTTGGCGATTTTGGCAGGAGCTTCTGCTGTGGCAGCCGGCGCTGCTGGAGTTATTTCGGTTTCGGCTTTTGGAGCCTGGGGATTTTCGGAGTCGGGCATGGGAGTTACTTAGTTACTTGGCCGCCGCCTTTGGAGCTTCCTTGGCGCGTTGCACGCCCACGGTCTTGCGCGGGCCTTTGCGCGTGCGGGCATTGGTGCTCGTGCGCTGGCCGCGCACCGGAAGCCCGCGGCGATGGCGAATGCCGCGGTAGCAGTTAATAGCCTGCAAGCGCTTGAGATTACTCTGCACCTCGCGTCGAAGGTCGCCTTCGATCGGCAGCTTGCTCGCCGCGATCGCCTGAATGATTTGATTGACCTGTTCGCTGCTCAAATCTTTCGCGCGGATGTCGGGATTGATATTGGCTTGGTCGAGCAGCTTCTTCGCGGCGCTCGGGCCGATGCCATAAATATAAGGCAGCGAAGCTTCGATGCGCTTGTCGCCGGGAATGTCAACGCCTAGGAGTCGGGGCATGATGGGTGGGTTTTTGGAGGCTGGCAGTTAGATATGGGATTTGAATGAGGAATGACGAAGCCCATTCGCAGCGCAGATGGGAGGCCTTCGGAAAGGGTTCCTCGTCATTCGTCATCATCCTTGCCGCTGCTTGTGGCGCGCGTTCTTGCAGATCACGCGCACGACGTTTTTTCGCTTCACGATGCGGCAGCTTTCGCAAAGACGTTTCACGGATGCTCTTACTTTCATGGGATCACTTGGAGCTTGATTTTCAGGGGATAAAACGGGCCGACATTCCTAGCAGGACTTTCTCCCCTGGCAACAGAGGAATGAATGGCAAACGCATTTTATTTGGAGACGGCTTTTTCCTTCCATTGCCCTTTTCTTCGCCAAGTTAGAATCTCGGGCTCGCTCTTGGTGATGAGCACGGTGTGTTCGAAGTGCGCGGAGGGCCTGCCGTCGAGCGTCACAACGGTCCACTTGTCGGCCAGCACCCGCACGCCGGCCACGCCCATGTTCACCATCGGTTCGATCGCGATGGTCATGCCGGGCTTGAGCTTCGGGCCGGTGCCGGAGCGGCCGTAGTTCGGCACTTGCGGCTCTTCGTGCAACTTGCGGCCCACGCCGTGACCCACAAATTCGCGCACGACGCTGTAACCGTGAGCCACCACTTCATCCTCGATCGCGGAGCACAGGTCGCCGAGCCGCCGGCCGGGGTGCGCAAAGGTGATGGCAAGGTCGAGCGTATCCTCGGTAACTTGCAGAAGCCGCTGCACTCGCGCATCAATGGCGCCCACGGCCACGGTGGTGGCGGTGTCGCCCACCCATCCATTCTTCACGACGCCGATGTCCAGCTTCACGATGTCTGCATATTGAATACGGCGCCCACCGCCGATGCCATGCACCACTTCTTCATTCACCGAAATGCAGATGCGCCCCGGAAACCCGCGATAACCCAAAAACGCACTGATGCATCCTTCTTCGGCCATATAATCGGCTGCCGCTTGATCGATATCACGCGTAGTGACTCCGGGCCTAATCATGCTCGATACCTTATCCAGCACGTCACTCGCTGTGCGGCAGGAGATGCGCATCTTCTCCATCTCGCGATCGCTCTTGATGGGGATGCTCATGCGGCTTCGAGTATCTCCGCCACCGAGGCAAACACCGCATCCGGCGTGCGTGTCGCATCCACTGGGTATAACAGTCCGCGCTTCGAGTAATAGGCGATGAGTGGCTCGGTCTTCTCCGCGTATTCGCGCATCCGCAAGTCGAGCGTCTCCAGCGTATCGTCGCCACGCCGCACGAGCGCGCCACCGCAGATGGGACACGGCTCGTCGAGCGTGGCGATGTGCAGGCCGATGCTGAAGTTTCGCCGGCAACGCGAGCATACCGCGCGGTGTAATACTCGGCTCTGCAAAGTAGTAAAATCCGCCTCGAAGGATAACACCACCTCCAGCGGCGTCTCCCTCTCCACAAGTAACCGATCGAGCCCTTCCGCCTGGCCGATGCTGCGCGGGTAACCATCGAAAATAAACTCCGAATCGTGCTTTCCCAGCCAGTGCGCAACCAGCGCGTTCACCGTCTCGTCGGGTACGAGTTGGCCGCGCCTTGTCAGCTCGCCGGTCTCGATGCCGAGCTTTGTGCCAGCTTCCTTCTCCTGCCTTAGCATCGTCCCGGGAGATGCACTCGGGAGTTGGAATCGGGCAGTAATCATTTCCGCCTGCGTGCCCTTGCCGGAGGCGGGCGGGCCGAGCAAGACGATCCGTCGCTTCACTAATGAAATCGCCCCGCAATGAAGATGGTAAGTCCCGCGACCAGAAGAATGGCGATGCCCACGTAGAGCCATAAGAGAGCGCCTTGCTGCACCGCCTCCCCGCGCGCATTGGGCGACCGATCGAAACGCCCGCGCAGCCGGCCCTTGCGCAGAAAGCCGTCGTAATGCCGCTGGATCAGATGCGTCTCGACCTGCCGCATGGTATCGAGCACCACGCCCACGCAGATGAGGAGGCTCGTGCCGCCAAAAAACTGGGCGGTAACATAAGGCACGTTCAATTGATGGGATAACATCTGCGGCAGGATCGCGATGATGGTAAGAAACACCGCGCCCGCGAAAGTAAGTCGCGTCATCGTGAAATCGAGGAAGTCCGCCGTCGGCTTGCCGGGACGCACGCCGGGAATGTAACCACCGTATTTCTTCAGATCGTCGGCGATCTGTTGCGGCTGAAATTGCGTGGCCACCCAGAAGTAACTAAAGAAGAAGATCATCACCCCATAGAGCGCGTAGTGCAGCCAGCCCTGTTGTAACATCACGGCAAACTTCTGCGCCATGGGATTACCCTTGAAAGCCATCGTCACAATCGTGGAAGGAAAAACGAGCAGTGCCTGCGCAAAGATGATCGGCATCACGCCCGCGTAATTCACCTTCAACGGCATATACTGCGTCTGCCCGCCATACACTTTCCGCCCCACCACGCGCTTGGCATACTGCACACTGATCCGCCGCTGCGCCTGAGTAATGCAAATCACCGCCGCGATCACGAACACCAGGAAGGCGATCATTAACACGAGAACGAGTGGATTCACCTGGCTCTGCTGGCCACCAGTCGGAACGAAAGTATGCCACGCCTGCACCAGCGCGGCGGGCAGCCGAGCGACGATGCCGACGGTGATGATAAGTGACATCCCATTGCCGATGCCGCGGTCGGTGATCTGGTCGCCCAGCCACATGAGAAACATCGTCCCCGCGGTCAGCGTGAAGACAGTGATGACCCGGAACGCCAGCCCCGGATCGGACACGAGCGGGATACCCAGCTTGGCGATCGTGTCCACGATGCCCGAGAGAAACGGGTTGGACTGCGGGTTCTCAAAAGACAGCGCGAGTAAGTAACCCTGAAAGATGCACAACGCGATGGTCACATACCGCGTGTATTGCATGATCTTCTGCCGCCCGCCGTCTTCCTTTGCCAACTTACCCAGTTGCGGAATCACCGCGGTCAGTAACTGCAACATGATGCTCGCGCTGATGTAAGGCATCACGCCGAGCGAGAACACCGCGCAGTTTTCAAGCGCCCCGCCGCTGAAGATATTAAAGAGCGCCGCGATCGACCCGCCGGACTGGCTGTTCACCTGGTTCTCAAACCAGTGCTGAATGACCGACGCATTCACCCCGGGGCAAGTGATCGCCGCGCCGATGCGGACGAGCACCAGCATGATCAAGGTAAAGAGCACCCGATTCCGCAGCTCCGGAATCTTGAAGGTATTGGCAAAAGCGGAGATCATCGTAGTAGCTGCGAAGCCCTCGTCGCAGTAAGTGCCCGCGGCGCCTCGCCGCGAGGATCGTGTGTCGCGGAG
>JBBRXP010000203.1:0-10138 GCA_038238555.1 Chthoniobacterales bacterium | reverse complement strand
GGATGCGAGGACGCACGGGTAACGTATGTCGAGCCGCTTCGGCATTACGTGATGTCCTACACGGCACTTTCGTCCAACGGTCCGAGGATCGCGCTCGCGATGTCGGAGGATCTATTCCACTGGGAGCGGATCGGGCTGGCGACGTTTGAATCCTTTCAGGGAATCGATTTTGTCCATGTGGATAACAAGGACGCCAGCGTCTTCCCGGTCGCCATTCCGAATCATGTAGGGAAGCTGCAATTGGCACTAATTCACCGGCCACTTTTTCCCGGCACTCTGCCCGAGGAAACCGCTTGCGAAGGATCGTGCCGGATGGTGGATCGCGAGCACGAAAGCATCTGGATTTCCTATTGTCCGATGCCGCCGAAGAGCTTTGCGGCGCATGAACCCGGATTGTTCAACTCGCACCACCGGCTCGCCACTCCCGTCGCGCCGTGGGAACAACTAAAGATTGGCGGCGGCACTCCGCCGATCCTGTGCCGGTATGGCTGGCTGGTCGTTTATCACGGCGTCAGCAAGTCGGCGGAACCCGACAAAGACGGTCGCCAGCTCTGCTACTCCGCCGGCGTGATGGTGCTCTCGAAGGAGCATCCGCAAACGATTCTCTACCGCTCGCCGGAACCGGTGCTGACTCCAGAATCGCCCGAGGAACTCCGGGGAATGATCGCCAACGTCGTGTTCCCGACGGGCATTGATCGGCGCGACGATCTTGGCACACCGGACCGCTTCGATATTTACTACGGAATGGCCGACAGCCGAATCGGCGTCGCGAGCCTCTTCATTCCGAAAGACCTTCCAACTGGCGCGCCCGCGGACGCCGCGCCGACGCAATTCGAGGAGATCGGAGTATGAAAGATAGAGCCAATCTCGGCTCGATTGTCTCGGTCCGCGGCAGTGTCGTGGATGTGCGATTCGACGAGCATCTACCGGCGATCTACACCGTGCTGCGCGCAGGCGAAAAGCGGGAAATCGTGATCGAAGTATTGGCGCAGCGTGACGCGCACACGGTGCGGGGGATCGCGCTCACGCCCACCCAAGGTCTGGCGCGGGGCATGGCGGTCGAGGACACCGGGGGACCGCTCAAGGCACCTGTCGGCAAAGAGATTCTCTCCCGGATGTTTGATGTGTTTGGGAACACGATCGATCGCGAAACCGCGTTGACCGATGTCGAGTGGCGCTCGGTGCATCGCGATCCGCCGCCCTTGGCGCGACGTTCCACCAAGTCGGAGATATTTGAAACGGGCATCAAAGTCATCGATGTGCTCGTGCCGCTGGAGCGTGGCGGCAAGGCTGGACTGTTTGGCGGTGCTGGCGTCGGCAAGACCGTGCTGCTCACCGAGATGATTCACAACATGATCGGGCATCAGGACGGCGTGAGTATTTTCTGCGGCATCGGCGAGCGTTGTCGCGAAGGCGAGGAGCTCTATCGCGACATGAAGGAAGCGGGCGTCTTGCCCAAAATGGTGATGCTCTTCGGCCAGATGAACGAACCGCCCGGCGCGCGGTTCCGTGTGGGTCACGCGGCGCTGACGATGGCCGAGTATTTCCGCGACGACGAACACCGCGATGTGTTGCTGCTCATCGACAATATCTTCCGCTTCATCCAAGCCGGCATGGAGGTCTCCGGCCTGATGGGCCAGATGCCGTCGCGTCTCGGTTATCAACCGACCATGGGCACCGAGCTCTCGGGCTTGGAGGAACGCATCGCGAATACCGACACCGGCGCGATCACTTCCATCCAGGCCGTCTATGTGCCGGCGGATGACTTTACCGATCCGGCGGCGGTGCACACTTTCTCACATCTCTCCGCGTCCATCGTGCTCTCGCGCAAACGTGCCAGCGAAGGGCTGTTCCCGGCGATCGATCCGTTGCAGTCCACCTCGAAGATCGCCACGCCGGGCATCGTTGGCGAGCGGCACTACAAGCTGGCGCAGGAAATCCGGCGCACGCTCGCGCAATACGCGGAACTCAAGGACATCATCGCGATGTTAGGTCTGGAGCAGCTTTCGCCAGAGGATCGCAACGTCGTCGCCCGCGCCCGCAGGTTGGAGCGGTTTCTCACCCAACCATTTTTCACCACCGAGCAATTCACCGGCATGAAGGGCAAGTTAGTGAGTCTCGAGGATTCGCTCGATGGCTGCGAACGAATCCTGAAAGACGAATTCAAGGACTTCCCCGAGAGCGCGCTCTACATGATCGGCGCGATCGATGAAGCCAAGGCGAAGGCCAAACCCGCGTTGAAACCAGCAGAGAAACCCGAACCGGTCCGCGCGCATGCAGCTTAAGATTCTGCTCCCATTCCAAGTCTTCGCGGAGAAGGCCGACGTCCTGCGCGTTGTCGCGGAGTTCGCGAATGCGCTCGACTGCCTGCTCGTCACCTCCTGCCCGGACGAAGACCGCGCGCCCGCCTACAGCCGCGCCCACGCCCTCATCCGTCAGCCGCGCAACCCCGTGCTGGTTACCGGCGGAGGGTAGAGCGCATTACGGAGTGTTACTGATATGAGTCTCGCGGAAGCCGCGCGCCAAAGTCGCATATCAATGTGCTCATGATTTCTTCGCTCCAACTCATGTCGTTCCGCGCACTGCGCATTCTCGCGCAAGCCGCTGGCGGGCTCGCCGAAGGCACCACCAAGGCGATGGGTATCGGCTTCATCTTCGGCACCATCGCCGTCATCGGCGGCGGTTCCACCCTCCGAGCATTACTGTGCGTCCACCTTCAATCGTATGAACTTTTTCACGTCGCCTGTGACATTCACTTTGACCTTAATCCGCGGGTCTCCTGTGACGGGGTCCGGCATCAAACCGTCAATCATATCGGGAACTACATCCTGCCAGGAGCCAGCGCTCAAATTCGGTGAAACCTGCACATGCACAATGGACGAGTCGGCCTGTGTGCTCTTTCGATAAGTAAGGGTCAGATAGGTGATGCTTCCAAATGTTTCCATGCCGACTTGCGGACGCGCATCTTGAGCGGGTTGAGTTCCGTCTGTTGGACTGGAATTAAAAAGGAACTCCAACCCGTTCGCAATTCCATCGAAGTCCGGGTCAGCGGTCCAGCCGCTGACATTCGGATCGTTCAGTTGGGCGAACGTAAAGTGCGCTGCCGACCACTGAGCGAATGCCGTTTGGGGGCTAGGTTTGAATATTACTTCGACAGAAGCATTCGCGGATACGTTTCCAATCGTGAACCCGTCGCCCCCGCTCTGAACCGCCGCTCCGTTCAAGCGCCATTGATCGACCACATAACCATTGCCGGGTAGCGCTGAAAACGTGATGTTTTCTCCTTCGTTCACGCTTTGAACTGTGCTCGGCGTAATGCTTCCGCTGCTGCCCGCACTAGGCGAAACAGAATACACCGGCAGTGGGGTGAAGATTGCCGAATACGTAGCTCCGCCGGCCGGCACTGTAATGGTTCGACTACTTTGAGCCACCCCATCGCTCCAAGTCACGAACTCCCATCCAGGCACCGGCAGTGCCGCGATTTGTTGGGAGTTCCCGATGGGGAAGGTGCCTCCTCCAGCCACATTTCCTCCGGCAGCAGGACTGATTTGAAGCGCAATGTCCGCTGTCCGCACAATATCCTGTTGATTGAAGCGCAGGACTCGCTCGTTAGTAAAATCTGCTACGAACAGGTTGCCAGCCGAATCAATACATCCTGTGATTGGAAAGCCAAAACCGGTCTGGGTGGTGTTGTAGGTCTTTGTAGTAAAGTCCGGCTGTCCCAAAAGTCCGTCTGCCGGAGAGCCATTCGACTTGGATGACGCGCCATCGTAGCGGAGAACGCGCAGGTTACTGCTGTCAACAGCCCAAATTGAGCCGTGGGAACCCATTAATACGCCGCTTGGGTCAGTCATGCTCGCCCGTGTGCAAATTCGGTTGGCCGTGTTGAAGTCTGCCTGTCCCAGCACTCCGTCCGCATTTGCGCCATTTGGCTTGGAAGCGGCCGCGTCAAATCGCAATATTCGACAATTGTTTTGATCCGCTACCCAAAGAGTTCCAGCGGCGTCCACGGCGACATCACTGGGATAATGGAACTTCGCCTGAGAGAGTCCATACGCATTCCCAGTGAAGTTTGACTGGCCCAAAACTGCATCCGCATTGGCTCCGTTCGGCTTGGTAGCCGCTGAATTAAACCGAAGGATGCGATGATTCGTCTTGTCTGCCACCCAAAGCGCCCCGGTGCCATCCACGAACACACCGCTTGGGGCGATCATGCCGGATTGCGTCGTGTTTTCCGCCGAACTCGTAAAATTGGGTTGTCCCAGAACACCATCTGCATTGGCACCTGTAGCCTTCGATGCTGCCGAATTGAAACGGAGGACTCGATTGTTCAAGTAGTCGCCTACCCATAAGATCCCGGCGTTATCGACCGTCAACCCGTTCACGCCGTTCATGCCAGACTGCGTGGTGCTGACGGCCTTGGTTGTAAAGGTTGGTTGTCCTAGCACCGCCTCGGCAGCCGCTCCGTTCGTCATTGCCGCCGCACTGGAGAATCGGAGAACGCGATTGTTCGATGTGTCAGCTACGAAAACTTTTCCCGTAGTCGGATCGACGGCGACGTCAGTTGGCTGAAACATGCTGCTCGCTGTAGGAGGATTGGGATTCAAGCGTGAAGTAAAGGTGGCTTGTCCGAGAACATTGTCAGCCGGGGGACCGCCGGGCGCTTGAGCATTTTGCACGATCGAATACGTGAGACCCGCAACGGTGATTGATCCACTTCGCGAGTTGGTGCTCGTGTTAGCGTCTATCGTGTAGCCGATACCGTAAGGCCCGCTTGCGGAGGCTGGCGCATCCATTGTGATCCAAGGCACGGTGGAAGTGGCCGTCCATGGACACCCCTGGCCGCAAAGAATATCCACAGCACCGTGCCCTCCGGCAGAAGGCCATATAGTGCTTGATTCGCGGAGGGAGTAGCTGCATGCCCCCGTATTTCCGTTCTGGTTGACCGTAAAAATTTGTCCTTCGACAAAAATTCTGCCACCCCTTGAAGTCGTGTTCGGATTTGCAGCGACGCTGAAGCTTATCCCTGTCGTGCCGCTACCAGAGGTCGGGCCAGTAAGGGTTATCCAAGCGTCCGGCGAGGTTGCACTCCACGGACATCCCGTAGAGCAAACTACATTGAACGAATCGGTCCCTCCTCCGGACGGAAAGGTGTAAGTCCTCGGACTGAGCGAGTAGGTGCAAGTGCTGACGCTTCCATTTTGGCTAATTGTGAATGTTCGACCCGCCACATTGATCGAGCCAGTTCGCGAGTTCGTATTGTTATTAGCTGCGACACTATAACTAATTCCCTTCGTTCCCATCCCGGATGTTTGGCCCGTCAGTGTGATCCAAGAGTCGGACGAGGTCGCCGTCCACGGGCAACCACTTCCGCAAATTACGTTGAAAGCATCGTTGCCGCCGCCGGAGGGAAAAGCATAACTCGTGGGATTCAGTGAATAACTGCAACCCGGTGCCTGTGGGCTGTAAATAGCCGTAAGGGAATGATTGGCGTTCATCGCCACTGTCGTGACAAGTGACGTCGAGAAATCAACGCCGTCGAGTTGCCACTTCTGAAAGTTATTGGCACCCGCGGACGCAGGAGCATTGGCCGTAACAGAAGTTCCGGCGTAATAATTGCGTCCGAAAGGCGTCACGCCATCCGCAACACCGTTTGTCGCATTCGGCCCGATGTAAATGTAAACACCACTTGCGGGATTCGATGAGTTCACCGTAAGAGTGCGAACGACCTGGGTGGTCGCCGGGGAAGTCGTTGCATTAGCAGTATTCGAATAGCCCGAGGACGCCGCCGAGTTGTAGGCGCTTACTCGGTAGTAATAGGTTGTCGATGGCGACACGGAAGTGTTTAAGAAAGCACTTGTAGTCGCGGACACCTGCGCAAGCTGAGACCAGGAACCATTGCTCCCGGTCTTGCGGTCAATTTTGACTCCCGTTGAGCCGGTTCCGTTGTTCGACCAATAGAGCTGAATCTGGCCGGACATATTCGTAGCGGAGAGATTCGACGGAGCGCTCGGTGCCTGAGGCGAAGTCACCGTCGCTTGCGTGACGACGACACAGCGCGCACCTTGATTGCCAGTGCCAATCCCGACTCCTACCAAGCCGGTAACGTTGCCGGAGCTATCCGTCAGCAATTGCAAGCTTGCGTCCTGAATGCTCCATGATGCGGAAAGAATATCGACGGCTGTATCAATGCCACCCTTGGAACTAAAATGTGTTGCCGACCAGAGAAGGTCGGCACCAGTTACCAACTGATGAGCGCCCAATCGTTGCCCGTCATTAAGATTTGGAGCCCGGTCAATGATCAGGTCTATATCTGCTTTAACGACTTGGTGTGCCAATGAAGTAAGCGTGTAGGATACGGCAAAATCACACACAGGATTCACCGGCCCGCCAGCCAGGCATGTGGGAAGGAGCCCTAAAGCCACATCATTCGAGGGGTCTTTGATGTAATCTTTCCCCTGGCCAACAAGCCAAGCTGCCATTGAATTCCCAATGGTCATTCCAGTTGTCTTTTGATCAGACGCACTCGGTAAAATGTAGGCAGGCGTGGATTCGTTCTGGAAACCAAGCGTTCGGGCGTCTGCGCTTGCAGTCGAAAGAGAAGAGAATTGGCCGATCGGGAGATTCAAGCCCGGAACAGCCCCACTAAGCACCGCCGGTTTATTCAGCGTTATACCAACCGGCGTGAAAACTGAGCCGTCCGTCGAGAGCTGAACCACAAAGAATCCGGGATTACCAGTTTGGCTCGACGAGTATGAGAGGGTGAAGTGACCGCCTGCGTCTGTGGGTTGACCGACGAAACGGCTCTGCCGGACGATAGGGTCTTCGGCGAGAACTTGGATCCCGGAAAGTGGATTCGCTTGGTCGTCCACGACGATCCCTGAAATTGCGATGTTTGAGCCGATCAAATAGACGTAATTCTGCGGATTGCTGGACAGAAGTTTGATATTGCGGCCAGAGGCTGCCGCATCCGACGCCACGCCGAGAAGAAAGAGCAAAGCCAAGATAACGGCGCTCCCTCGTTTTGCACATCGACCGACTCGCGTTGCGGAGCCAACCAGAAGAACGTTTTGCCGCGAATGATTCGATTCCATATTGTTCTGAG
Organism: Chthoniobacterales bacterium; assembly: GCA_038238555.1. GTDB lineage: Bacteria > Verrucomicrobiota > Verrucomicrobiia > Chthoniobacterales > Chthoniobacteraceae > JANNXQ01. The sequence goes on along the minus strand of JBBRXP010000203.1, from coordinate 3,033 downwards.
GGTTTCGAGCGTTGAGCGTAGCAGCGTGAAAACACGCAATCAACCTTCACCATCGATCCGCAGATTACGCCCCGTTGCGCCGTTCACGTCAACGGGTTTGTTGCGGCGTAATGGGGCGTGCCATCCGCCAGAGGAGAAAACGACGAACTGACGCGCTTCGGAGCGAACGTTCGCCGCCAGCGCAGCGCCAAAGGGCTGACGCAGGAGCGGCTTGCCGAGATGGCCGATCTCAACATCCGCACGCTTCAGAAGATCGAGGCGGGCCAGCTCAACATTCTGCTCACCACTGTGCTCCGGCTCCAGCGGGCGCTCGGGTGCATTTGGCAAAAGCTGATGCCGTAGGAGCGCCGGGCGAAAGCCATCGCAGCCGCAAGAACCTCTTCAGGCTGGCACGCGCCTCCGATTTCGGCATGATGAAGCTCGTCATGCAACCCAACGATTACATCGAATTCCGGGAGATTTTAATTCCCTCGTGTCCAAACTGAGGGTTTGGACATGCCATCATTGCGGGGAAGCTGTGCTTCGCGGGGAGGGCTGGCGGTATCGGGCACCGCACCCGCTTCCCGCCACGCAATGAAATTGCCCGCGCATGGCTGCGTTCCGAAAGCCCCACTTTCGGAACGAGGAAGGAAAAGGGATGGCAACCGCCCGCTTGTCGCCGCCGACTCGCGCAGGTTAGCGTTCATGCATGAGTCTCCCGAAGCTCTACCTCGAAACGACCATCCCGAGCTACCTTGTGGCGCGGCCCAGTCGGGATGCGCTCAGGCGCGGATTGCAGGTGGCGACACAGCGATGGTGGGACGAAGAGCGGCAGAACTATGAATTGTTCGTTTCCGAGTTTGTGGAGATCGAGGCTGCGCGGGGCGACGCGCAGATGGCGGCGGAACGTCTGCGAGCCATTGCGCCGCTGCCGCGTCTGGCGATGACGGCGACTATTCGCGAACTGACCGCGGCGATTCTTGCGACGGGCTTGATCCCGGCCAAGGCGGCAGTGGACGCGTCGCACATCGCCGTGGCAGCAGTGCATGGGATGGATATGCTGCTGACGTGGAACTGCACCCACATTCACAACATCGCCATCAGCCGGCAAATCGAGCGCCTCTGCACGCGGGCCGGCTTTCAATGTCCCGCGATTTGCACACCGTTTGATTTGTTGAAGCCTTGAACCATGAAACCCGATCCGATCCTCAAAGAAATCCGTCAGACGCGCGACGACCTCGCCCGCGAGACGGGCTACGATCTGCAACGGCTTTTCGATTTCGTGCGCGAACGGGAGCGCGAGTCGGCCGCGCGCGGCGTGAAGTTCGTTTCTTTCGCCGAAGCTGAACACGACGAACCCACGGCACTCGTGCGCGAAGACCCACCGAAGCGGTGATGCCATGACGACCATCGAAGCCCAAGTGCCGGAACCGGTATTGGAACAAGCCCGCGCACTCGCGGAGCGCGAACGCATCCCGCTCGCGCAACTCATCTCGCTGGCCGTGACGCAATCCGTGGGCGTGTGGAGCCACGAAAACTACGTGGCGCACCGGGCCAGGAACGCGTCGCGTGAAGCGTTCGACGAGGCGCTGGCCGAAGTGCCAGATGCCCCGCCGATGGCGGGCGACGAGTGGCCGCAGTAGTGCCACAGGGAATCCGACCTTCACCGAAGTCCGCCGCACGCGGAAGAAGGAGTGAACTGCATCCTGCGCCTGCCGCTATAACGAGCCTCTGGTATGGAACACTTTCGTCACATCATGGAAATCGTCGGCAGTTTGCAAAACGTCGTCCGTGCTCGCGCCATCGAGCGGGGTCATTTCCGCGACCTCGGGCACGCCGAGGGTGAGCGTGCCCGTTTTATCGAGAACCACGGTGTCGATGTCGTGGAGTTGCTCCAGATGCGCTTTGCAGGCAACGTTGCCGACACTCATGAATCTTAAAGTGCTCCTCCCTTTCCAGGTCTTCGCGGAGAAGACCGATGTCCGGCGCATCGTCGCGGAGACGCGTGAAGGCTCGTTTGGGCTTTTGCCTCATCGACTGGATTGCGTGGCCGCGCTCGTTCCGGGCATTCTGACTTATGAAACCGCCGCCGATGGCGAAGTCTTCGTCGCCGTGGATGAAGGCGTGCTGGTCAAGACTGGCGCCGAAGTGCTCGTCTCGGTGCGTCGCGCCCTCACCGGAGCCGATCTCGGACAACTCCGCGCATCTGTGGAAAGTGAGTTTCTCACCCTCGACGAAAACGAGCAAAGTGTGCGCTCGGTCATGGCCAAATTGGAATCGGGATTCCTTCACCGCTTTGCCGCTTTTACCCATGAATAACGAGCCACCAAAAAACGCGCCGCCGCTCGCTCGCGAGATCGGCGCGAAGGCCGAGCGCAAGCTCCGCGCCCGCCGCCGCGGCACTCCCGGCGTCTGGTTCGGCCTAGGAATGATGGGGCTGATTGGCTGGTCCGTCACGGTGCCGACTTTGCTCGGAGCTGCGCTCGGCCTGTGGCTGGATAAGCATCATCCCGCCAGCCATCCGTGGACTCTCGCGCTGCTCATGGCCGGCCTCGTGATCGGCTGCTGGAACGCGTGGCATTGGGTCGCGAAAGAAGACAAGGCCATGCGCGACGAACAGGAGGATGACCATGAATGAGCCGTTGATGCTGGTATTATCAGGATTGGCGGGCGGCATGCTCGGGGTGCTTTTCTTTGGCGGCCTCTGGTGGACCGTGCGCAAGGGTCTGGCGTCACCGCGCCCGGCCCTGTGGTTTCTCGGGAGCCTGGTGGTCCGAACGTCCGTCGTCCTCGCAGGGTTCTATCTCGTCGGTGGCGGCGATGGAAAACGGCTCATCACCTGTCTCCTCGGATTCATCATCGCGCGCTTTGTGGTCATGCGTCTGACACGTCCGACCGTCGCACCTGGCAGATCTACCAAGGAGGCCAGCCATGCGTCTCACGCCTGACCAACTCATCTTCTGGCAGCACGGAGTCTTCAAGCTCAACGCGACCATTGTCTTCACTTGGGCGATTATGCTCGTCCTCATTGTGGGCTCGAAACTCATCACCCGC
>JBBRXP010000202.1:0-10629 GCA_038238555.1 Chthoniobacterales bacterium | reverse complement strand
TCAACAGCCCGGCTGGGGCTTACCTCGGGCTGACGGACCGCCACGGCTGGTTTTTCGATGACATCATGATCACCAATGTGACGACCGGCGGCTCCGGCGGAACGCCGCCCGCAATCTCCCAGCAGCCACAAAGTCAGCGGGTTTTCGAAGGCGCAACTGTGGCACTCAGCACGACCGCGACAGGAACAGGGCCGCTAAGTTATCAGTGGAGCAAGAATGGCGTGCCGATCAGCGGCGCGACCGGCATGACACTGCTCCTTGGCAACGTGCAGCCCGGCGACACCGGAAATTACACAGTCGTGGTGAGTAATTCGAACGGGAGCGTGACCAGCGACGCTGCTTTCGTGAACGTGAGTCGCCGACCGGTGATCGACGTGACATCGCCCCCTGTAACGACAGCGTCTTCGATCGCACTTTCTGGCACTGTGACAAATCCTTCGAGTATTATTTCGATGTCGGTGAACGGCCTGCCCGCATCGACAAGCGATGGCTATGCGCATTGGACCGGGCCTGCAGTCAGTTTGGTGCCGGGTGACAACTCATTCACCGTGTCGATCGTTACGGATCCGGTGCTGCCCGCCTCTTCCGCACCTGCTGTCACATGGGGCGTCTATTATGCGACCCCATCGAATTTGCTGCCCTACGCGTTCAATTTGAGCCTAGGGATGTCCAGCGGAGGATTGCCGCAGCCGAGTGTGCTGACCGATGCGGCGACTGGGAAGGCGTATCTCACATTCTCTTACCGCCATCGGATTGGATCAACCGCGCTTGACTACATCGTCGAGCTCTCGGCTGACTTGGTGACATGGAACCGTGCCACGGCAACCGACCTCGATCAGCTGAGTTCGCCAGTCCCGAATTTGGATGGCGTCACCGAGACTATTACCGCGCGGGTCAACCCCGCGATCGGAGATTCCGGCGCGACTCACCGCTTCGTGCGGCTGCGCATCAATGTGCTTTGATCCAAGCGTCCGGAATGTGACGTTCCAATAGGTTGTTCCATGCGGCGAGGACTTGGAAAGTTGAGGTTGCAACACAACATCAGCCGAAAGAACCACCGCCGCGCATGAACCTGCATAGCAACGTCCGCTTCGCTCCGTAGTCGAGCCGAGATCGTCCCTTGCGTCCTCGACTCTCCAGCAACCCGTGGCCAGCGCCGCCGCCGCTTTCGGTGTCTCCAGCCGCACCGTCTTCAAGAATAAATTTGCGCCGTCTCCCCCAGCGCCGGGAAGCTGTGCTCGATGAGTTTGAAAACAGACCCATGCGCGCTACGAAGTTGCGGAGGCCACTGGGGTGAACTGTCAGACTTTCGTCTCGTGGGTGCAGGAGCGGCGAGGCAAGCGGGGCAAGGAACCTGAAGGTCGGCGAGCCCCTCATAGGAGCATTCGTTGAAAGCTACGGAGCAGTCACCCGCAGGCGAATGAAGTGCGGCGCGCCGGCGGTGTCGGTGGGCGGCAATGCGCGCACCGTTACTGTCTCGGTCACTCCGTCGGAATTTGGCGCGGGCGGGCCGACGGTCTGCACGTGACCGGCGCCATTTTCCCACCTGGCGAGAACGGCGGAGCTTCCGGGATGTAGCTCAGGTCGCTCCAGTCGGTGCGGCGGCGGAAGCTCCACGTGAGATACACGTGCCCGTCGCCGAGGTCGGGCACGAGCACCGGCGGCGGCAGCGCGCCGATGTCGGCGCCCACCGGATCGAGGCCGAGCGCAAACTCGAGCAAGTTGATGCGGCCGTTGTGATTGGGGTCCGCGCCGGGGCCGCCGTAGAGCGCCTCCCAAGCGTCGGGCAGACCGTTGGCGTTCGCGTCGGCGGAGTTGCGATTGACGTTGAAGGCGAGCGTGCGCGTGTTGACTGGAGTCACGCCGTCGAGCGCGACGATGGTGAAACTGTTGCTGCCAGGCGCGAGCGTGACGGGCGCCGACCAGTGCGCAAATCCATCGCCGCTCGACGACGCCGTGCCGTTGACGGTGAGCGCGCTCACGCCCGACACATCCGCGGCCTTGCCCGAGAGCCGATACGCGGGACCGAAGGCAGTGGCGGCGGACGTGACGATCACGCTCGGCGCGGTCGCATCCTGCGTGGAAGCGACCGCGGCGCTCCATGCGCTGAGCGCATCAGCAGCCGAAGACGCGGTGTAGCCGATGGTCCAATCGAGCAGACGCGGGGTGACCGTATTGACCGACGTCGAGAGATTCGCGCGCAGTTTGATGGCGGAGCGGCCGGCGATATTGGCGACGGTGTTCAAGTCCGTGCCACTGGCGACATCGGACGCGAGCACGGTGCCATCGGTGGCGAGCACATCGACGCTGAGCGCCGTGCCCGCGCCGGAAACATCGCGCGTGAAAGTAAGCGCACCCCACCGCACCCAGGATGCGGGCGCGACGGGCGGAGACGTGAACGTGCCCGACGCGACGAATTGCCCGCCGGCGAGCCGCAGATTATCAAAGAGCACCCACTGCGCGTTGAAAGCGCCGCTCACGAGCACTTGCTCGCGCAACTCGATGGTGTGCGTGCCAGTGTATCCCGAGAGAACCGCGGATTGCGCGAGACGGGTTCCCGCGGCGGTGGCGCTCCAGAGAGTCGCTCCGTCCACGCGCACTTCGGCAACCACGCTGTCGCTCCACGTCGAGCCGTTGCGCTTGCCCAGCACGGCGTCGAAGAGGAGGGCGGTGGCGCCGGTGAGATCGACGTCTTGCGTGAGGCGCACGAAATTCCCGGCCGTCTGCGTCGCGTTATGGCTGGTAAATAATCCGCCGCAAAACGCGCCTTGCGTCGGCATCGGCGCAAAATCCGCGAGATTCACCGGCTGCGCGCCGAGCGTCGCGCCGGACTGCGATTTCGCCCATCCCGTGAACGTCGTATCTTCAAAACCCGCGTTGAGGATTTGCCCGCTCGCCGCGCCGCCGGAGGAGAGGAGGATCACATCGCCCGCGGACGTGGTCGCCGTGTTCATCTTCACGCCTAGATCGAAATGGGCCTGCGTCGTCTCCGTCCAAACACTCGAGCCCGCGGGATTGCGACGCGTGCAGGCACGGTATCGGTAGAGCACGCCATCGCTCTCGCCGCCGAATGTCCAGCTCGTCCCAGCGAGCGGCCCGCCGGTGATGGCATCGGAAAAATCCGGCAGCGTCGCGCATTGTATCTCGTAAGCCGTGGCGCCGGCGACGGGCAGCCACGCGACGGTAATTCGACACGCCGCCAGTGAAGGGCGGCTCGGCGATCATCGCCGGCGCGGGCAGCGCGAGGGCCAACGTCACGGCGCGAGCGGTGTTGCCGATGCCGTTGGTCGTATTGGAAAAGGCGACCGAGTCGCCATAGCCGCCAGCGCCGAGCGCGGAGGCGTCGATGGCGACTGCCACCGCGGCGCTGGCGCCGGGAGCGAGGGTGCCGCCGGTGGCCGAGAAGCCGAGCCACGGTGCGGTCTTGCTCGCGGTCCAGTTCAAGACGGCGTCGCCGGAGTTGGTAAGCGCGTAGGTCTGCGAGGACGGCGTGGCGGGACCGCCGATCGGGCCGCTCGCATCGAGCCCCGCGCTGGGAGCGACCGTGAGCTCGGCCTTGGGCGCCACCATCAGCGCCAGGGGTCGCGTGGCATTTCCAAAGCCATTGCTGGTGTTGATGAAGGTGAGCGTGTCGCTGTATGCACCCGAGGCCAAGCCGTTGGCGGGTTGGCGGCGATGAGGCCTTCTGAATAGTTGAGGGAGGCGCCGAGATTGGTTCCAAAAAAGTTTCCACCGTCGTACATGTCGTTGCCGCCATCCGAGATGAAAGCTCCGGTCACTCCATCGCTGAAAGCGTAACGGTTCGGAATCGCACTCCGCACCAAGCCATTGTTCGCATTGAGATTGAGCAGCACGGAAGGAATCGTGCCGAGCGCACTCACGGGGAGCGCCTCGGCGGCGATACGTGGCGCGGTGTAAGCGCCGCCGCGCTGCACGGGCTGCGTCTTGTCCTGCACCACGGCGCCCACGCCGGCAAAGACCGGCCCGGCGATCGCGTCGCCAATGAGCGCGCTCACACCGGCGATATTCCACGCGAGGGTGCCGCCGCCCGTGTTCGCGAGATTGAGCGTCTGCACCGATGTGCCACCGACGGGCAGGCTCACGCTGAAGATTGAGGGAGTGGCCGCGATCGCCGGCGAGAGCGCGACATTGAAAACGCCGCTGCTGCTGCTCGCGCCGCCGCTCGCAGCGGTGATGGCCACGTTGGTTGCAACCTGGCCGATCGCGACGTCGCCCGTCCAGTAACCGCCCGAAAAAGACGTAGTGCTCGCGGGGGTGATCGTGACGGCGCCGCCAGCGCCCGCTGCGCTCAGCGCGGCTGTGCCGTTGAAGGTATTGATCGTCAGACCGCCCACATCCAGAGCAGTGATGCTGACGCTGAAAGGCACGCCCGTCGCCCGCGGGCTCGCGATGGCGGAGAAGCCGAAGTGATGAATGTCGTTGTCATAAACAAGCACTGTCGCCGTCGCGCTGGTGAAGGTGGGCCCGCTCGCGGTGAGCATCACGGTTTGAGTTCCATCGGTCGCCGTATCGTCCACGCCGGTCATGTTGAAGGATGCGTAGGTCGAACCCGCCGGGATCGTCACGTTCGCGGCCGCGGTACGCTGCGCGAAGACGGCCTGCGAACGATCTACGACGGCGAGACGACGATCGAAGAGGTGTTGAAGTACACATAGAGGCGGGGTCCACGTCGTACGTTGTAGCCACGCCGCTGTGCGGCGTTTTGGGACGCGCTTCGAATGGCTGCGCACATCGAACGGCCCGCAGGGCCGGGGCTACAACCGTCGAACGATGGCCGCTGTAGCGCACAAGCATCCGTGCAGCCACCATTTCACCCGCCACTGCACGGCGCAGGCGCGCTGGAAAAAAATGCGCGCCCGCGCGGGTTCGCTCCGGCAGCGCAGGCGTGCAGCGGCCGCCCATCCTTCCGCAGCGAGATGCCTGCGCAACGGCATGGGGACGGCGTCCCAGTCGAGATGCTGTTGATAGACGCGCGCCGCCGCTTCTGCCATGGCCGGGCTTTGCGCGGACATCGCCGCTGCGTGCTTGCGATAGCGGCACGTCTCGCGACCGGTGAACACGAAGCGCCCGCCCGCGCGCGCACAGCGCAGCCACATCTCGCGATCCTCGACGTGCGAGAACTCCGGATTGAATCCGCCCACGCGCTGCCAAAGCGACTTGGCGAGCAACACGGACGAGGGCTGGATGACGTAGCGGTTGGCGAAGAGCGACTCCGGAAATTCCGCGACCGCCTGCGGATCGGGCGCGCGCAATTCCAGGTCCGCGCCGGTGTCGCTCTCGAAGAGTCGCGACCCGCCATGCACGAGATCGGGAGCGCCGGCGCTGGCGTGACGGACGCAGACGGCGAGATGATCGGGCGTCCACACATCGTCGCTGTCGAGGATGGCGATCCACGGTGTGTGAGCCGTGGCGATGGCGGTGTTGCGCGTCGCGGTGAGCCCGCGATTCATCTCGTGCCGCAGGTAGCGCACCGGCTGGCTCACGCTCGCGGCGAACTCGCGCACCATCGCTTCTGCGGCATCGCGCGAGCCGTCCTCGACGAGGATCAATTCCCAATGCGCGAACGTCTGCGCCTTCACAGAATCGAGCGTCTCCGGCAGAAAGCGCGCGGCATTGTAAGCGGGGATGCAAATGCTGATGGCTGCTATGATGCGGCGATCGAATGTGGGAAGGAGTAGTAATCCACCAAGGCAGCCGCCCGCGAGCCGAGCGCCGCCACACGCATTGCGAGTCGGCGCCAGCGGCGACGCCATCCGCGAGGTTTTGGAAGTGAAGCTGGAACTCGAAACCGAGCAATGGCGCAAGGAAGGGCTGCGAGTAGAAACCGCGGACGTGGACGTGATGGCACATGCCTAAGCTGCCAGGCATTCATCACAAGGACGCCATCCGCGTGCTGGAGAAACTCGGCTGGCGCGTGATCCGCGAGGGCAAGCATACCATCATGGGCCGGGGCACAGACGCCTGCCCATCCCGCGTCACATCCCGTCAATGCTTTCACGATGGGCAATATCGCCAAAGCTGCGGGACGGACGCCGGAACAGTTCCGGGAGCGGCTGTAACACCGGGCGACTTTGAGTTCTTCACACTTGCGGGTTGAACCGCAGAGTTTCGCTACAGACGTGGCGGTTACGGGTGCGCGTGCGGCTGGGCATCGATTTCGCTCGACGGTGAGGGCGGGGCGGGGGACCATGCGCGGCCTTTCGCGGGGAATCGTTCGCGAGCGGACCATCCCCCGAAGCTGGAGAACAAAGCACATGCAATCACCTCGTCTCGTCGCCACCCTCGCCTGCGCCGTGCTCACCGTCTTTAGCCACCCAGCCACCGCCGCGCCCGGTCAACTGGACGCTAGCCCGAAGCTCAGAGTCCGAGTGGCGGCAACCGATGAGTCTGCTACCTGGATTCCCTCGATCGCCCCCTCATTCGATTGACCGGTGGTGCGCTGCCTCACCGCGCCGCTTCCACCTTCGTCGCCGAAAGGTCGAGATGCAGTACCGTGCCCTTTACTGCGGTAATGTCGGCGCGACTTACGGTTCCGGTTACGATGAAGTCCTGACCTTTCTTCCATGCGGCGAGGGCGCCTTGCGGATCCTGCCGAACGTAGGCAAAGATGCTCACATCGATCCACGCCTGCCCTTCTCGCGCTCTTTCATCGCTGTGCAGGCGCCAGCCGTTGAATCCCTCTTTCGGAAAAGGCCAAGGTTCGACCGATGGCGCGCGCAGACGGAAGACCGTTTCCTTTCCGACCTCCGCGAGAGTTAGCGTCTTGGAGAGTTCCATCGCCGCCTGGCCGGTCTTGGTGGGAACCCGCAAGTCGAGCAGTTGCTTTTGCGGCAGACCTTTGGCCACGTCCTTGAGTTCGCGGGCCTGTGGCCCTACGGGCGCGGCTGGCTTCGTCGCCGTCGCGGCGGCCCCTCCCACTTCGGTCAGTTCGTCATCCACGGCCACGGCGAGCGGCAGATTCTTATGAGCCATCGCCCGATCTTTGATTTGTCGAAGCTCCTGAACGTAGCGCGTCCGAGCCGGGGCGATGGCAGTTTCCAGCGCTGCCTTGTATCGCGCGCGCGCTCCTGAGAGTTCCGGTGGCGCCGGCGATTCTACAGCGCGGGCCGAAAGGATGCAGCCTGCCAGGAGCGCGAGATGGGGACGCGCGCCGTCATTGGTTTGCCGGTAGTTTCGCACCGCCGCGCAGACCGTGGGGCGTGGTGCCGATGTAGTGCAGACCGTCCGCTGAAAACTTCAGTTTCGATCCATTGGCAAACGTCACCGTGGTTCCGTCCACGGCCGTCCACTGCAAAGGGCGGCGTTGTAAATGACATAGGTGCCGTCCTTGAAAAAGTGCAGCTTGCTCTCCGCTTTCGCTTCGGTCACGCCCCACGACCAGAGCGTGTCGTAGAGCGACTCGGCGAGTTCTTGAGCGGACTTTGCGACTTGCCCAGCGGCCGCTCCCGATACAGCTGCGATCTCCGCATCGACGGCCACCGCGAGTGGGAGATTTTTCTGCGCCATCGCCCGGTTCTTAAGCTGCTGCAAGTCATCGAGGTAACGGCTCCTCACTGGGGCGGCGGCGGCCTTGACTGCGGCGTCGTAGCGGGTGCGTGCTGCTGCGACTTCCGGAGGGGGTGAAGCCTGTATGTTCGCGACGGCGAGAAGCACTGCTGCAAGTGGGCAGAGAGAATGTGGGGACTTCATTTCCACACGCACACTGACGGCGTGGCCAATCCCATTCAACGTCAAGTTTGTGTTGCAACAGCTATGCGGCAGCTTCAGCGTTTTACCCATGCAACGGCTCAGCGTGTTTGCCCTGATCCTGTTCGTGAACTTGGCCGCAACCAATGCCGAGCCGGCGAATAGTCCGAGCCCATCCAATGGAACCTCGCCGGCTCAGTTTGAGATGACTGGCCACGGCTTCGTGGTTCAGCCATTGCGGAACAAAACAATCGCATTCAGAGGACGGCCTTATGTCTGGAGTGATTTGCAAGCAGGCTTGGACGGGCTGCGCTACACGCAAGTCGCCGGCGGTGTGCCTGCAAAGATTCATCTCAAGGTGAATGCCACCGGGATGATCTTCCTCGCGGTAGCTGCGAACAACATGCTCGAACTTAAGGAACAAGGATGGACGCTCCCCATTCCTGATCGCTCAAACACGTTCTGCTATACAGATCCTAATCGCACTCTCATGGTCGTGTTAAGTCGCGTGGTGAGTGGCGGACAGGAGTTCGATCTTCCTCAGCTTGGCTGGTCTGGATGCGTTCTGTTGCTTGCTCCCGGTGCTTAACCCCGGCTGCTTCCGGCTGGCCACATGGAGCGGAAGGCTCGGGCAATCCGAAGTGTGGGAATGCACCTGCCCGGTGCAACTCTGTCGCGGCGGCGGGAGCAGACCCGCGCCATCTGGATGATGGCCTTTGACTTCACCGTGAACGGCGACCCGGTGAACGACTCGATTGCCTGCGCGGTGAACGGGCAGAATATCTTCACGCTGCCCGCGAAGTTTGCGCCCGATGGCTCGCCGGTGAGCACGGACATGATGGACATCTCGGCCTACGCCGGGCAGGGCGTGGAGTTATTCTTCGGGCGGGTCGGCGGGACTTCGACGAACTGCCAGGTGGCGATCGACGGCATCCGCTTCATCACCATCCCGCAGCCGAAAGTGGGCATCGCCGCGAGCGGGCCGAATGTGGCCGTGAAATGGCCGGCGGCAGCAGTGGGTTGGGTGCTGGAAAGCTCCGAAACGCTCGCGCCGAATAGCTGGCAGCCCGTGCCGATGACGGGCCTGACGGTGGTCAGCGGCGTGGCGACCATCGAGCGGCCGATATCGAGCACGCGGAGATTCTACCGGCTGCGGCGCAACCGGTGAGGCTGAGAATTCTCGTCCTGCTGTCCTGAGAATCGCGCGTGTAGGCGGCGGCCGGCACGCTCATCGTCGGGATTGTGCCGGAGAGGAATGTGCCGGCAGAACCTCCACCGCCAAACGGTAACGCGGAACGGAGGCTCTTGAATGGCGAGGCCGCAGCGATATGCTCCCGCCGATGCCCGCTGCCGCTCAAACTCCGCATCTCTCCGTCGAGGAATACCTCGAGGCAGAACGCGCCGCGGAGAGCAAGAGCGAGTATCACGACGGGCGGATCGTGGCGATGGCGGGCGGCACGGGGCCGCATTCGCAACTCGCGGCCGCCTTTACCCGCGAACTCGGCAATTTCGCCAAGGCGAAAGGCTGCACGGTTTTCAATTCCGACATGAAGCTGCGCATCGGCGAAAACAATCGCGTCTGCTACCCGGATGTCTCGGGTCTGTGCGGTCGCCCGGAGTATTTGGACGAGGCCCGCGATGTGTTGCTCAATCCTTCGTTCATCGTCGAGGTGCTCTCGAAGAGCACGGAGGCTTTTGACCGCGGACGCAAGCTGGCCCTCTACATGGCGCTGCCTTCAGTGATCGAAATCGCACTGGTGAGCGTGATGGAAGTGCGCGTGGATAAGTTCACGCGCCAGCCCGACGGCATCTGGCGGTTCGACGGTTACTCCGGCCCGGAGTCGGAGACGCCCTTCACATCGCTCGGTTGTGCAGTCTCATTGCGGGAGGTGTATGCCGGGGTGGACCTCGATCCGCCCGGGCCGGAACCGGGAACGGGGACGATCCCGTAGTGACGAATCCGCCAAAAAATGGTTGTGAGTTCGGTGGGTAACGGCGGCCCGTCACGCGAAGAGTTCGTGCCCGAGCACGCTGAGGCAGTAGATGGCGGCTGTCTCTGCGCGGAGGATGATGGGGCCGAGCGTGATCGGGCGGCAGCCGTGGTTGCGGGCGAGGGCGATTTCCGCGGGGGTGAAATCGCCCTCGGGGCCGACGAGGATGAGGACGCGCTTGGGCTTTGCGGGAGCGATCTCGGCGAGGACGGTCTTCACTGGCAAAGCTCCCGGTTGCAGCGACGCGATGAGCATGAGGTCGAACTTTTCTCCAGCGACAAAAAAATCGCGCGGCGTGAGTGGCCGGGCAACTTGCGGCAGCCAGTTTTGCCCGCACTGCTTGGCGCCTTCGATGGCCACGCGCTGCCACTTGTCGCGTTTGCGCAACGCTTCGTCTTCCTCGGCGCGCACCACGGTGCGTTCGCTCCACAGCGGAGCGATCGCCGCCGCGCCGAGCTCGACGGCTTTCTCGACGACGAGCTCCATGTGCTTCCCCTTCGGCACGGCCTGCGCGAGCGTGATGGCGCACGCGAGGGGCGGCGTCTTGCCGGCGTGCAGCTTGCGCAATTCGATGCGGCCTTTCGCGACCTTCGCAAACTCGACGGTGGCCTCAGCGCCCTGGCCATTGAAGACCGTCGTGCGGTCGCCAGTCTTCATCCGCAGGACATCCAGCGCGTGATGCGTCTCGGCTTCGTCGAGCGCGAGCCGGTCGAGAGTCCAAGCGTGCGGCGGGATGTAGAAGCGCATGGCAACAGCCTAGCTAACCTAATTGGACTCCCGAAAACCAACGCACGGAGCCACGGCGCCTTGAAGTGGGGGGGGAGGGGCGGCGAGTTGCACGAGCCGGCGGGGGCACCCCCGGCGCATGGGAGGCACCGCCCCCCCCCCCCGCCCAAACCAAAGCGGTGGCGCCGGGGGTGGGACGCGCAGC
>JBBRXP010000201.1:0-10658 GCA_038238555.1 Chthoniobacterales bacterium | reverse complement strand
GTCGAGTCAGCGCGGCGAGGGCGCCGCGGGCACTTCCTGCGGCGAGGCGCCGCAGCTACGACGCAATGACCGGGGATCGGTTGGCCACGGGCTTCTGAGATGACGTGGAGTCATGGGTGGAGGGATGCGCGAGCGCTTTGAGTTCGCTGAGCTGGGCCTCGGCGACACGGCGGCCGAGGTCGATGTATTTCTGCGGGTGCGTGAAGTCGTGCCACTCCGCGTCGCCAGTGATCGGGCGCAGCAGCACGTCGGCTTCGCGGGCGGAGGATTCGGCCACGCGAGTCTGCGCGCCGCTCACTGCTTTCATCATGATGTCGATAATGTTGCCGTCGGCCAGGTAGTTGAGGTGGCGGTTCATGTGTTGAAAAAATGAGGTGCGTTTTTTCTTGTGCGAGTTGGCTTCCATCTTGGCATCGAGCCACTGGCGGATGCGTTCCGGCGGCGGGATGACGTTCACCGCGATGATGCGCTCGATGCCCATCTCCTCGAGCACATCCACGGGGAGCGGATCGGCGATGCCGCCGTCGATATACGTCTGCCCGTCCAAGGTAACGGGCACGACCACGCCGGGAATGGCGATACTCGCTTCGACTGCGCTTGCCACTTCGCCGGAGGAAAAGACCACGCGCTCGAGCGAGTCGATGTGCGTGGCCACGACGCGCAGCGGCCGGACCATCTCGGAGAAATGCGCGTCGCCGATCGAGCGCCGCAGCCGCGCGACAGTGCGGCGGGCGTGAAAAAATCCGCGCCGCGGCGGGATGGAGGGATCGAGCAGCGAGAGCAAACCCCAACGGCCTTCGTGTTCGCGCGCCACTTTTTCCAGCACCTGCCCATCAAGTCCATAAGCCCAGATCGAGCCGATATACGCGCCCATGCTCGAGCCGGCGATGCAATCGACTTCGATCCCATTTTCCTCGAGCACCTGGATGACTCCGATGTGCGAGAGGCCCTTGGCTCCGCCGGAGGAGAATGCGATGCCCACACGGCAGCGCGCGATTTCCCGGCCGAGGCGATTGATCCACAAGTCGAACCGCCGATCCGGCCCCGACGGCGCATCGACCACCGGAAAGCCGCGCACGATGGAATGCACCGGATGGCCGAGTTGCTTGAGCGTGATGTGAAACTCCGGCGTGGCGATGGACTCATCGACAAAGAGGATCGGCTTCACGTGCGCGCACGCGCCGCGCGCCGTGTCGCAGAGCTGGCGGATGAGGAGTTGGAAGTCGCAGAGATTCTGCGCGCTCGGCTGCATGAGGACGAAGGCGAGGTCCGACTCGATGGTGCAGGCCAGAGCCGCGGCCGGCGCGACGTCCTGGTGAATGTCGAGCAGCACGAAATCGTAGGAGCGCCCGCAGTGACTGAGCAGCGGCGCGATGGCCGCAGCATCGCGCGGTTCCGCGCCGACGGTGAGCCGGAGAGAGTCGAAGCCTCCGCTGCTCTTGCTCAACTGGCGGGTGAAAAAAAATGCGCCGTTGAAACTCGAGATCGAGCGCGTCCAATCGCGAGCCCCCTCGTTCTCGTCTGAAGATGCGAGATGCACGAGCAACACATTCTGTCCCGCGATCCGGCGCAGCGCGGAGGCGAGTTGCCGCATCACGATTTCCGAATCCACGCGCGGCGAAATGGGCAGGAACGACACCACGCGGCGCACGCGAGTCGCACGCCCCGCGACGCGCTGGCTCGTGGCGGGCCGGTCAGTGACCGCGCGCGCAAAGCGTCCGGCCAGTCTAGGATTCTTCGCGAAGAGACCTTGGAGTTCATCGCCCGGGATGCGCAGCAGCACGCAGTGCGTGGCCACCGTCGCGGTCGAGCGATGCGCTTCACGATTTAAGAACGCTCGCTCGCCGAGTGTGTCGCCTGGACCAAACACCTCGTCCACCACACTGCCTTCCCGCGCTTTCACCAGCGACTCGCAGCGCCCGCTCACGATGAGGAAGATCGCATCGCATGGCTCTCCCTCGCGGAAGATCACCGTGCCTTTGGGATACTCCGCGAGGTCTGGCCCGGAGAGCAGCCGCTCGAGCGTCCCGCGAGGGAGCAGCGCAAGAAGCGGGTGCGGTTTCAAGGCATCCGTGTCGATGTCAAAAGCTCGGGCTCCAGCGGCCCGAGCGGCGCGCCCTACCTTTCCCCGCGAGCCCGCGGAACCTCCTGCAACCGGCTGAGGCTTTTTCAGATTAAGCCAGCCAAACATGACAGGAGGTTATAGCATCGTGGGTGCCGTGGGACAAACGGCGGCCCAATTAGTCGGACTGGACACGTCGGGAGTTGCGGTGGCCAGAGGATCGAAAATTGGATGACTTGCATGCCACGCTCTGGGGAGCACACGCGTCTGGCGTGTTGGTCACCGCGTCCCGCCGCGACGAACTTTTCAAACCGCGCGTACTGGCAAGAGATCCGCGCTGAAGACCCGCCGACACTACTTCGAGGCGTGGAGTTTGCCTTGATCGCATGCTGCACAAAGTTCGTCGCGACGGGACGCCGCGACCAACACGCGAGGACGCGTGTACTCCCTAGAGATCTTGCAGCATTCGCCGCGAAAAAATTGTCGTTGACGACTGCAAGTGCTCTTATTAAGACTGAGTCTCATTCACATATTCCTCATTCGTTTCTTTATTCATGTTAAAAATCCGATCTTCGCATCTCCTCGTCGTGGCGCTCACCGCCTTCGCGATGTCCGCTTCCGCCGGCCAGCGGAATTTCACTTACACCTACGAAGTCACCACCTCACCGAAGGGTGCCTTCGAGATTGAAAATTGGGTTACTTGGAAACATCGCGGCGGTGCAGCGCGAGTGGATGAATTCGACTTTCGCCACGAACTCGAATTTGGCCTCACCGATCGCTTGCAGCTCGGGATTTACCTCGCGAATTGGAACTACACCGACGCCCCCGGTGAGCACCGCGCCAGATACGAAAATTCCGGCGCCGAACTCATCTGGAATCTCACCAACCCGACCACCGATCTTCTCGGCAGCGCGCTTTATCTTGAGGTCAACGGCGGCAACCGTTCGCTCGAGCTCGAGGGCAAACTTTTGCTCCAAAAAAACTTGGGTCCAGTGATCGCGGCATACAACGCGATCGTCGAAGCCCGGTGGGCGGGCCGCAATTTGCGGGACGAAGTGGCCGGCGAATTCGCGCAGACACTCGGCGTGAGCGTGGCCCTCAATCCGCACTTCTCGGTCGGCGGGGAGGTGCTCCACGAGATCGATCTGCCGGACTGGCGCGACGCCGAACCCTCCGTCCTCTGGCTCGGTCCGAACGCCTCATTCCGCGTGCGCAATTTCTATGCGACCCTCACGGGCCTCTTCCGCGCCACGAGCAATCCTGAGGAGCCGCGAGTGCAAACGCGGCTCATCTTCGGCTTCGACTTTTGAGCCGCGGCGCGGAAGTGTGTGCCATGCGCTTTTCATTGCCCGTTGTCGCAGGGCTGGCGCTAAGCCTCGGCGGCTGCGCGACGGGGAATGTTGCGCCGCCCGTCACGCCGGCCATCGTCGCCGCCAGCCACGGCGCGGCGCCGACTACGCTGGAGCACGGACGCCAGATTTTCACCGGTCGCTGCACAGCGTGTCATGCTGCTCCTCCGATGGACAAGCACACGCCCGCTCAGTGGCGTGCGATCGTCGCCGACATGTCGCAGCGGGCCAGGCTCGATGGAGCCCAGCGTTCCGCGCTGCTTGCCTACATCGAAGCGGCTCGAGGCCGATAGCGCCTAGCGGCACACGCTTCTTTTTAGGGCTGGCTGAGCGGCGGCCAGTTTCGGAATTCGCTCTATCGGGAGAGAGCGGAGGATGTAGGGACGCTCATCGTTTGTTCTGGTTATTCACACAAGCGCCCAATTTCAGCGTGCCCTGTCGGACGGAAAAGGAATCGTCGCCGGAAAAAACGAGATGCAAGGAGAGGCCATCGGCGTTCATCCATTTCGGCGGAGGATGCATTGTTTCGCCGGGCCCGGTGTCCCATTTATCGGTGTAGTAAGCGGTCGTCCACGGGCCCCAGGGCTCAGGCGCGTCGTAGATCGCGAAACCGCCGGCAAAGCGCGTGTCGCCGCCCGAGCCTGTGTGGCACCAGAGGTAACGCTGGAGTGCGGCGTTGAAGCTCATGCTGGAGCGGTAGCATTTTCCCGGTTGGGTGAAGATGGCGCCGCGCTGCGCCATATCGCGGTTCCACACGGGCTGCCCGCTTGCGTCGAGCCGCACCAGAAATTCGTAGGCGGCGCGCTCGCGCAATGCGCTCTTCGGCGCGCGCGCCAGCACCATGCGATCGACCCGCTCGTAGGCGCTGGCGGCGTCGGGCGAGAACACATAGACGAAACCGTCGCGCGCGCCGGCGTAGTCTTTGCCAAAATTCACGAAGCTCGGGCAGCCGAAGCTTTCGGTGAATTTCCAATCCGCCCACGTCCACGTTGCGCCGTGATCGGCAGACCAGCCGAGTTGCGCGTTGGCGACATTGCGCGTGAGCAGGTAGAGCACGCCATCCACGCACAGGATGCCACTGGGCTTGCGGCCGTTCCTGCCCTCGCCTTTCGCTTCGGCGGATGCCGAGCGGATATTTGCGCCGAGGAAGTCGGCCGGTCCGCCGGATATTTTCGCGAGACCGAGGCTTAGCTTTTCCTTGAGATGCGGCTCGAAGCCATTGCCGTCGCCGCAAGCGGTGTAGAGCGCGTCGTCATCGGCCCAGGTCATCGGCCAGTTGTCGCTGCCCCTCGCCTTGCGGACGATGGTTTCCTTCCCCGCCCACTCGATGCCCGCGATGACGGGACTGGGCGGATAAGGCGCGGCGGCGGATTTCTTCGCGGCGGCCGCGATCGGCTCGAGGAATGGCGCGAGCACGGCATAGTGCGGCGCCCCCGCTTCGCGTTTCCAGGATTTGCCGGCGCGCACCGCCACGAGGTCGAGACTCGGCACCGCGGCGATGAGACTGTCGAAAAGTCCCCACGACCAGAAGGCATCGCGCGGGAGGCCGGCGATGGCGCCGTCGCCATTATTCCACCACAGCAGCCCGTAGTGTTCGGAGGCGTTGCCGTAATGCGCGGGATCGCCGACGGGCAGGCCGCGCACACCGGCCGCGGTGGTGCGCACGGCCTCGATGAAACTGTGCGGCAGGATGCGCTCCCCCTGCCACCAACCGTCGCGGAGGTAGAGCAGGCCGAGGCGCGCCATCGCGTTCCAATTTGCACTGAAGCCCGAGCCAAACTCGCGGCGCTTGATGCCCTCGAGGAGATCGGGCCGGTAGGAATGTTTGCGCCAGCGGATATCGGCGGGCGCGATGCCGAGCGGAGTAAACACGCGCTCGAAGAGCACGTCGTTGAGGTCGCGGCGATAAACCAGCGTGAGGCACTCGGCGAGCCAGTTTGGGCCGCCATCGCTGTAGTGCCAGCGCGTGCCGGGCGCAAAGAGCAGGCCGGTGTAGCCGCCCGCCTTTTCGAAGCCTGCCGTCTGCGTCGCGAGCTGGCGCAGTGTGATGCGGCCCAGCCAGCCCGTCTGCGAGTTGCTCTCGGGCGGCGTGCCGAAGGTGGGATGAAATTCGATCGCCGGATCATCAAGCTGCACCCGGCCATCCGCCAGCGCGAGACCGAGCACGGTGACGCCGATGGATTTCGAGGAGGATTTGAGATCGTAGAGTGCCGCCGGATCGCCCCAACTCATCGCGAGCCGGCCGCGGAAAACGATGGCGCCAGAGCCTTCGCCCGTGAGCGCGTAATCGCGAGCCTGAGCCAGCTTCGCCTCATCGAGGCCGAGTTGCCCGGGGCTTGCCGCGTCCCACTGCGCGCCGGGAAAATCCGCCGCGTGCAGAGCCAGTGCCGCAGCCAGCGCGAAGCAGAAAGCAATGGGTCTCATGGCTGCCTGGAAAGAAACGACAAACGACAAACGAGAGTCGAAACGATAAAGACGACGCGCCCGGGCGGGCATGGGCGCGACTTCGTCGCGTAGAGGCGACAGGAGTGTCGCCTCTCCTTGGCCTCGCCTCTCAACTTCCCCGCACCTCGCGCTGCAGCCGCTTGAGTTTTCCCGCGAGACCGGCCTTGGCCGCGGAGCTCATGCGGTCGATGAAGAGCACGCCATTCAAGTGATCCACCTCGTGTTGAAGCGCGCGGGCGAGCAGGCCGGTGGCTTCGAAGACCAGTTCGCGCCCGTCGAGCAGCGTGGTGGTGCAGCGCACGCCGGTGGCTCTCGTCACGTCGGCGGTCACTTCGGGAAAGCTCAGGCAGCCTTCGCTCGCGGCTTCCTTCTCCGCGCTGAGCTTGAGTTTCGGGTTGAGCAACACGAGCGGCATGTGCTTCTCGAGCTCCACGGGTTCGCCATCGAGGAACATCGCGCTCGGCCGATCCTCTATGCCAGCGACATCGATGACGGTGAGCTGCAGAGGCACGCCCACCTGCTGCGCGGCGATGCCCACGCCGTGATGCGCGCGCATCGTCTCAAGCATGTCGTCGGCGAGTTTGCGCACGGCGTCGTCGGCCGTCTTGATCTCGAGCCCTTTCGCGCGCAGCACCGGGTTTCCATATTTCACGACTTCGAGGATCATTTCCTGGCTTCGGTAAAAGCGGAGAGATTGCCTTTCACGCCGGCTTCTTTCAAGGCGTCGAGCACCTTGATGAGAAAGCCGTAAGACACGCGCTCGTCGGCCTTCATCGCCAGCGACAGCTTCGTGTTGCCGGCGATCTGCGCGGCAATGGCAGGCGTCAGCTCTTCGATCGTCACCGGTTTGTCGTCGATGAAAATTTCCTCCTTCTCCGAGATCGAGAGCACGGTCGGCTCGGCCTCTTTGTCAGCGGCCACGGCGCTCTTGGATTCGGGCAGCTTGATGGTCACGTGCGGCTGCTGCTTCTCGATTTTCTTGAAGGTCGTCGTGACGATCACGAAGATGAGCAGGATCGCAAAGATATCGATGAGCGAGACGATGATGACCTGCGGCATGCGCCGGCGCTTGGTGTAAAACTTCACAGCAACTCTTCCTCCATCGGCGGCTCCGCGGCCGCCGGCGCGTAGCTCTGCGGCGAGGAAGCGCGCGCGCCATATCGCTTCTCGCGTTGGTAGTAACATTTCGCCAGCAAGTCGGCGATAAGCGACTCCATCTCGGCGGCCATCGTCTCGATTTTTTTCGAGAAGTAACTGTAGGCGATGAGGCTCGGAATCGCGATGGCGAGGCCCACGATGGTGGTGCTCAGCGCCTCTGAGATTCCCTTGGCGATGCCGTGCGGATCCTGTGCATTGGCATCCGCGCCAAAGGCCGCAAATACCGCGACCAGTCCCGACACCGCGCCCAGCAAGCCGAGCAACGGCGCGATGACCACGATGATCTCGAGCACAAAAAGCCCGCTCTCGAGCCGCACCACTTCGTGCCGTGCGCGGGTCTGCACGGCTTCGTTATTTTCCGTCTTCGGCCACGTGAGATGCTGGAGGCCGACCTGCGCGATGCGGGCGAGCGGCGAGAGATCGTTGCGCACAAGGCGCGCGAGCCGCACGACTGCCTCCGTGTCATCGCCCGGCTGGATGGCTTCGATCTCCTGCTCGATCTCGGCCGGCATCACCACCGTGCGCCGCAGCGCCAGCGCCCGCAGCACGATGACCGCGCCGGAGACCACCGAACAGAGCACAAGCGGGATCATGAAGAGCCCGCCTTGGAAAAAGAAGCGAGACACGGACTCGATCGAGGCAGCGAGGGGAAGGGAAATGGTCACAAGTTGTAGAAAGTAAAAGTGAGCGAGTAGTCGAGCCGCCCGTCTTTCATCGGAGCCATCAAGTCCGCAGGCGGTGGATCGATCTCGGCTTCGCGCACGGCTCGCTCGCACACGTCGGAAAAACTCGCGTTGGAAGTATTGGACTCGATCGCAATGCCGAGGATGCGGCCCCGCTCGTCGATGGAAAAGCTGATATGCACCGAGCCCGCCGCGATCAAATCCAATCGTTCGTGGATGTAGTGATACCAGCGCGAACCGATCGCATCGTTGACCTGTTTCTTGTAGCGCGCGAGCGGCGTGGCGATGGCATCCGCGGCGGCCTTGCCGCGATTGGAGATGCTACCTTCGATGCGCGTCTTCTGGAGTTGCGGCTGGTAGCCTGGCTGCGTCGCGCGCGGCTGCGGTGTGGCGAGCATCGCCAACTGCTGCACGGGTACGGGACGCGGGCGGTCGATCACGGCTTTGTGCGCATCCTTGGGCTGCGGGCGCACGATTTTTTTGGCGCTCAGCGGAATGTCGTCGCTCTTCGGCGGCGCGACTTTGCTTTCGGTTTTCGTTTCCGTCTCCACGGCTGGCGGCGGCTGCGCCATGTCGCGCGCGGGCTCCTGTTTCACGGGGTCGATGTTTTCTTTCGGGATGGGTTGCGGCTTGTAAAGCGGCTCGGATGCAGCGCCGACGCCGGGTGTGTCCTGCTGCGTCTTGAAATTCGGCGCGGGTCGCGCCAGCCCATCCTGGCTCGGCAGCGGCACGTCGCCGGTCGCGGGATTTTCGCTCGCCGCTTTCATGTTCTTGTCGCTCTCGACGACCGGGCGCTCCGCCGCTTCCTGCGATTCATTGAGCCCGCGCGAATCGAGAAACGGCCGCTGCGGAGCGGCCGCGAGCGCTGGTGGCGGCTCGGTTCGGATGATCGTGAGCTCGATCTCCTGCACACGCGGCTTGCTCCGCGTGAAGTCGAGCACGCGCACTGGGATCAATCCGCCGAAAATCATGAACAGCGCGATGAGCAGGAGGTGGAGAAGCAGGGACGCCATCACGCCGATGGTGGCCTGCCGGCGCGCGGGTGCGCCCGAGATGTCCGGGATCCAATCGAAGAGCGGCGCGGTAAGTCTGTGGATGGCTTCCCTCATGTGGGCAGCGAGCGGATCACGCCCGCCTGCATTTGGCCGACGATCTTAAACGCGGAAACGCGCGCGCACCACTCGACTTCCGCGCCGCGGCCCTTGGCGGCGAGCGCTCGCCCGTTGCGCGCGGAGCGCAGCGCGGGGAGCGGTCCTGGATAAACCTTTGCGATCAACAGCGCCGCGAGCGCCGCGTCGGTCAGCACGTTGTCTTCGAGTCGTGAAATGAGCAGGCCGGCGGCATACGCATCCTCGAGCGCAAAGTCCTCAAACGTCCCCGCGCATGCGAGCAACACGCGCCGCGGCGTTTGCCGGCGCAGCTCTTCGGCGATCACGTCGAGATTCAAAAGCGCGCCGACGAGCACGCGGTCGGCATGTTCGACGGCCCGCAGCGCGACGGTTCCGTTGGTCGTGGTGCTGATGATGGTCCGCCCCGCCAGGTCGCGATATTCAAATGGCGAATTGCCCACATCGAACCCTTCGATGCGCTCGCCAAACCGCTCGCCACCGAGCAGCGCATCGGGGATTTGTGTCTTCAATTTGAGCGCCTCGCCGACCGTCCGCACGGGATGAATCTCCGCGGCGCCATGAGCGAGCGCGGTCACCATCGAAGAAGTCGCGCGCAGCACATCGAAGACAACGCACGTGGTCGCCGAGAGATCGCGCTGCGGCAGCAGCGCGATCTCGGCGGGATGCAGCACTACGTCGATCTCCATGTCTTGCGAGCGTGATGGAAAAGATACTGCTGCGCGTAGCCGCCAAATGCGCCGAAGTGCTTGGTTGAGAATTCGCGCAGTCGTGAGGATGTGACCTTGCGTTTGCCCGCAAAATAAATCTGTCGCAACACGCGCTCGATCCACACATCGATGGGAAACGCCGCGAGCCTGCCGAAGCCAAAGAGCAGCGCGCAATTGGCCACCTTCACT
Organism: Chthoniobacterales bacterium; assembly: GCA_038238555.1. GTDB lineage: Bacteria > Verrucomicrobiota > Verrucomicrobiia > Chthoniobacterales > Chthoniobacteraceae > JANNXQ01. The sequence continues at coordinate 935 of JBBRXP010000201.1, read as the reverse complement.
CCCACTCCCGGCAGCCGGCAGAGTTCCGCGCGCGCCGAGTCGTCGTCGAGCCGCGCGACCGCTTCGAGATCGACTTCGCCCGCGGCGATCATGCGCGCCGAAGCCAGCAGCAGACTGGCTCGGAAGCCCAGTCGGCACTCGCGCAACTCCGCCTCCGTTGCGTGGGCCAGCGTCGTTGGAGTCGGGTAGGCAAAGAGTTCGCGGCCATCGAGCATCACGCGCGAGCCAAAGCGCCGCCGGATCGCCGCCGAAATCTGCGCGATGTGCGCGACCTGTTTCATCGACGAGGTGATGAAAGTGGCGAGGCATTCCCACGCCGGCTGGCGCACGATCCGCAGGCCGCGGCAAAATTCCGTGGCCGCCTTCATCGCCGGGTCATCGGGAAAGGTCGCGTAGATTTCCGGCAACGGATGATCGAGCGCGAAGTAGTGTCGCGCCTTTTCTCCGCTCACTCCGGAGGCCAGCAACGTGTCATCGCGCTGCTCCACGTATGCAGGCTCGGCGTCCATCATCCCGAAATATCCTCCGCCTTCGCGCTGCCAATGAAACACCTGCCCGCAACCGAGCGTCCGCTCGAGATCGAAGTCCGGCGCTCGCACGGCGTAGCTGCGATGCCCCGTCGCTGGAAATGCCCGCGGCGCCGCGCCGCGCGGAGCCCGACACGCGGCGAGGGCGCCGCGGGCACTTCCTGCGACGAGGGCGTCGCGGCTACTACTCTCCGTCGTCACTGGATGAAGTAGCTCAAATTCTCGAGCTCGATGGCGAGATCGACATTGTTCACGACCACCTTGTCCGGCACTTGCAGGATGATGGGCGCGAAGTTGAGGATCGCGAGTATGCCCGCGGCCACGAGCTCATTGCTCACCGCCTGCGCCACGTGCGCGGGCACGGCGAGGATGGCCATCTTGATTTTTTTCTCGCGCACAAACTCCTCG
>JBBRXP010000200.1:0-10672 GCA_038238555.1 Chthoniobacterales bacterium | reverse complement strand
TACAGCCGGCACTTCCACATGGATGTCGATGCGGTCGAGCAGTGGCCCGGAGATGCGGTCGCGATAACGCTCGACCTGCACGGGTGAACAGCGGCACTCGCGTTTCGGATCGCCGAAGTAGCCGCAGGGACAGGGGTTCATCGCGGCGACGAGGATGAATTCCGCGGGAAAGGTCATCGAGCCCGCTGCGCGCGAGATGGTGACCCGGCCGTCTTCGAGCGGCTGGCGCATGACTTCAAGGGTCTGGCGGCGGAACTCCGGCAACTCATCGAGAAAGAGAACGCCATTGTGCGCGATGCTGATCTCGCCCGGCGTGGGAGTGGCCGAGCCGCCGAGCAGGCCCACGTCGGAAATGGTGTGGTGCGGTGTGCGGAACGGTCGCGTGGCGACGAATGAACGGCCGGGTTCGAGAAGCAGCCCGCAGATGCTGTGAATCTTGGTGGACTCGATCGCTTCATCGAGCGTCATGGCGGGCATGATGGTGGGAACGCGCTTGGCGATCATCGACTTGCCGGAACCCGGAGGACCGAGCATCAGCAGATTGTGTCCGCCAGCAACGGCCACCTCGATCGCACGCTTCACGTGGTGCTGACCGCGCACTTCGGAAAAATCGACATCGTAATCCAGATGCCGCGCAAAGAATTGTTTCACATCTTCGCGCACCGGCGACAGCGTCCGCTCGCCGGTGAGGAACTCGAAGGTCTCGCGCAGATTATTCACTCCATAGACATCGATGCCCTCGACCATCGCCGCCTCACGCGCGTTTTCGGCGGGCACGATCACCGCCTTGCGGCCGCGGTTGCGCGCCTCAATGGCGACTGGCAACACGCCTTTCACCGAACGCACCAGGCCGGTGAGCGCCAGTTCGCCCACGATGCAGTAGCGCTCTGCATCCGGGATGGCGATCTCATGGCTCACGGCGATCATCCCCAGCGCGATCGGCAGGTCAAAGCTCGGCCCTTCCTTCTTCACGTTTGCCGGCGCCAGGTTGATGGTGTTGCGCCCCATGAACCAGCGGTAGCCGCTGTTTGAGATGGCCGTGGTCACGCGGTCGCGACTTTCTTTCACCGCAGTATCCGGCAAGCCGACGACGACGATGACAGGCTGCCCGCGGGCGGAATTGACTTCGATCTCGACCTCAAAGGCATCCACGCCATAGACAGCAGCCGAATACGTTTGTGCGAGCACGGTCCGCGAGAATGGCAGAAGCGTGAAGGAAGTAAAAAGCTTTGAACGCCGCCTAAGAATTCACGTCTTCAACCGTTACGTTTTACTTAATACAATTGACTACTGACGATCTGTGATAAAAAATTTGTTTGCAATTCACCTTCTCTCCGATACAAAGGGGCGCATCAAGCGCGCGACTCTTGGTATTTCACGACATTTAATCCGCACAAAACCTGCTCAATAAGAAAGTTGAGACACCCAAAATGAACTACAAAGCTGGCGAAGATTCCGATTCTGGAATCAAAATCTATCTGCGCGAAATCGGGCAGATTCCACTCCTCACGCCTGAGCAAGAGATCGAACTGGCCGCCAAAATCAAGAAAGGCGACAAAGAAGCTCGTTCGCTGATGATCCGCTCCAATCTGCGGCTCGTGGTGAAGATTGCTCACGATTACGCCAATCTCGGGCTGCCTTTGCTCGACCTCATTTCCGAGGGCAACATCGGGCTCATGAAGGCCGTCGAGCGTTTCGATCCGGCGAAAGGCGGGAAGCTCTCGACCTACGCTGCGTGGTGGATCAAGCAGTCCATCAAGCGTGCCTTGGCCAATCAAAGCAAGACCATCCGCCTGCCCGTTCACCTCGTGGACAAAATCTCGAAGATGCGCCGCGTGGCGATGCAGATGAGCGAAGAACTCGGTCGCGAGCCGACCGACGATGAGTTGGCTGAAGAGGTCGGCTTGTCGGCGGGTAAAATCTCACAGCTCAAGACCGTCTCCATCCGCCCCGCTTCGCTCGATGCGCCGATCAGTGATGACGACTCGACCGAGTTTGGCGAGATCGTCGGCGATCTGGAAGCGCTCACGCCTTTCGAGCAACTCCGCGATCAGAACCTGCGCAACGAAGTCGGCGACCTCTTGAAGGTGCTCGATGAACGCGAGAAGAAGATCATCTACTCACGCTTCGGGCTCGACGGCGGCAAGGCCAAGACGCTTGAAGAAGTGGGCAAGAAGTTTGGAGTGACTCGTGAACGCATCCGCCAACTGCAAAACATCGCGCTCATGAAACTGCGCCGCGCTTTGCAGAAGAAAGAAAAGCCGATCGATCACCTGCTCCCGGCCCATGCGGTCGATGCGGAGTTCGACAACTAACCGCCGCGCAAAAAAAAATAACCGGGGCGCGTCCAGCGATGGACGCGCCCTTTGCGTTTTATTCTCGCGTGAACTTAGCGGCGAAGGCTCCATCCACTCCGTCCGCGAAGGGCAGCGTGTGGCGGCTTTCGAGAAAATGCAGGCCGGGTATCTCGGCAAGAGCGCGTTCGACGACCTGTTCATTCTCCTCCGGCTCCAGACTGCATGTGCTGTAAACGAGTGTGCCGCCGGGGCGGAGAAACGTGGCTGTTCGTCGGAGCAGGGCGAGTTGCTGGGCGGGCATGCGGATGAAGTCCTCCTCCGTGAGCCGCCAACGCACATCCACGCGACGGCGGAGGACTCCGGTGTTGCTGCACGGTGCATCGACGAGAATGCGATCGAACTGCGTGAGACCGAGGGGCGGTGCGGCGAGCATGCAGTCGTGCAGGAGCGCTCGCGTGTTGCGAATGCCGAGTCGCTCAAGATTTTCGCAGAGACGCGCCAGGCGGCTCTCGTAAAGGTCGCACGCGACGATGGTGCCCTCGTTGCGCATGAGTTGCGCGAGATAAGTGGCCTTGCCGCCGGGCGCGCCACAGGCGTCGAGCACGAGCTCTCCGGGTTGCGGCGCGAGAAGATCGCACGCGAGCAGCGTGCTCGGATCCTGGATGTAGCAGAGCCCTTGCGCGAGCCACTCCACGGGAATGTGCCGGACTTTGATCGCCAGCGGATGGGCGGCGCTTGCCTCCGCGTCGGCGGCACTCTTCAACAAATCGTCGCGAGTGGTTTTGAGTTCATTGACGCGCACGTGCACTTCGGCCGGCGAGTTATCCCACGAGAGCAAGCGCGCGGTGGTCGCATCTCCGAATTCGGTCTCCCAGCGCGCGATGAGAAACGCCGGATGCGACATGGCCACGGCAGGCCCGGCCGCGGCGACGGCAGTCTCGAGGGCGGCGCTTTCGCGCTGCGCGCGGCGGAGGATGGCGTTCACCAGCCCGCGCGCGCGGCCAGCGAGCTCCACGGTCTCATTCACGGCCGCATACTGGGCGGTGCGCATGTGGAAGAGCTGGTAGAGCCCGAGCCGCAAAACCTCGCGCGTGTGCGGATCGATGTGCCCTTCGCGCAGTTGCCCGATCATAAAATCCAGCCGGCTCAAATTGCGCAGCACGCCGAAAAAAGTCTCCATGAAAAACGCCCGCTCCAGCGGCGCGAGCTGCTCTCGATCGAGCACGGTGTGCAGGATTTCGTCTGAAAATGCCTTCCCATTTTCCCAATCGAGGAGGGCGGCGATGCAGCACTGGCGTGGGTTGGCGGGCATTGCTCGAATTTCGAGCCTCGAGCTTCTACCCCTTCGCCGTTCCTGGCCGGCCGACCGCGTGATAGTCGAAACCCAACTGCCGCATCGTCTCCGGATTGAAAAGATTGCGCCCGTCGAACACCAGCGGCGTGTGCATCTTCGCCTTCACCGCGCCGAGATCCTGATTGACGAATTCCTTCCACTCCGTGGCGAGCAACAGCGCCTCGGCGCCCTCCACAGCTTCGAGCGGGCTGCTCGCGATCTTCACTTTCGCCGGGTCGAGGAGCTTCCACTCGACCGCCTTCTGCGCGCCCTTCGGATCGTATGCCGTCACGTGCGCGCCGTCGGCCACCAGCCGGTTCACGAGATCGATGGCCACCGAATTGCGCACGTCATCCGTGTCGGGTTTGAAGGTAAGCCCCCACACCGCGATCTTCTTGTCCTTCAAGACCCAGAGCGCCTCGCGCAGCTTGTTGATGAAGCGGTCGAGCTGGTGCGAGTTGATGCGCTCGACCTCCTCGAGCAGCGTGAAGGGCGTGCCGAGTTGCTTGCTGATGGCGATGAACGCCTTCACGTCCTTCGGAAAACACGAGCCGCCGTAACCGAGCCCGGCGTTGAGAAAGTTGCGGCCGATGCGCCGGTCCATGCCGATGCCGTCGGCCACCATCTCCACATCGGCGCCGCTCGCCTCGCAGATGGCTGCGACCGCATTGATGTAGCTGATCTTGAGAGAAAGAAACGAGTTGGCCGCATGCTTGATGAGCTCCGCGGAATTCACGTCGGTCACCAGGATCGGCGCGCGGAATGGCTCGTACACTTGCTTCATGAGGTCCGTCGCCCGCTGGCTCGCGCTGCCCACCACCACGCGATCCGGGTTCATGAGATCGGGCACCGCGCAGCCTTCGCGCAAAAACTCCGGGTTGGAAACCACGTCAAATTCCGCCGCCTTGTTGTAACGCCGGATCGTGTCCGCGACCTTCTCCCCGGTCTTCACAGGCACCGTGGATTTATCCACCACCACGCGATACTGCGAAGGCTTGAGCACGCCGGCGATCTCGCGCGCCACCCGCTCGATGTAAGTGAGGTCCACGCTGCCATCCGCCTGCGGCGGCGTGGGCACCGCGATGAAGACGACCTGCGAATGATCCACGCCATCCTCGATGGAGGAAGTAAAACGCAGACGCTGCGCCGCCACGTTGCGATGCACGAGATCCTCGAGCCCCGGCTCGTAGATGGGAATCTCCCCGCGCTGGAGTTGCTCCACCTTGCGCTGATCATTATCCACGCATACCACGTGATGCCCCACCTCCGCAAAGCACGCGCCCGAGACGAGACCAACGTAACCGGAACCGATGATGCAGAGATCCATATTTCTAGAGTGAGGAGGATTGGGAAGGCGCGGCATTAAGCGCAAGCTCCACGCCAGAGCAAGCGGGGAAAAAAGTGGAGTGGCGTTCCACCAGCGTCTCATGGACTACCGCGACTGGGCCGTGTGAAACGTGAACCGAAAACTAAGAGGGGAACCTGGCTACCGAAGTGAAAGATCTGAACGGCTTCTTTCGTCGCCACGCGTTGCGCCTACTGCTCTTTGCGCTGCAGCGTTTGGCCTTTGTCGGGGAGTTTCCAGCGTCGCACCACGCCATCATCGTGGGTGCTGAGCAGTTCCCGCCGCCGGGTGTCCAAGGCTAACGCGTAGGTATAAGGGGGGAGTCTCAAAGCCCCACACCAACGCGCGCCTCTCCAGATCGATGATCCAAATGCCGCTCGGAGCTGCCACGATGAGCCAATGCTCGCGCGCAAGAACCCGGCTCGACTGGATGCCGTTGATTGCGATGAACTTTTCGCTCGCTTGACCGCGGTCGAAGAAGACGCCTTCGCTGCCGGCTATTTGCAGGCTCGGCCCAAGCGCTGACGCAGGGTCGTGCCGACCGCTCGAAAGTTTTTCACCTTCTGCGGGTGCAGGCTTTGAGGTGTGTTCCCAATTCCAGCGCAACGGCGCACCTTCAGCTCCGTTGGTGATCACTTCGTGTGAGCCGGCGGCGAACTGGACGTGACGGACACCGCCCGAGTGCGCCGGTAGCGCGGCCAGTTCGCGAGAGTTCTCGGCGTCGAGGATGTGCAGCACCCCAATGGCATCACCCAAGGCGATTCGTGCGCCGTCGTCGGAGATCGCGATTGCGTCCGCACCCGCGCCGGATGCATGCACGTTCCACCGTGTGAGATCGATGGCGCCCTTGATCTTCCAAACGTGGACGATTCCTCCGACGCCTCCGGCGGCCAGTGTTTGATCGTCGAGGAAAAGGACAGAGCCCATGTATTCATCGGGCTTCGGCGCGTCGAAACCGCCGCGCGGTTCAAGGCCGGGAATGGACCAGAGCTTGAGCAGGTGGTCCTCCGCCATGGTCGCCACGAGCTTTCCGTTCGGGCTGAGCGCGAGCCTCCGGATCGATTTGAAGTGCGCCTGATTCACGAGATTGATCGCTTCTCCCGAAGCCGCGCGGAAGCCGTGGAGCGATCCGAGCGTGGAGGCCACGACGAGCAGTCCATCGTCCGTCACGACCAAATCCGATGGCTCCGGCACGGAGATTTTTGCGCTGCTAATTTGCCGCTGGCTCTTGGTTTCGAACACTCGTGCGTTGCCTGTTTCGTCGAGCGATGCGACGAACGCAGCATTCGGCGAAAATACGGCTGCGCGAACGCCATTTTGCAGATGTGCGGGAAAGCCGCTGCCGAGTTGCTTCCCGGCGCGATCGTAGATTTGCAGCGCGGAAATGCGCTCCGGTGCGCGTGGATCGATCAAGCCGTTGAGCGGTTGCGCTGCGGGTGCGCGGAAGCCTGGAGAAACAAAGCCCGCCAGCAGGAACTGCCCACTCCGGTCGCTTCGGGCGCACCAAAGCCGCGCCGGCGCGGCGATGCTTTTCACGATGTCCATTGTCCGAAGATCGAGCATGTGGAGCGAAGCCGGATCTCCACCCGCCAGAGTCAGGAGTTTCTCGCCGTCCACGAGCAGGGTGCCGGGACGAGCCAGCTCACGAGAATGCGGAGACCGGCTGGCCGTCAGCCGGGTTTCGCCTGTGTTTGGATTCCACACGTTGATCTCGTGATTTGGATCGGTGGAAAGGAGGAGTCGTCCATCGGCGCTGGCGGTCAGAGCAGTGACGTATTCGGATCCCGTGCGCCAGGCCGTGGCCGGCATCAGCTTCGCGACATCCCAAATGCGGATCGTCCGATCCGCGTGAGCGATGACCGCCCGCGAGCCGTCCGAGCTCAGATCGGCTCCGAAGATTTCCAAAGGCTCAGTGCGCACCGCCGGCCAGGTGAAACCGCGCGATGGTTCCTAGGTTCGAGCCGTTCCGCTCGGCGCGAAGTTCCAGCGATCGAAAGGGATGCTGGTGTAGGCGAGTCTTTGAAGCTTGTGAAAAAACGTCCGCGTCTGCTTGCCCTGAATTGCGGTCGCATCTCCAGACGTGATCGCTTTGCGAATCTCCTCGAGGGGCCAGAACGATAGCGACAGGTCGCTAGGCGTCGCGAAAAGCCAGCGGCCGGGTGGCGTCCACTTTCAGCATTCCCTCCGCTTCGCCGCTAAAGGACACCGCGACCTTCCCGGTCTTCAAGTTCCAGACGACAAAGCGTCCTCCATATTGCCCAGCGATCGCGTGCCCGGAATCGAGGAATGCCACGCTTCCATAGCCTTGCGCTGCGCCCGGATCGCGAAAGGTGGACATCACCTCGCCGCTGGCGGCTCTGATCAGCCGGATCGGCGCATCCCGGCCGGCGGCGAGGACGACGGCGCTGTCTGGCGAAAACGCAACGCTGCGCACCTCCTTCTCGAATTTGATCGTTGGTTTTGCCAGTCCCGTTTTGAGGTCCCAAATGATCGCTGAGCGATCCAAGCCGCCCGACACCAGCATCTCGCCGCTGCGCGAGAGCGCCAGCGTGGTCACAAAGTCTGCATGGCCGCGCAGCTCGCGCAGTTTTGCACGCGTGTCGAGATCCCAAACGGTGATCAACCCGCTCTCGTCGCCAGCGTAGAGAGTCCTTCCACTTGGTGAGAGCAGGAGCTTGAGGACCGACTTCGGCAGCGCGTCGATGCGGCCGATCTCCTGCGGTGGAGGCAAGGGAAAGCCGAGGCGTGGGTTCTCCGCGCTCCCTGCCGGAAAGACGCTCCCGAGCCACAAAACCGCAGCCGCCCATCGCAGGAGCTGGTGGGACGCACTCAATGGACGCAGACTTCTCGGCGTGTAACTCAGGCTTCTAGCCTGACTTGTCTTGCAGGCTTCCAGCCTGCGAGCCCGTCGCTCCGCAAGTTGGAAGCTCGCTGGACGGATCAGCTTGGAAGGCTGACTTACGCTTCTCATTTTCGCCTCCTCTGGTCGCGGATTCGCTGCTCCAAAGCGCGAATCTTTTTCTCCGGCATGGGGTTTCCCCGGAGGCGAAGATCCCGCAGGCTGATCGACTCGATCCACGCGGGGACTTCGGTGATTTCATTGTCCTGCAAGTCGAGCGTGCGCAGGCTGGGCGGCAGCGCGGTCGCCTCTTTTGGAAAGGCTTTGATCTTGTTGCCCGACATATCCAGCTCCTCAAGATGAGTCGCTTTGATTGCTTCCGGAATTGCCGTGAACCGATTGCCCGAGAGACTCAATCGCCTCAAGCCAGTCATCTTCGAGAGGTCGGCCGCGACTTCGCTGAGGTCGTTCTGGGAAAGGCCGAGATATTCCAACGAACGCAGTTCACAGACTGCCTTTGGAAAAACCGCGAATCGATTCTGATCCAGGCTCAAGCTCGTCAGTCGCTGCGCGTGCGCCAGTTCGTCTGGCACTTCGGAAAGCACGTTGCCGCTGGCGCTAAGGCTATCGAGCGCCGGTGCGCGGGCCAGCGATGCGGGCAACGCTTTGAGCCAGTTGTCGGAAACGATCACCGATCGCAGCTTCGGCATTTTCTCCCAGCCTTCGGGAAGCGACACCAGTCGATTGTCGTAGAGGTTTAGCTCGATGAGTTTGGACAGGCCCGTGACGCGTTCCGGGATCGTTTTGATCCGGTTTCGCGAAAGGTCCAGCGCTTCCAAATTCTGCAGTTCGAACACCTCGTCATCCACCTGCGTGATCCGATTTCCCGTGATCATGATTCGCTTCAGCAACGCCAGCGCGGCGATCCGCCCTGGCAGGCGTTCGAGCGCAGTATTTTGAATCATCAAGCTCTGCAATCCGATGATGCGGAAGAGTTCGTCGGGAAGTTCGCGGAGAGTCGGTCCGACGAGATTCACGCCGGGCTCGTTGCTCATCCTCGCCCGCGCCAACTCGGTCGCGATTTGCTGGTTTTGATTCGTCTCATCATCCGCAGCGACTGGTGGCGGCTCGGCAGGCGCCGGCGTGCCGGGACGGCGATAGGTCCATGGCCGCTCCCCCATCGCGGAAGGGAACGCGACTTGAATCGTCTGCGCCGCAGCATCAAAGGTGATGCTGCCTTCGAGCTTGCGCGGTTGCGGGAATCGCTCGTCGGCAAGCGTGGTGATTAGCCGAACTCCCGCGTCTGCTTCTGTCCACGCCAAGGGACGTTCGCTCGCGAGCTGGATGCTCCCGCCGCCGTTTGTCAGCAGGCGCAGAATCATGTCGCGACCATGAACGGTCGCCACCCAGTCGCCGATAATCGCGGATGTCTTTGGCGGGGAAAATTGCGCCAGCAGGTCAGCGTGTTTTCCCGCCCGATCCAGTCGCCGCACGAGCTCGATATCAAAAATGACCGCGGCCAAATCCGCGGCGCTTTGCCCAGAGGCGGTCTTGACCGTCGAATTCGCGCCCTTTGCAGAAAGTAGATCGGCAGCGGCTCGCTGGCCCTGGGCGACCGCGAGCAACCACGGCGTGAAGCCTTGCGTGGAGCGGGCCTCGAGGCGTGCCCCCTTGCTCAGTAAAAGCTCGATCGAATCCACCGCTCCGGCGCTCGCGGCACGGTGAAGCGCGGTCATCCGATCCTTTGCGGTTGCCGCGTTGGCGTCGGCCTTGTGCGCCAGCAGGAGAGCGAGCGTGCTGGCATCTCCGGCGGCGGCAGTCAGCGGCAGTTCGCCATCATTGATCGGCGCGTTGGGATTCGCGCCTTTGGTCAGGAGCAGCGTCAGGATTGCCGGATCGAACTTCTGCAACGGAAACGGCCCGCGATGTTGGAGCGCAACTCCCAGCATCGATGAGCGCGCCCGCGGGGAGAAGCCATTCGGATCGGCACCGGCCCCGAGCATCCGTTTGACCTCCTCAGGTTTCTGCGCGCGGATGGCTGCCTCCAGCTTTCTGCTCAACGCTTCCGCGCGCATGCCAGGCGCGCGGTCACGGTATTTGCCATCGAGATCAAGCAGCTTGAGCAACTCCAGATTGCCGCGCTCGAATGCGTAATCCGCTGCACACTTGCCGAGCGAATCGGTGCGTCTGGGATCGGCTCCGCCGGCGATCAGCTTTCGCGCGAGCCGGACGTATTCATCCTCGCGGTAGGCGTCCCATTCGAGCCCACTCGCCAGCGCCATTAAAGCAGTGGTGCCGCGGTTTGTTGGAACATCCGGCGGTGCGCCCGACTCGAGCGACATTTCCGCGACTTCGATTAGCCCTCGCTGCGCGGCCGCGCAGACCACACTTAGCCCATCCCGACTGACCACTCGGAGATCGCCGCCGCGCGCCAGGATGGTTTGCAACAGCTTTCCGTCGGTAACGACCTCGAGAGTCTGAAGGAGCGGCGTCATGCCGCGGCGATCGGGCAAGTTAACGTCTGCACCGTGTTCGAGCAGAAGCTCGACAACCCCCGGATGCTGAACCGGAAAGTTGTCGCCAAGCGCGATCATCAGTGCGTTGGAGCCCTGCGGAGTATTGAGCCTCGCGCCATCCCCAAGCGCCTCTCGAATCGCCGCCATGTCGTCCGTGCGGACCGCTTCGACAAGCATGTTGTCGGGGGAAGCAGCGTGGAGCCAAGCCGAACAGCAAAGAGCAGCGAGCCCGCATCCGCGCAGGGAACGAAAAAGACACTTTCGGAAAAGTTGAAGAAGCTTTGGTTGCATCGTCGTCTCCCCTCTTCCGACAAAACGAAGCTGGCATCAATCTTTTCAACC
>JBBRXP010000199.1:0-10849 GCA_038238555.1 Chthoniobacterales bacterium | reverse complement strand
GTCATTCAGTCGGCTTGTCGAACTGCCAGCCTTTCACCTGTCTGCCGTCAGCATCCTTCAGGCGCAGGAACTCAATGTGCATTTCGCCCGGTCCGGCGCTGGGGTCGAGGCGCAAGACTTGAATTGCTTTCTCCACCGGCAACTTCACTTCGTAATCGTGCCACGCATTGTCGTGCTGCGGCGTGAACTTCACGGAGCGCTCGGGGGCGTAGCCGTGCTTCGGAGTCGCTGACCAGAACACCCGCCCGCCGCCTTTGCTGTTCGACTTCATGCGGAACTCAACGGTGAACGGGCCTCTGGCCGCGGGCAGGCCGCGCGTGTTCATGGACGGGCCTTTGCCCGTCGAGGTGATGACGAGCGCGCCGTCATGCACGGTCAGGCTGGTGTCAGGATTCGATGTCCAGTCGGGCACGAGCGGGCTGTAGGCCGGGTTTTTTCCAGGCACGAGCACATGGGTGTCGCGCAGGTGCTGGTCAATGAGCGCGTCGAGTTCCTTCACCTTGTCGGGAAATTGCTCGGCGAGGTTTTTCGTTTCGCCGATGTCTTCGCGCAGGTTGTAAAGCTCGAAGCGGTCGGATTGATCTTCGGCATCGTGAAAGAGCCGGATGAGTTTCCAATCGCCGCGGCGCGCCCACACGCCGGGGACGTTGCCAAGAGCATGCTTCGCGGTGGAGTAATGAGGGTAATAACAAAACAGCGTGTCGCGCGGCGTGCCCGTGTCGAGCAGCGCGGGCACCTGGCTCACGCCGTCGAACTTCAAACTATCCTTCCATTTTACTCCGGTCATTTCCAGCAGCGTCGGGTAGAAGTCCACACTGTTGAAAAATGCCTCGGTCTGCGAGCCAGCCTTCGTCCTGCCCGGCCACACGATGGCGCACGGTTCGCGCGTGCCGCCTTCGTAGAGCGTGCCTTTGCCGGCGCGTAGTGGCGCGTTGCTCGTGGGCGGGCTGTCCATCCCGGCCTCGGTTTTCATTTGCGGCTCCCACCAGTTCACGCCGCCGTTGTCGGAAAAGAAGACGACGATCGTGCGCTCGGTTAGTTTCAATTCATCCAGAGTGTCGAGCAGGCGGCCCACCGCTTCATCGAAGCTCTGCACCATCGCGCCATAGACAGGATTTCGCTGAGCGTCATTCGCGCTGGCTTTATTGCGATACTTCTCGATCAACTCCGGTTTCGCGCCCCACGGCGAGTGAACGGAGAACGCCCAATAGTTAAGATAGAAAGGCTCATCTTTATGTGCGCGGATGAACTTGATCGCCTCCTGCGACATTAGGTCTTCGACGTGCTCGCCGGGCTTGGCGGGCAGTTTGAACTTTCCTCCTTTCCACGGCGCGATGTAACCCGACGGCCCAGCTCCCGACCAATGCGGCACGTCCACATCGAAGCCTTGATGCAAGGGATCGAACGGTTCCGGGCCGAGATGCCATTTCCCGAAATGCCCCGTTGCATAGCCCGCTTCCTTCATTGCCTCGGCAAGGGTGAAGTATTCGAGCTTCAACCGCGACGCGCTCCTGGCTTGCATGGATTTCTGCAAAGGCGAACCGCGCGTGACGAGCGAAGCCTCCAGCCGCTCCTCGGGGTCCGCGCCATTGGGCGCCGGGATGCCGAGCCGGCCGGGATACATCCCCGTCATGATGCTGGAGCGCGTCGGCGAGCACACCGGATTAGCCGCGTAAGCATTCCTGAACCTCCTCCCGCGCGCGGCCAGCCGCTCGATGTTCGGCGTCTCATAATACTTCGTCGTCCCGTAAAGCGTCGTGTCGCTCCAGCCCAGGTCATCGGCGAGGATGAAAACGATGTTGGGTTTCGTTTCCACCGCCAGAGTTGGGATCACCGAAAAGAAAAGAACGCAGAGAATGGTGAGGATGTGTTTCATTGCTTCTGTTGTTTTGGCTTCACTTTCGTCATTGATTCCGCACCACCGCGCGTGGCTTCGGTTCGTTTTCACCGCGAGTCAAAAGAGACGACGACCGCTTCGTTTTGCTTCCAGTCGAAGTTGAACTCCGCGCCGTTGCCGAGCGCGCGACCGGTGCGCTCGTCGCGGGCGTTGCGGATTTCGCGCGTAAAACGCAACTTGATCGGCACAGTCGCAGTCTTGAGGCCGACGGAGTTTCCGCCGCCGAGCGAGGTGCCGCGGATCTCGGGATTGAGGGAGACGAAAAGGAGCGTGCGTCCTGCCGGCAGCGACCAATACGTGATCTCGCAGCCGTGTTCTCGCTCGCCCGCATCGGTGATGCGCACCCACGGTGCGATGCCGGCATTGGCGATGTGGCGCATGAAGACTTCGCGTTTCTTCGCGGCGTCTGCGCCGGCCTGGGCGGCGAACGCCAAGACGGCAAAGTTGGGGAGAAGGGCAACCAGTTTCATGGATTCATAAATTGCATTGCCGGGTTCATTCCTTCGCAATGGCTGGCTTCACAGGCGTGTTGGGAGCGGGCGGCTGTCATCGGGCAACCCGGCTGAACTTGATCGCCGTCAGCGAGTGGGCCGGGAAAAGATGATTCAGCGCGCCGCCTTGAAAAGCGGCGCGCGAGGGCAGGATTTTCACGGTGTTCGGGTTTTGCGGCGTGTTGGTCGCGGTCGCGCTCGGGCCGTTCAGCGTCCACACTTCGGCTTCACCGTCCGCTGTCACCCGGTCGATCTGGATGTTGACGGCGACTTCATCACTGGCGTCCTGATTGATGACCATGAGATAAACGCTTCCGTCGGCGTCACGGCTCGCTTCGGCTTCGAGTTTGGGCAAGGACAAGCGTTTGGCGTCGGCAGGCACGTTGGGCGCGTCACTTCGCTTGATGTAGCCGGAATACTGGGTGCCGGTTTCAACCTTGTCGGTGGCGCGCAGCGGGTTGTTTTGCACGTCAAGACCGATCGGTTGATCGCCAAAGTGCTGGGTGAACAGTTGAAAGGCAAATGCCGATGGCGACGGCTCGAAGTTGGGTGCCGGGCCGAAGACTCCCACGGTGGTCGCGTGGCGCTGGGCGTGCGGCATTCCCACTCGCATCCAGTGCATGAGTTGCGTGGCGTCGTAAAGGCCGACGTCCAGAAAGCGGTAGGTCGCGGCGTTGGCCGTGCCGGCGGGCAGCATCTGGTCCTGGCGGTTGGGGCCGTATTCGGTGCAGATCACCTTCACCTGCCCGCGTCGCGCGGGTGCCACGGTCGCGTCAATGAGTTCCTGGTAATGGCGGATTTCGCGTCCCAAGCGCGCGCCCGACAGCATCAGGTTCTGATGCCACTCGTCCAGTGTGCGCGCTTTGGGCACGTTGTATTCGTTGGTGTGAACAATCCGCTCTTCAATCGCGAGGACACGGTGGCTGGACTCCCGCTGACGGAGACAACATTGCCAAAACTTTTGCGCGATGCCGGCTACTCGACTAGATGGATTGGCAAGTGGCATCTCGGCGCGGCGGAATGTTTTCACCCGATGAAGCGCGGCTTCACCGATGCGTTCGGATTCCTCGGCGGCGGCCACCAATATTTCGCGGACAAGCTCACGAAGCCGGACGAGGAATACTTCACGCCGTTGGAGCGCAACGGCGTGCCGCTGGAGGCGACGGGCGGTTATCTCACGACGATGTTCGGCGATGAAGCGGTTGCGTTCGTCGGGCGGCACGCGCGCGAGCCGTTCTTTCTTTACCTCGCGCTCAACTGCCCGCACGGGCCGCTCCAGGCCCGGAGGATTATTTGAACCGCGTGAACAGCAGCATCACCGACAAGAAGCGCCGCGTGTATGCCGCGATGGTCATGGCGCAGGACGACGCGGTCGGCGCACTCATGGCGAAACTCGCCGAACTTCAGCTCGAAGAAAAAACGCTCGTCTGTTTCATCTCCGACAACGGCGGACCCACTGGTTACATGAGCAACGGCTCCAGCAACGGCGCGCTGCGCGGCGGCAAGTTCAATGTCTATGAAGGCGGCATCCTTGTGCCCTTCGTGCTGCGTTGGAAAGGCACACTGCCCGCGGGCCGCGACTACGATCAGCCGGTGATCTCGCTCGATCTCGCGGCCACCGCGTTCGCGCTCGCCGACGCGAAGCCGGTGAAGCCGCTCGATGGCGTGAATCTGATTCCATATTTGCGCGGCGAAATATCCGGCGCGCCGCACGAGGCACTCTCCTGGCGCAGCGGCGGCGGCGTGCTCTACGCCGTGCGCGGCGGCCCGATGAAGCTCGTGCGCCGCAAGGACGGCAAGTTGGAGCTATATGATCTCGGCGCGGACATCGGTGAGCAGCACGATCTCGCCGCCGCGAAGCCGGATGAAGTGAAACGGCTCGAAGCCTTGCGCGTGAAGTGGGACTCCGAACTTGTGCCACCGCTGTTCCCGCCGCTCGTGCATGAGCCGGATGGCGATGGACCACTCGGAAACCTTCTCCCGAAGAAGCAATGATTCACGCAGCGCCAAGTTTTCCGAATCGAGCGATGAAAAGCATCCTCAGTCTTCTCCTCATCGCGACGTCCGCCTTCGCGGAGAGCAAGGCCGATCCTTCCACGTGGATTCTTTGGCGTGCCGCGCCGATTCATTTTCCCGACAGCATCACGCCGCGTGTGCCGGAATTGATGCAAGGCGAGCCGCCGATTGATTTCAAGAACGACGGCTCCGATCTCACGATCATCATGCCGGACTCGCTCGGCGATAATTTCGACAGCAAGGCGCTCGATTGGGCGCAGCGCTTCATCGTGGACAAGGTGAAGCAGGCGCGCGTTGTCGTAGCGGGCAAAGTCACCGACGAGGATTTGCAGCACCACCTGCTGCTGCTCGGCACGGTGGAAAACAATACCTTCGCCAAGCGTGTGCTCGGCGATGCAGCGGCGACCTTCACGAAGGACATCCGGCCCGGCGGTTATCGCATCAAGGCGGTGGATCATCCGACTTTGAAAACGAAGCGCGCCATCCTCGCGCTCGGCAGCGACGTGAAAGGCGCATACGGCGCGGGAGCGGTGCTGTGCCACGCGATTCATCCGAACAAGGAAGGCCTGAATGAGTTGAAAAACTGGCCGGTGAAACTTCCCGCGGGCTGCTACTGGCTGCCGTTTGAGGCGAAAGCTTCGCCGCCGGAGCGCGAGTATGAAATCACCGGTCCGCCGAAGCCCGCACCGCCAAAGCCGCTCGTGCCTTTCGCCGTGCGCGTGTGGGGCAGCCCGATGCCGACGCTCGCTTCGTATCAGCGGCTCGTGCGCGCGTTGAAAGCAACGGGCATGAACACGATCGTCGTGCAAAGCGGCGGCTGGGTGGATTTGCCGAATGCGGCGGACGTGTTCGTGAAGGCGCTCGAGATCGCGTGGCAGGAGGGCATTTACACCTGCCTCTACGTCGGCAACGAAGAGCACGCGCACAAGTCCGCGCCGCTCACCGAGAATCACAAAGCGGTCATCCTCGCCACGAAGAATCATCCCGGCCTGCTGGCGTTTCATTTGTATAATCAACTCGGCACGCAGGGCACGCCGGAACAATACCGCGACCTCGAAGGCCAGGTGCGCTGGATCAACTCGATGACCGACAAGCCGACCAGCATCGAAGTGGTGTGGGGCCACAACAGCGTGCCCATCCCGGAGGACAAGCAGAGGCTCATGCGCGATCTCAAATCGTGGGGCGTGGATGTCATCGGCACCGACTACGCGCCCATCGGCGGCTGGTCGGAAAGGCCGTTCCTGCCGCGCTGGGAGCAGAAGATTCTCGAGCTGCGTCCCATCGAGGAAAAAACGGAGGTGCTCATCCAGTCGCATGTCCCCTTCCTCGGCGCGACGGTGCCGAGTGCGGAGCAGGTGCGGAATCAATTCTGGTGGGCGCTCGCGGGCGGCGTGCATGGTTACTTCGTCGAGGTGAGTTATCTGTTCGCGCACTTCTCGATGCGCGGATTGCTCTCGTGGGATTTTCAGCCGCTCGACGATGGCCGCTTCGATGCGGTGAAGGAAATCGCCGCCGCGTCGCAGAAGCTCGCCGAGTTCATCCGCGACGCGAAAATCACCACGCCGGAAGAAGCCGCCGCCACGGGCCTCGCGCTCGCGACGCCGACAGAGCGACTGCACCTGCGCATTCGCACGCTGCCGGGCGGCGACTGTTTCGCGCTCCTCATCAACGAAGATCTCGCCAAGCCCGCCTCTGTCCGGCTGACGGTGAAGGAAGGCATCCGCTACCAAGTCACCGACATCCTCGAAGCCAAAGATCGCGGCCCTCTCGATGCGAGCCGCAAGATGGCCGTCACGGCTCCGCCCGGCGGCGCGGTTTGTCTGAAATTTCACCTCACCGACAAATGATGAACCGACGCGCCCCGTCGTCGTGCTTTCCGCCAACCGTCTTACTCCTAACCCGTGAAACTCTTTCTCTTCCTTGCCGCCACCACAGCGGCGCTCTCGTCCATCCTCTCCGCTGTCGATCCGTCGGCGACGAGCCGTCCGAACATTCTCTGGATCATCGCCGAGGACATCGGCCCCGACCTCGCGCTCGGCGTTTTGCACGGGCATGTATCAGACTTCCTTCGGCGCGCAGCATCATCGCAGCCATCGCGACGACGGCTATCCACTGCCACCGGGCGTGCGGCTCATCACCGAGCGCATGAGTGAGGCAGGTTACTTCACCGCGAATGTCGTCCAGCTTCCGCCAGAGTTCGGCTTTCACGGCGCGGGGAAGACGGATTGGAATTTCGCCAGCGACAAAAGGAAGTCGTTCAATTCCGACAACTGGGCCGGCTTGAAGACGCACCAGTCATTTTACGCGCAGGTCAATTTGCACGAGGCGCACCGGCCTTATGAAAAGACGAAGGCGAATCCGACCGATCCCGCGAAGGTCACGCTGCCGCCGTATCTCGCCGATCATCCAGTTGCGCGCGAGGACTGGGCCGCTTATTACGACGCGATCAACGACCTCGATGCAAAGGTGTGGGCTGCTACGGCGCAGACTTGCACGAGACGCCAAATATTGACCGCCTCGCAGGAGAATCGGTGCGCTTCACGAATGCCTATGCGATGTCCGTGTGCTCGCCGAGCCGCGCGACGCTGCTCACCGGCAAGCACGCGGCGCGGTTGCACTTCACGATCTGGGCGGAGGGCGCGATGCAAGGGCCGACTGGGCGCAAGCTCTTGCAGGCGGAGTCGGTGCATGATCTGCCGCACACGGAAACGACGCTCGCGAAGCATTTGCACGATGCGGGTTATCTCACCGCGCTCGTGGGCAAGTGGCATCTCGGCGACGCGGATCACTCGCCAGAGACGCACGGCTTCGACGCGAACATCGGGGGCACCAACTGGGGCGCGCCGCAATCGTTCTTCTGGCCCTACAGCGGCATCGGGCGCTTCGGCCCGGAGTTCCGTTACGTTCCGCATTTGGAATTTGGGAAACCCGGCGAATATCTCACTGACAGACTTATCGATGAAGCCATCAAGGTGATCGACCACGCCGGCGATCAGCCTTCCTTTCTCTACCTTGCGCATCATGCGGTGCATACGCCGATGGAGGCGAAAGCCGATGATGTGAAGCATTTCGAGGCGAAACTCAAGATCGGGGAGCATCATCAAAACGCCGTCTATGCCGCGATGACAAAGAGCCTCGACGACAGCGTGGGCCGCGTGCTCGCATACTTGCAGGAGCGCGGGCTGGAGCAGAATACGATTGTCGTTTTCGCCAGCGACAACGGCGGCTACATCGGCGTGGACAAGAAGTCGGGGCAAACCATTCCCGTGACCAACAACGCGCCGCTGCGCTCGGGCAAAGGCTCGCTCTACGAAGGCGGCATCCGCGTGCCGCTCCTCATTCACTGGCCTGGCATCACCACCGCGACAGCGGTGTGCCACGAGCCGGTCCTGCTTACGGATTTGTTTTGCACGCTGATGGCGGCGGCGGAGCTTGCAGCGCCTGCTTCGGATGGCGTGGACTTGTCGCCGCTCTTGAAGAATCCCCAGGCGCACCTCCCGCGCGACGCGATCTTTTTTCACTATCCGCACTACTACGAGACGACCACGCCGGTCAGCGCGGTGCGCGCAGGCGATTGGAAGCTGCTCGAATATCTCGAAGATCA
This sequence comes from Chthoniobacterales bacterium, assembly GCA_038238555.1. Classification (GTDB taxonomy): domain Bacteria; phylum Verrucomicrobiota; class Verrucomicrobiia; order Chthoniobacterales; family Chthoniobacteraceae; genus JANNXQ01. Next base: position 2,841 of record JBBRXP010000199.1, on the reverse strand, counting down.
GCGCGTGGAGTTGTATCACCTGAGCGACGATCCTGGGGAGAAAACCGATCTTGCCGCCCAAGAACCGCAGCGTGCCGCAGAGCTTCGCCAACGCCTGCACGACTGGCGCGATGAGGTAGGCGCCGCGACGCCCACACCCAACCCAAACTTCAAACCCAAACGATGAATCCCTCGCCCTCTCCAGACTCCATCACGCGCCGCGACTTTGTGCGCGCGACCTCCGCCGCCGCGTCGGCTGCGATCGGCGCCATGCTCGGCGACGCATCCGCTGCGCCGCCGCCGAAGCCCGCGCGCAAGAAGCGCGGTCCGTCGCAGCCGTTTCTCACGCCGGCGGATGACTTCCAAGACGTGTCGCGCGGCAATCCGAAGCCATTCACGCTTACCGGCGAAGCGCTGGTGCAGGCGCGGCTCACGCCCGCGACGTGGCGGCTGGAGATCGTCGCCGATCCCTTCACTAACGACGTGGTGAAGGAACCCGCGCACGTTTCCAAAGAGCTGACGCTCGACGCTGGCAATGCGCTCGATCTGCCCGCGCTCATCGCGCTGGGGAAAGAGCGCGGCGTCCGTTTCATCAAGGCCATGCAATGCCTCAACATCGCCGAGCCGCTCGGCCAAGGCTTGTGGGAAGGTGTGCCGCTGCGCGAAGTGCTGCGGCTCTGCGGCACGATGCGCAATGTGCGCCACATTTATTACTCGGGCTTTCATAACGACGATCCGAAGCAGCTCTTTCAATCTTCGCTCAGCTACACCGACGCGATGGAGACGGCGCCCGGCGAGTTACCCGCGTTCGTTGCCTATAAACTCAACGGCGAACCCATCCCGCTGCTGCGCGGCGGGCCGGTGCGGATGATTATTCCGTGGGCGCACGGTTTCAAATCCATCAAGTGGCTTCAGCACATCGCGCTCACGAACGACTTCCGCGCGAACGACACTTACGCGAATGCGAACAACGATCCCGAATCGCACCTCGAGACCGCGGCTTACATCGCCGGACTGCCGGAGAAGTTTCCCGCGGGGCAGCCGGTGCTCCTCAGCGGGCTCGCGATCTCCGGGCTGTCCGGCCTCGGGCGCGTTGAGCAGTGGCTGCGCCGCATCGAGCCTGACGCGCCGCCGCTCGCCGACGACGGCGCGGCGTGGCACGCGGCGAAGTGGACGGACTGCGAACTCGCCTCGCCGCCGGACTGGAACGCCGTCTTCCCCGCGGGCGTCTCGCCACGCGCCGAAGTCGTGGCCGCTGCGCTACAGCACGATCGAGTGGTCCGCCGCGCTCGGCACGCTCGCGCCCGGTACCTACGAGTTTCGCGTCCGCGCCGTGGATCTCAATGGCTTCGCGCAACCCGAGCCGCGGCCGATCTTGAAAGCCGGACGCAATGGCGTGGAGGTGCATCGGTTTGAGGTGAGTTAGCCCAGCCCACTCACGCGCGCTCAATTCTTCTGCTCCTTTTCGTAACCGGCAGCACCCGCGCCGCGCCATGAGGGTTTGATGAGCCTGCATCATGCCCGATGAAAACGACGACCTTTCGCTCCTGCTTTCAGCGGTGCGGCGACGCGACGAAGCGGCGGCGCGACGGCTCGTCGAGCGGCTTGGGCCGCTGGTGCTGCGGATCGTCCGGGCGCATCAGCCGCGGCGCGTGGCGGAGGAGGACTTGTGTCAGGAGGTTTTCATGAGCGTCTTCGCGGACCTCGGACAGTATCGCGGCACGGTGCCTTTCGAGCGCTGGGTGGCGCGCGTGGCGGTGACGACTTGCTTCGATGCGCTGCGGCGGGAGAAGGCACGGTCGGAATTGCGCTGGGCCGATCTGAGCGAGGCGGAAGTCGCAGCGCTCGAAACGATGCGCGGAGAAATGTGCGAGGCGCACGGCGAGGATCGCACGGCTGCGCGTGAACTCGTGGCCAAGCTGCTCGAGACGCTGCCGCCCGGATTCGCCACGCGGATTGCAGCGCGCTGGGCGGCGGGCGATGAGCCTGCGACCTTGTTCGCGCGGGTTTGGGAAGTGTTCGCATTGCGAGCAGCGGTCGCCTCTTGCGCGGCGGCGCTGATGGTGGGCTGGGCGTTGCACGGCTCCTTGCTGGATTCGCGCCGGGCTGCGCGCGAAGGCTCGGCGCAAGAGATCGAGTTGGTGCAGATCGAGGAACTCTTTTGGACTCCATGAAAGCGGTGCTGCGTTGGAAAATCATTGCGTGCTTTGCGGTCGTATCGCTGGCCAGCGCTTTCATCGGTGCCGCGCTCACCTGGCGTTGGGCGCGTCAGCAGACGCCGGCAAATCCCGTGCAGGCCGCGTCAGCGGATGTGAATGATTTGTATGTGAGCCACCTGAAAAGCTACCTGAACCTCACCGACGAGCAGACCGCCAGGGTCGGCGCGCTCTCGCGCAAGGCTCGCGCGGATGTGCAGTCGAAGTCCGGCGAACTCGGCGCCTTCACCGAAGCGCGGCGGCGGATGCAGGCCGACATTCGCGCGGTGTTGAATGACGAGCAGGCCGCGCGTTTCGAGCGGCTGAATGCGTTGCGCCAGCGCGTGTGGGGCGGCACGAGCGATTCGCGAGCAGCGACGGCAAAACCTTCAATGCCTCCCGACGCGACAGGAAAACGGACCAACCCATAAATTTTCCCCGTAACCAATGGAAGCCGCGCCGCGCCAATAGCATCACCATGAACACTCCCACCGCACTCGCCGTTCTCTCCCTCGCTGCTGCCCATGCATTCGGTGCGAGCACCGCGCCGACCGACGCCGCGATGAAGGCGGCCGCAGATTACAGTCAGGCGCAAAAAGGCCAGACCGTCGTGGTCATGTTCGACGGAAAAATAATCTTCGAGCGCTACGACAACGGCGGCGCGGCG
>JBBRXP010000198.1:0-10893 GCA_038238555.1 Chthoniobacterales bacterium | reverse complement strand
TAAATGATGGGCGTGCCGGGCAGCGAAAAGAGCAGCGAATTGATGAGCTCGATCTTGCGCCGGTTATTGCCCAAGATCGGCGCGAGCCGGCGGCGGATGCCGAGATTGATGCGCGCGCGCGGATCGGCGGCATAGACCCGGACCATGTAGTCGCGCTCCTCGTCGGTCACCATCTCGAGCGTGAGCTCGTCGTGATTGCGCAGGAAGATCGCCCACTGGCAGTTGTCGGGGATCGCGGGTGTCTGATCCAGGATGTCGAGAATCGGAAAGCGATCCTCCATTTGCAGGGCCATGAAAAGGCGCGGCATGAGCGGGAAGTGAAACTCCATGTGGCACTCGTCGCCTTTTCCAAAATAAGCCGCGGCGTCTTCGGGCCATTGATTGGCCTCGGCCAGCAGCAGGCGGCCGGGGAATTTCGCGTCCATGTGCGCGCGCAACTTGCGGAGAAAGGCGTGGGTCTCCGGCAGGTTCTCGCAGTTGGTGCCTTCGCGTTCGTAAAGATAAGGCACCGCGTCGAGCCGCACGCCATCCACGCCGCGCGCGAGCCAGAAGTCGATCGCGCGCAGCAGCTCGTCATGCACCGGCGGGTGATCGAAATTCAAATCCGGCTGGTGCGAATAAAAGCGATGCCAGAAGTGCGCGCCGGCCACGGCATCCCAAGTCCAGTTCGATTTCTCGAAGTCCTGAAAGATGACGCGCGCCTCGGCGTAACGTTCCGCGGAGTCGCTCCACACGTAGTAATCGCGCTCCACCGAACCGGCCGCCGCGCGGCGCGCACGCTGAAACCACGGGTGCTGATCGGAGGTGTGATTGAGCACGAGCTCGGTGATCACGCGCAGGCCCCGTGCGTGAGCGGCATCGAGCAGCGCCTGCACTTGATCGAGCGTGCCGTAGCTCGGATTTACCGAGAGATAATCCGAGATGTCGTAGCCATCGTCGCGCAGCGGCGAGGGATAGAAGGGCATGATCCAAAGCGCCGTCACGCCGAGTTCGGCCAGGTAACCCAGGCGCTGCAGGAGGCCCGCAAAATCCCCGATCCCATCGCCGTCGCTATCCTGAAATGTTTTGACGTGGAGTTGGTAGATGACGGCGTCTTTGAACCAGAGAGGATCCATCGGGCTAGTTTTCAATTTTCAATTTTCAATTCTCAATCTCCAATCCTCAATCCCCGCGGTAACTCATGGCGGCGGCTTGTTGTGGGGAAGAAGGGCGCTACTATCCAGCCTCATGTCTGCACCGCAGAAGAAGCCCTTTGTTACGGCCGAGGAATATCTCCGTCTTGAGCGCGCCGCGGAATACAAGAGCGAGTATTTTGCCGGTGAGATCTTCGCCATGGCAGGTGCGAGCCCGCCGCATAGCTTGATCACGGCAAATGTGATCCGTGAACTGGGAAATTCACTGAAAGGTAATCGCTGCGCTCCATACGACGGCAACCTCCGCTTTTGGATTCCAGCCACGGGGCTTTACACCTACCCGGATGTCTCGGTGATTTGCGGTCCCCTGGAACTGGTGCCGGGCCACCACGACATGGTTACAAACCCGACGCTACTCCTCGAAGTGCTCTCCGACTCGACGGAACGCTACAATCGCGGGACAAAGTTCGATCATTTCCGCACGCTGCCGTCGTTTGTCGAATACGTGTGGGTGTCGCAGAAGGAACCGGCGGTGGACGTTTTTTTCCGGCAGGCCGATGGCGCTTGGCGGCTCATTCCGGTGCGCGGGCGCGATGCAGTGGCGCCGCTCCAATCGCTCGGCATCGGATTGCGGCTCGCGGAGGTGTATGAGCGGATCGAGTTTCCGGAGATCGCGCCGCTTCAGCCGCACGGGAACTGAACCTTGCCGGCGCTGGCGTGCTCCTTGCAGTATGCGCGCCGCATGAAGTTCATCCGCGAAATTCACGAGCAATGCGGCGCGGCGGCGCGTCCGGCGGTGTCATTCGAATTCTTCCCGCCGCGCACGGAGGAGGGCGATCGCGCGCTTTTGGAGAAGACGATCCCGGCGCTCCTGACACTGAAGCCGGATTACTGCTCGGTGACTTACGGCGCGGGCGGCAGCACGCGGGAAAAGACCGTCGGCATCGTGGATCGCATCCAACGCGAGCACGGACTCACCGCGATGATGCACCTCACTTGCGTGGATTCGACCAGGGAGCAACTCGCCGAAGTCATCACCGAGGCGCGCGCGCGCGGCATCGACAATATCCTTGCCTTGCGCGGCGATCCGCCGACGGGTGCGAGCGAATGGATCGCGACCGAAGGCGGCTTCCAGTATTCGCGGCAGCTCGTCGCCTTTCTCCGCGAAAAAGGCGGGTTTTGCATTGGCACCGCGGGTTTTCCGGAAGGCCACATGGCGTGCAGTGGAGGCAAGTTCGCCGACTGGCAGTTCCTCGCGGAGAAGGTGGCGGCGGGCGCGGATTTCGTGATCACGCAACTCTTCTTCGACAACGAAGACTTTTTTCGTTTTCACGAGCACATGACGCGCAAGCACGGGCTCACTGTTCCGATCATCCCCGGCATGTTACCGATCCTTTCTGGCCGGCAGACGCGGAAGTTCACCGAGATGTGCGGCGCGCGGCTGCCGGCGGCTTTCCTCTCGCGGCTGGACAAGCTGGGCGACGACGACGCGGCGGTGCTGGACTACGGCATCGAATACACCACCCGGCAGTGCGAGGCGCTGCTGAAGTTCGGCGTGCCGGGCCTGCACTTCTACTCGTTGAACAAGGTGCACTCGACAACTCAGGTCGTGCGCAATCTCGGTCTGGCGCGATGAACTTTCCCGGGAAGCTCCTTTGCTCTGTCGTCCTTCTTGGCCTCAATGCCAGCGCGTGCGCGCTCTCGGTGGCGGAGCTCGACTCCATCGGCCGGCGCGTGTGGCAGAATGAATGCGGCGGCACGCGCGAAGGGCTCACGTCCTGGAACACGGGCGAAAATTTTGCGTCCCTCGGGATCGGGCATTTCATTTGGTATCCGAAAGACGCGCGCGGACCTTTCGAGGAGAGCTTTCCAAAACTCGTCGGATTTTTTGCCGCCAATGGAGTGAAGACCCCGGGCTGGGTGCGCGGCGACTGCCCGTGGAATTCGCGCGCGGAATTTCAGTCCGCGCTGCACAGCGAGCGGATGAACGAATTGCGCGACTTGCTTGCCTCCAGCCTCCGCGCGCAGTCGCGCTTCCTCGCCGAGCGCATGGCGCGCGCGCTACCGCAGATGCTCGATGCCGCGCCCGCCGCGCAGCGGGAAAATGTGCGGCGCCAATTTGAGCGCCTCGCGGCGACGGGCGAGGGGACTTATGCGCTCATCGATTACGTGAATTTCAAAGGCGAAGGAACCAAGGATACCGAGCGTTACCGGGGCGAAGGCTGGGGCCTGCTGCAAGTGCTCACCGGGATGCGCGGCTCGGGCACTGGCGCCGCGAGGGAATTTGCCGAGTCCGCCGCCGCCGTGCTCGCGCGCCGCGTCAAAAATTCTCCGCCCGCGCGCCACGAAGAGCGCTGGCTGCCGGGCTGGCAGAGCCGGGTGCGAAGGTACGGGGAGAGTTGAGTGTTGAGAGTTGAGTGGCCTTCGGATTTTGCAGCGCGCGCCGGTTGCAGTCGCGGCGCCACTCAACTCTCAACCTTCAACTTCTTCCACCCCGGCCACTGCTTGCGCATGGCCTCGACCTCTCCCTGCGTGAGGCCGCGCTGGATGACGATAATCCCATCTCTCACCGTCCGATCGATGACCATGTCGATGACCTGATGGGAGCCTTGCTTGGTGCCGATGAAAGCCACCAGCGAGGTGCCGCGCCGCTCGGTGCTCACCACGTCGAGATTGATGCGCCCGCTGTCGTCGAGCTTGAAAGCGCAACCCAGCGAGCCGTCGTCGGCGCGGAAGGGGAAGATCGCTTTCACGTTGCGCTCGCTGATGACCGGGATCTTTTGCATGAAGGTTTCCCGCGGCGGGTTTTCCAACTTGATCGGCGTGGCGAAGCGTTCCGTGTCCGCCTTATTTGCCTCCGCAAAAAAGCGCACGTTGACCGGATATTCCCGGCGCGACATTGCAAGGCCGCTGGCAGTAAGAGCAGCGACGAGGAGGAAGCGGACGGAAGACATGCGGTGGAGTCTTGGGGACGGGGAAGTGAATTGCAAACAGCGACGCGCGCGGATACATCGGGCGCGATGAAATCCCTCTGCCTGCTTCTCCTTGCCGCGACTCTCCCGCTGTGCTCCGCGCGGGCGGCCGCGGAGCCGGCGTCCACTCCGAAGCCCAAGCCGGGTCCCGTGAACTGGCTCAAGCGCCACATTCCGCTGCCGGCCTTCGGTGGAAAAAAAGAGCCGTCCACCACATGGAAGCAACTGGCGCTCACGCTCAACGTCGAACCGATGCGGCCCAAGCTCGCGGAGACCAGGCAACTGCGCGTGACCATCCGGCTCGCAAACAAGGGCAAAAAACTCGTGCAACTGGAGTTTCCGACTTCGCAGCGATTCGAGGTGGTGCTGCGCAATCCAGCAGGCAAGCCGATCGAGCGGTGGTCGGACGATCACGCCATCGTCAATGAACCGGCAATGGTGACCATCAATCCCGGCGAGCGCCTCGAGTATTTCGCCAACCTTTCCACGCGCGACATGGCGGCGGGGCAGTCTTGCACGGTCGAGGTCTCGTTCCTCAATTACGAGCAGCTCCGGGCGACAAAGACCGTCGCGGCGGAGTAGCTGCGACGAAGATGTCGCCGCTACGCTGTGCTCTCCGCGCTTTCTTCAGCGGCCGCGGCCTTCGGTGCGAGCGGGAGTTCCAGCACGCCGTCGGCAAATTCGATCACGTGGCCGGAGAGAATGAGATAGTGCAGGTCCGAGGCGAGCGCGGCTTTGCGCGGTGCGAGATCGGGCGCGTCGTGCTGCTCGCCCAGCAGCTTCACGGCGAGGGCCGGGCGCTTGATCCGCGGCGTGCCATCGACTGCGGCGAGGATCGCGGCGATGCCATCGGAGAAGACCTGCCCGGCGGCGTGGCGCACCGGCTTGTGCGCGCTCACATGGAGCAGCCGCTTGCGATGCTTGAAGAAGTGCAGCCCGGCCTCGGCGAAAAATGGGCGCAGGTGATTGACGATCTGCTGCGGAAATGCGCGCTCCCTTTCCCAGCCATCGCGCACCGCGGCGCTCACGTGCCGATCCGCGCCCGCCCGGCTCGCGGGGCCGCTGCATTCGAGGCTCGTCGCACTCTTCACGAGAGCCGGCAGGTAGTTTTTTCGGAAGTGCTGCTCGGCCTGCGCCACGGTCTCAAAGGTCACGGGTTCCGGCTCCTTCACGGTGGTGTAAGTGGTCTTCGAGCGCGCTTGTTCCTTCCAATCCGCGACGGCCTGCTCGCTGGTCACGACCTCAATTTCTTGAGCGAGAAATTCCTGAAAATTCATCCGCCGGCTGAAGCGCTCCTCGTAAAGCTTGCGCAGCGCGGGTTGATAAGCGTGATGATTGGTCGGACCGAGGAAAGCGCCCGTGGTGCGGCTGCGCGCGACGTTGGTGAAGTTGCCCTTGATTGGCTCGCTCTGGACGATTTCTTCGCGATAAAAGTCCGCCTTTGCCGCGTGAAACGCACCGCGCTCGAGGGCCGCGCGGTCAAAGGAGACCGGACCGTCGTCGATCTGAAAGAGCGGCACATTCGCATCGGCCGAAGACAGGCGCACGCGATGACGCTCGGGCCGATCGAGGAAAAGCTTGGCTGTATGAAAGACGCTGTAAGCGCGTCCGCTCGACTTGATCTGCTTTGCGATTCCCGCCGCGGCATGGGGCTCGGGCAGAAATTCGATCTTCAAGTCCGCCGGCTGCGGCGCAGGCGCCGGCCGGGGTTCGCGCGGCGCGCGCGCGTCCTCGCGCCGATCGTCGCGACGCGGGCCTTCGCGGCGCTGCTGGCCACCGGGGCGCGGCGGCCCACCGGGGCGCGGACTGCGCCGTTCACCTTCGCGCTGCGGCCTGGGTCCGCGGCGTTCGCCCTGCGGCCCGCGGTCGTCGCGAGCCCCGCTCCGCTCGCCGCGGGGGCGTTCGCCGGAGTCTCCTTCGTGGTGGGCGTAGCGGTTTGCCGCCGGAGTTTCTTTCAGCCAATCGGGCAGAAACTTCAGGTCGAAATCCTGGGGCGCATCGCTCATGCGCACCTAAGTAAGTGTGCCCGCAACACGAAGCGAGCGCTGAATTTTTTGCTCTCCGCAAGGGGGCGCAAAAATGTGGAATTAACTGTTGCCAACCCAGAACCTCGTCTTTAAAGCATCCCCGCCACCAACCCAACCAACCACGTATTTTTTATGTCCGACAAGTCGATTGAAGAGAAAGTCAAAGACATCATCGTCGAGCAGCTCGGCGTCAATCCCGAGCAGGTCACGCCCACTGCCTCCTTCATCGAAGACCTCGGCGCCGACTCGCTCGACACAGTGGAACTGGTGATGGCCTTCGAGGAGGAATTTTCCGTGGAAGTCCCCGATGAAGACGCCGAGAAGCTGCTCACCGTGGGCGACGTGGTGAAGTACATCGAGGAGAAGACCAAAGCGGGTTAGGCGCGAGGCGCGCTACATCGCCATCCAGCGCAGCAGCAACGCCGTGAGCACGGCGCCGGCCGCGAGTTCCAGGGAGGTCTGCAAGCCGAGGGAATGGAAATCGAGTTTCGGAAAATGAATCTTGGGGCGTTTCATGGCGCCTATCCAAAAAGCATCGGCCATGCCTCGTGGATCGACTCCGGAGCGGAAGCGCGCGCAATGCGTCAGAGGAAGAAGGCGATGACGATGGATCGGCTATCGCGCTCCTTCGGAAGCCGCGGGAGGCGCCGGCGCGCGGTTTTTCTTTCGTTCGGCCTTGGGTTTCCTCGCCTTGTCGCCGGCCGGCACGGGCATGCCATAGCGCTTCGCTCCGCCGTGCATCGGGTTGGCCATCCCGGCGAGCCAGTCGTCGTGGAGCCGCGTAAGCTCGGCGACTTTTTCCGGCATCCGTTTGGCGAGATCGTTCTTCTCGGAGACGTCCTTGCCCAGGTCGAAGAGGCTCACGGCGCTCTTTTCGCCCACGAGTTTCCAATCGCCCGAGCGCACCGCCCAAAATTTTTCCTCGCTGCCGGAGCTCCAAAATAAATTGCGCGGCTCCGGCGCGACTTCCCCGCGCAGTAGCGGCAAAATGTTTTTTCCATCGAGCGGCTTGTCCCCCGGCGCGGCGAGGCCCGCGGCGGCGAGCGCGGTGGGCAGGATGTCGAGCGAGAGGACCGGCGCCTGATTTTCTCCCGGCTTCAACTTGCCCGGCCAGCAGACGAGGAATGGCACGCGGATGCCGCCTTCGTAGTCTTGATGCTTGCCGCCCCGCAACGGCGTGTTGTCCGCGCTCTCCGCGAGCGGGCCGCCGTTGTCGCTGATGAAAAAGAGCAGTGTGTTTTCCCACACGCCTTCGCTTTTCAAGGTCGCCACCACGCGGCTGACCGCGTCGTCCATCCGCTTGCCCATCGCCAGGAGTGTGTTGCGGTCTTTGTTGGCGGTCGTGAATTTCGCGACCTCATCGGTGGGCGCTTGCAGCGGCGCATGCACGGCGTTGAAGGCGAGATAAACGAGAAACGGCTGCGCCTTGCTGCGCGTGATGAAGGCCGCCGTTTCCTCGCCGAGCCGGTCGGTGAGATAGCCCGTCTCCTTCACCGGCGTGGTGCCGCGGTAGATCGGATCGTCAGGATCGTTGAGCTTGAAATAATCGTGCGCGCCGCGGCCGAGAAAGCCGAAGACTTCATCGAAGCCGCGCAGCGCCGGGCTCCACGCCGGCGTCGGCCCGAGATGCCACTTGCCAAACTGCGCCGTCGCGTAGCCCGCCGGCTTGAAGTACTGTGGGAAGATTTTCTCCGTCATTGGCAGTCCCGAGCCCGCTTCGCCGCCGGTGTAAAGACCGAGCCGCTGCTGGTAGCGACCCGTCATCAAACCCGCGCGCGTGGGCGAGCACACGTGGCCGCTCACGTAACCCTGCCGGCAGATTACGCTCTCGCGGGCCAGCGCGTCGAGATGCGGCGTGGTCACTTCCTTGGGATGCAGCGGATTAAAGAGAACGTCGCCGTAGCCGAGATCGTCGGCGACGATGACTACGATATTCGGAAGACGCGTCGCGGCGGCAGCGGTCTCCACCCCAGAGAGCAGCAGGAGCGGGAGCAGGGGTTTCAGCGCGCGAAGGAATCGAGAAGGGATGGGTATCATGGTGAAGGTTTGCGAATCAAGCGGGGGACAGTCGAGTCGAAGGCAGGTTGATTGCAAGACTCGCAATCGCCGGCTCACGGCGGTCAGCGTCACTCCACGTAGCGCTCCAGCACGGTCAGCAACTCACGGAGCTTGCGCCCGCTCGCCTTGGCATCTGCCACTCCCTCGATGCACTGATGAGCGTGCTGGTGGATGACCACTTGCGCGAAGGATTTGAGAGCTTTTCGAGCCGAGACGACCTGCATGAGGACTTCCGGACAGTCCCGATCCTCCTCGACCATCCTGCTGATCGCGGAAAGCTGGCCCGCGATCTTCCGAAGCCGGACCAGGAGCGCCCGCTTTTTTTCCGGAGAGTGCGTGTGACGATCCATGTGCCATGCAGTTTAGCGACTCTTCCATTTGAGGACAGTCAAAACTCTTGCCAATAAGGGGGGTGGGGGCATACTCCTCCCGATGTTTCTTGCTCTGATCGATTTTTCCCAAGCGCTCGCTCAAGGCAGCGCACACGCCTGGCTTTTCATTCCGAGCGCCATTCTCCTGGGCGCGCTTCACGGTCTCGAGCCGGGACATTCCAAGACGATGATGGCGGCGTTCATTGTCGCGATCCGGGGCACGGTGGGGCAGGCGGTGTTGCTCGGACTTTCGGCCGCGTTCTCGCACTCGCTCATCATTTGGGCGCTGGCTGCGGTGGCGCTCAAGTACGGCGGCCAGTGGAACGCTGAGACGACCGAGCCCTACTTCCAGCTCGCCTCGGCAGTGATCATCGCCGGACTGGCGATCTGGATGTTCTGGCGGACTCGGCGCGACACGAAAGCCGCGGCCGCGCACGAGCATCACGAACACGAGCACGATGACGCGACGTTGATTTTCCACGACGGCCACGAGCACACGCACCGGGAGCATGGCCATCCCCACGACCACGTCGATCTTCCCGGAGGCGCAGAGTTTCAGGACGCGCACGAAGCCGCCCACGCGCTCGACATCCAGAAGCGGTTTATGAACCGCAAAGTCACCACACCGCAAATCGTCCTCTTCGGACTCACCGGGGGTCTGCTGCCGTGTCCGGCTGCATTCAGCGTTCTCATCGTCTGCATGCAGGTGAAGCAATTCACGCTCGGTTTCGCGCTCGTCGCCGCGTTCAGCTTCGGGCTCGCGCTGACGATGGTGAGCGTCGGCGCGGTCGCCGCGTGGAGCGTCGGGCATGCGGAAAAAAAGTTCAGCGGCTTCGGCAACCTGATGCGCAAGGCGCCGTATCTCTCGTGCGCGTTGCTCCTCACGCTCGCGAGCTACATGGCGTGGCACGGCTGGCACGGGCTGACCGGGCACCACTGAAGACACTTCCCGCGGTGACTTCCTTGCACGCGGAGGATAAAGCGTATCGCGCGTTCGACGTTTACAATCTCGGCCGTTACGAGTGCCAATGGTGCCAGAAGGAACGGCTGCACGGCGCGGACGACGAGCATCGCCCGGTGGTGCTCGGCTTTTACAAAGCCGAACCTACAACTCATGTCTGGACGCCGCGTGCGACGGGTGAACTTTCAGCGCAGCGCGACCGCCGCCTCGTGAATCACGCGGTCGCGAGTTCCGCTTCCGGCGCTGTATTCTTCGCCGCGGGCTTGGCGTGATCGCGCTCGAACATCCAGTAGAGGACCGGGAGCACGATGAGCGTGAGGAGCGTGGAACTGATGATGCCACCGATTACGACCGTCGCGAGCGGGCGTTGCACTTCCGCGCCGGCGCCGGTGGCCACGGCCATCGGCACGAAGCCGAGCGAGGCGACGAGCGCGGTCATGAGCACGGGGCGCAGTCGGGTGAAGGAGCCTTCGAGCACGGCGTCGCCAATCGCGTGGCCCTTTTCGCGAAGCTGGTTGAAGTAGGTCACGAGCACCAGGCCGTTGAGCACGGCCACGCCGCTGAGGGCGATGAAGCCGACGGCGGCGGTGATCGAAAATGGCATCCCGCGCAACGCGAGCGCGGCGACGCCGCCGGTCATCGCGAGAGGGATGCCGGAGTAAACAATGAGCGCCTGCCGCACGCTGCCAAAGGCGAGGAAGATGAGGATGAAGATGAGCACGAGCGCCGAGGGGACGACCACGGCGAGGCGGGTGCGCGCTTCCTGCAAATTCTTAAACTGCCCGCCGAACTCGAGGATGTAGTTTTCGGGAAGCTGCACCTGTTCCTTGATCCGCTGCTCGGCATCTCGGACGAACCCCTCGATGTCTCGTCCGCCGAGGTTGATCATGAGCGCCGCCCGGCGCTGGCCATTGTCCCGCCGGATCGGTTCCACGGTTTTCAGAGTTTTGAAATCGACGACGTTGCCGAGCGGGATGAGGCCGGTTTGGCCGACACGCAGCGGCAGTTTTTTGATCTGCTCATCGTCGGCGCGGAGCTGCTCCGGCATCCGCACGACGATGCTGCGGCGGCGATTGCCATCGATGACCGTGCCGACGATCTGCCCGCCGAGCGCGGCGCTCACGGCCTTGTTCACCTCGCCGGCCTGCAGGCTGTAGCGCTGGAGCGCGTCGCGCTTTACGTCGATCTGGAGCTGCGGCGTGCGGCCATCCGTCTCGTATTCCACCTGAGACGCACCGGGAGTCTTTTCGAGGATGTCCTTCATTTGCGTCGCGAGCTTTTCCAGCACGTCATAGTCGTCGCCGAAAATCTTCACCGACAGCTCGGCCTTGGTGCCTTCGAGCATCTCGTTGAAACGCATCTCGATCGGCT
>JBBRXP010000197.1:0-10916 GCA_038238555.1 Chthoniobacterales bacterium | reverse complement strand
TAGAGCGCGCCATCGGGGCCATTGGCGAAATTGACGGGCCGGAACCACGTGTCTCGCGAGGCCAGAAACTCGGCCCTCTCTTCATCGGGCGGCCGCGCGGCCACCAGCTCCACTCCATTTTCGCGTACGATTTTCCGATGGACGACGTTGTTGGAGGGATCAGCGACAAAGGCGTTGCCGACAAACTCCGCGGGCATCCCATTGCCAGTGTAGATGGTGATGCCGGCCGCGGAGGTGAAGTTTCCCGATGGCCGGCCTCCTTCGGCCGAGCCTTTTACCAGCCCTTCCCCGCGCCAGCGGGTGCGGAGGATGCGCCACGGCTCATCCGGGCTGATGCGGAAAATCGAAGCGGCCGGCCCTTCCACCGCGATGTCCACGAGCGCTGGCGGCATGGCGAAGATTGGATTGCGCTGCGTGTAGCGGTCCTCATACATCACGGTCATGATGTGGCGGTTGTTGGTGCAAACGAACTCGCGCCCTTGATTATCAAAGCTCAGCCCAAACTGCCCGGTGCCGCTTTCCGGGCGCATTGTGAGGGTGCGCGGGTCGAAGGAAAAATCGCGTCCGCTCAAATCGAGCGGCTCGCCTTTGCCCGAGGGGGCGGACCGCACTACGCCACCATTGCGGGCGGTCGCTCCGTGAATGCGATTGTCCGGGCCCCACTTGAAACCGTTGAAAGTCTGTCCCGGGATCTCCGGATCCGAGCCCGGAGTGAACCCGGTGAACACGACTTTTCGTTCGTCGGCCACGCCGTCGCCATCGTGATCCTTGAGCCAGAGAATGTCGGGCACGGCGCCGACAAACACGCCGCCGTCGTAGCAAATCACCGTCGCCGGCCAGCCCAGATCCTTGGCGAAGACGGTGCTCTTGTCATACACGCCGTCGCCATCGGTATCCTCGAGCAGACGAATCTGGCCGACCTTTTCCTGACGCCGGTAGGGATAGTCGCGCATCTCGGCGACGAAGAGCCGCCCATTCTCATCGAAGGCCATGGCGACCGGGTCCACCACGTCCGGCTCCGCCGCGGCCAGCTCAACGCGAAAACCTTTCTTGATTTGGAACGCCGCGAGCGCCTGCGCGGGTTCGAGCGGCTTGAGCCGCGGGAGGTCTTTCGCATCCGCCACCGGCTCTGCGGCGCGGAGGGGGAAGGGATCAGTAATCAATAAGACAGCAATCAGTGCGATCAATCGCGCGAGGCGCCGCTGCCACTGAATACTGATTACTGACCACTGATGACGCATTGCGGATGGATTCATAATGCGAGGGTGGTTATTGGTCGAATGTTATAGATCAACGTTTGCGCCGCCGCCCGCAATCCGAGTTCGTCCAAAAAAATCCCGATTTTCGGTCGAGCGGGCGAGTGCCGAAAAAAGTGACCGCATTTATCGTCCTTGCCTCGGAGGACGCCCGGAGAGTCTCAGCCCAACAGAGCCGTGAAGCCTGCCTGGCGAAAGTGCCGGCCACCAATCAGCGCTTCGCTCAGTCCGTCAGGGGCAATCCTTGCACCCGCGTCACGTAGGTGCTTGTCCCTGGGTCGCGTGGATGCAGTCCTGATTCTGCGGCCAGCGCCGCCAGCACCAGCGGAGGATGGGAATGCTGAGCAAAGCGAACGGCAGAACGGCCAGTTCAATCCACCACATCGAGATGCGACCGACCTTGCCGGTGAGTTGGAAGGCTCCGGCGATGCCATCCACCAGCGCAAACAGCAGCCAGCCCCAACAGATCATCGTCGGTCGGCGATGCGCCGTGCCCAACAGCACCAGCGCCCGGGATGCGGCATGTCCGAGGATCGCGATGGCGCGTTCGAAGGGTAATGCGAGCCAGAAGAGCGGTGTGGCCGCCGCCGCCTTTTGGATCTCTTCGGCGGTCTCCAATCCGCTCGCAGTTCCGCGGAGTGCGATCACGCCAGCGGTGAGCACCGCCAAGCCCAGCAGCAGCGCCTCGAAAGCGCCCGCGCCGACGCCGATGCCAATGGCTCGCGGCGCATCGCGCCCGAGTGGTCGCCAGATCAGCACCGCCGCGAAGGTGAGACCGACCTCAAAGAACGCCGACTCGATCCCAAGGAACACCGCTCCGCCTGCCAGCAACAGTGGCGCGGAATGTTTCGCGGCCAGCAAGCCAATCACCTTCTGGTTTAGAGCCAGGGCGGACGCGAACTTCAGGGCCACGGCGACCGTCCACAATCCGGCGCCCAGCCACAGCCAGGCCGAACCCAGCCCCGAAATCTTGCGCCAATAAACAACCGCAGCCGCGCCGACGGCAATCATGCCCAACGCAGGAATGAAAGAGAGAGAGATGGAATTCACGTCACTGCTTTGCTGCGCTGACCCGGCGCTCCGCGGGCTGAAGCCCATTGATCATGTCTCATCGCTGGCACTTCGCCAGTGCCGCAAGCTGCGACGAGTGCGCCGCCTCTCCGGCTACGATGACGGCGGCAGTCGGGCCTCGGCGCGCTGGCGCTCACTCCGGCGGGGGGCGTGAGCGAGCCGCTCGACGACAGCGCGAGCTACAAGGAAAACCGACGGGACGAGGATGCGGGAACTTACTCACGGAGTTCCCGCAATCGTCGTCGCGAAATGTAGAGGGGCGAAGTTCCCGCTTCGTGAGTGCTCGGGCTGGCGTATGTTTTTCGACGCCATGCCTGCCGAATCCTTTGTCCACCTGCACTGCCACACCGAGTATTCCTTGCTCGATGGTGCGGTGCGGATCCGGGCGGCGATGCGGCGGGCACAGGAGTATGGGATGCCGGCGCTGGCGATCACGGATCACGGGAACATGTTTGGCGCGATCGAATTTTACGACGAGGCGCACAAGGCGGGCATCAAGCCCATCGTCGGGTGCGAGGTGTATGTGGCGCCGGAATCGCACCTGAAAAAGTCGGCCACTTCGCAGCGCGAATTGGCGTATCACCTCACGCTGCTGGCCCGCGACGAGCAGGGGTATCGCAATCTCATCAAGCTGGTGACCACGGCGCATCTCGACGGGATGTATTACAAGCCGCGCATCGACAAAGCGCTCCTGGCGCAACACGCGGCGGGGCTCATCGGGCTCAGCGGTTGCCTCAAGGGCGAGATTCCGGCGGCGATCCTCGAAGATCAATTGCCGAAGGCGCGCGCGCTCACGGCAGCGTATCGCGACATCCTCGGGGCGGAGAATTTTTTTCTCGAAGTCCACAACCACGGCATGGAGGCGCAGCTCAAGTGCAATCGCGTGTTGCCGGTGCTCGCGAAGGAATTTGGGCTGGGACTCGTGGCGGCCAACGACGTGCACTTTCTCGATCGCGCCGACCACGCCGCGCACGACGCACTCATCTGCATCGGCACCGGCTCGAATCTTACCGACGAGCGGCGGCTGAAATATGTGAGCGAGGTTTTTTTCAAATCGCCGGCGGAGATGCGCGCGCTTTTTTCCGAAGTGCCGGAGGCTTGCGATAACACGCTGGCGATCGCGGAGCGCTGCGAGTTGAAGATCGACACCGCGGCGAAGAATCCGAGCTACACGCCGCCGGCGGGCAAGACGCAGAATGAGTACCTGCGGGAGATCGCCGAGGCCGGGCTGCGCCAGCGCTATGGCGCGAATGCGGACGGCGAGGAAGTGCGGCAGCGTTACGCGCTGGAGATCGCGGTGCTCGAGGCACAGGGATTCGTGAATTATTTCCTGATCGTTTGGGATTTCATCCACTGGGCTCGGCAGCACGGCATCCCGGTCGGGCCGGGCCGTGGCTCGGCGGCGGGCTCGATGGTGGCTTATGCGATGGGCATCACCGACATCGACCCGCTCAAGTTCAAGCTGCTCTTCGAGCGCTTCCTCAATCCCGAACGCGTGTCGCCGCCGGACATCGACGTGGACTTCTGCGTCAATCGCCGCGGCGAGGTCATCGACTATGTGCGGCGGAAATACGGCGAGCGTGCGGTGGCGCAGATCGTGACCTTCGGCACGCTCGGCGCGAAGAGCGTGGTGCGCGACGTGGGGCGCGTGATGGGCTGGAGTTACGGCGAGGCGGACCGGCTCGCGAAGATGATCCCGACCGAACTCGGCATCACGCTCGCGGGTTCAAATAAAACGAACGACGAGACCGGCGAGACCGAACGCGTGCCCGGCGCCATCGACAAGAATCCGGACTTGAAAAAAGCCGTCGAGACCGAGCCGGCGACGGCAGCGCTGTGGGACATCGCGACGAAACTCGAGGGGCTCACGCGGGGCGTGGGCGTGCACGCGGCGGGCGTGGTCATCAGCGACCGCGACCTTTCCGACTACATCCCGCTCACGCGCGCCAACGACGGCTCGATCGTCTCGCAATACGCGATGGGGCCGCTCACCGAAGTCGGGATGCTCAAGTGCGACTTCCTCGGGCTCAAGACGCTCACCGTCATCACCGACGCCGTCGTGCTCATCCGCAAGCACACGCCGGCATTCGACATCGACCGCATCCCGCTCGACAACCAGCCCACTTTCGACCTGCTCAACAAGGGCGAGACCATCGCGATCTTCCAGCTCGAAAGCGGCGGGATGACGGGCTGGGCAAAGCAGTTCGACATCCGCGACATCGAAGACATCAACGCCCTGCTCGCGCTTTATCGGCCCGGCCCGATGGACCTCATCCCCGATTACGTGAAGCGGAAAAAAGGCACGCAAAAGGTGAAGTATCTCCACCCCTTGCTGGCCGAAGTGTGCGGGGAGACTTACGGCATCTTTGTCTATCAGGAGCAAGTGATGCGCGCCGCGCAGGTGCTCGCCGGCTACACGCTCGGCGGTGCCGATCTGCTGCGCCGCGCGATGGGCAAGAAGGACAAGGAGAAGATGGCAAAGGAGCGCAAAAAATTTGTCGCCGGCGCCGCGAAGCTGCACGGGATCAAGGCCGAGCTGGCAAATGAAATCTTCGACTTGCTGGATAAGTTCGCGGGCTACGGCTTCAACCGCTCGCACTCCGCGGCGTATGCGTGGATCAGCTATCAGACCGCTTATCTGAAGGCGAATTACCCCGTGGAATTCATGGCCGCGGTGATGAGCAACGAAGTCTCAAACACCGACAAGATCAGCATCTTCGTCGGCGAGTGCGAACGGATGGGCATCCGGATTCTCGCGCCGGACATCAACTTGAGCGGGCAGAAATTCGAGCCGGCCGTAGCTACGACGCCGCCGTTCGTAGCTGCGACGCCCTCGTCGCATCCGATGGCGATCCGTTACGGATTGGCGGCGATCAAGAACGTGGGCGAAGGCGCGATGGACGCCGCGATCGCGGAACGCAGTGCGCGCGGCGCTTTCAAGTCGCTCGAGGATTTCTGCGCGCGAGTCGATGCGCGCAAGATCAGCAAGAAGGCCATCGAGTGCCTCGTAAAATGCGGCGCCTTCGATTTCACCGGCATCGAGCGCGCGCAGCTCTTCTCGCAGATCGACTCGGCGATGGCCGCGGCCGCCAGCGCGCATCGAGACGCCGCGAGCGGACAAGTTTCGCTCTTTGAAGACATGCTCTCAGTCTCAAAGCCAGCGCCCATGAGGGCTGGCGGACCATCGGTCCCACCGTGGAGCACCGGCGAGAAGCTGGCTTTTGAAAAGGAACTGCTCGGCTTCTACGTCACCGGTCATCCGCTGGACGACTACCGCGCGACGCTCGAGCGGCGCGACAAGTTCACGCCCATCGCGCAGCTCGGCGAGCAGGAGAACAAGAGCATCGTGACGATCGGCGGCGCGCTCATTTCGATTGAGAAGCGGTTCACGAAAAAGGAGTCGAAGCCATTTACGGTCGTCATCCTCGAAGACCTCACCGGCCAACTCGAGGTGACGGTGTGGAACGAGAAAGCGCAGGCGCATCTCGTGCAAGGAAACGTGGTCGAGATCAAAGGCCGGCTCGATCTCCGCGAAGAAGGCCCGCGCATCACCGCCGACGAAATCAAGCCGCTCAAAAAGTCCCCCGCCGAGCGGCCAGTGGTGCTCACCTTCGAACGCGCGAAGACCACCGAGGCCGACCTCCTCACCGTGCGCGACATCATTCGCCAGAACCCGGGACCGCGGCGCGTGGAGCTCCGCTTTCTGGGCGAAGATGGCCGGCGGCTGACGCTGCTGCCGGCGGAAGAATTCCGAATTGCGCTGAGCGGCGATTCCGAGACCCAGCTCGCGCCGTGGCTCAATCGTTGAAGGTCCAAAAGAGCTGTGAATCCCACCTCACCTTTTCGTGCCTTTAGTGTCTTTCGTGGACCTCATTTTCGTTTCGAGATTCGCGCGGTGTAGAGCGAGACGATGCCGCCGGTGAGCGGTTCGCACGCGGCTTCCGCGAAGCCCGCCTCGCGGAGTAGTGCGCACATTTCTTCGCCGCACGGAAATTTTTCGATCGACTCGCCAAGGTAGGCGTAGGCGGCGCGTTCACCGGTGAGCAGCGCGGCCAGGCACGGCAGGATGTAGTGAAGGTAGGGGCGGTAGATCCCCCGCAGCGGCGCTGGCGGCAGCGAGAAGTCGAGCACCAGCAAGTGCGCGCCCGGACCGAGCACGCGCGCCATTTCCGCGAGTGCGCGGGGCCACGACTCCATGCTGCGCAATCCGAAGGCGACGGTGACGACGTCGAACTCTCCGTCAGCAAACGGCAGATGCATCGCGTCCGCCACGACGAGGCGCGCGACTCCCTTGCGCCGCGCTTCTGCCAGCATGGGCAGACAGAAGTCCGCGCCGACCACGCTGGCCGCGGGGCAGGCTGCGGCGATGGCAAGCGCCAGGTCGCCGCTGCCGGTCGCCAGATCGAGCACCCGCGCGGGTTCCCAGCCCTTCACGATGCGAGCGGCGCGCCGGCGCCAGAGGAAATCCAGACCGCCGCTGAGCAAGTGATTGGCGAGATCGTAGCGGCGCGCGATCGAGCCAAACATGGCGCGGACGGAGTCGGCATTTGGCGTCATCGCGCAGAGGCATACCACGTGCTCCCCCACATCTGTCCAAGCCCAATGCCCAAGAGCCTGCTCAGCAAAGCGCGCGTGTTAATCGTCGATGACGAGCCGTCCAACGTGCGGCTCCTTGAGCGCATCCTCGAGGTCTTTGAGACCAAGGCCATTCGCAGCACCACGCACGCGCGCGAGACCTTGCCGCTGGTGCTCGAGTTCCAGCCCGACATCATCCTGCTGGACCTCAACATGCCGCACATGAATGGCTACGAGGTGATGGCCCGGCTCAACGACGCCATTCCCGCCGAAGAGAGGGTGCCCGTGCTCGTGCTCACCGCCGACATTACCCCCGAGTCGAAACGCCGCGCTCTCACCGCTGGGGCAAAAGATTTTCTGACCAAGCCGCTGGATCACTCCGAGGTCGCGCTGCGCATGAAGAACCTGCTGGAGAATCGCTTTCTCCAACTCGAGCTGCGCAACCAAAACGGCCAGCTCGAAGACCTCGTGCAAGAGCGTACGCGACAGGTCGAGGCGACGCTGCAAGAATTGCGAGCCACCCAGGATGCCGTGGTGAAGCAGGAACGCTTGCGCGCGCTCGGCATGATGGCCGGCGGCATCGCCCACGACTTCAACAACGCGCTCACGATGATCCTCGGCTACGGCGAGCTCTTGCAGCCGTGGATGCAGGCCACCGCTTCAAACAAGGAACTCACTTACCTCCGCAACATCGTGGCGGCGGCGCAGGACGCCACGCACATCGTCAGCCGGTTGCGCGAGTTTTATCGGCCCGCGGAAAACAACGAAGTGCGCGAGCCCGTGGACATCAACGCCATCGTCGAGCAGGCCGTGTCGCTCACCACGCCGAAATGGAAAGGTCGCAGCCGCGCCGATGGGATTCAGATTTCCGTCATCACCGAGTTGCACGAAGTGCCGGCCATCGCGGGCAATGCGCCCGAGCTCCGCGAAGTGCTCACCAACCTCATCTTCAACGCCGTGGATGCCATGCCCGAGGGCGGCGCGATCATCCTCTCGACCGCGTGCGCAGCCGGCGATCGCGTGGCCTTCGCCATCTCGGATACTGGCATCGGCATGACAGACGACGAGCGCAAGCGCTGCCTCGAACCGTTCTTCACGACCAAGGGCGAGCAGGGGACTGGGCTCGGACTTTCCGTCGTCTATGGCATCGTGCAGCGGCACGGCGGCAGCATCGAGATCACAAGCCAGAAAGGCCACGGCACCACTTTCACCGTCACATTCCCCGCGACCACCGCCGTCGCGACCGCAGGCCCGCAAATCATGGATACTGTCGAACGCGCTTTTCGCATCCTCGTGGTGGACGACCAGGAGGTCATCTGCGAGCTCATCGCCGAATGCCTCAAGGGCGAAGGCCACAGCACATCGATCGCCGCCGACGGGCGCCAGGCGCTCGCATTATTCCGCGCCTCGCCGGTCGAGCTCGTCATCACCGATCAGTCGATGCCCGGCATGAACGGCTCGCAATTGGCCGGCGCAATCAAGGCGCACTCTCCCGACACGCCCGTGATCCTGCTCACCGGTTTCGGCGAAGAAATGCACGCCGCAGGCGAGCTGCCCGCCGGCGTCGATCTCGTGCTCGGCAAGCCCGTGAGCACGGCCAATCTGCGGCGTGCCATCCAGCAGGTCACGAGCAAGGCGGTAGCGCGCGCCGCGTAGTTGGCGACGCCGGGACGTGCCGCCAGATCGTTGGCGCGCGCTTCCCCATTCGTCATGTCCCTGCCCTGGAGCTCCGTCGTGTCCCTGAACTGAAGTGGGCGCAGGCGGTGCGGATCCGGGCGCACGTAGCTCCGCACCGCCTCCGCCCATTTAGTTTAGGGACACGACGGAGCGTGTCCCTCCGGGCGCTCCTCGTGAAGGCACACTCCCCGTGCGTGCCCCCACTTTCCCCGTGCGTGCGCCCCACTTCCTTCGTGTGTGCCCCCGCTTGCGCCTTGCGTGAACTTCAATCTCGCCCACAGCATCTCTCGGAAACGCTGCGTCATGCCCCTCATGAAAGTGGGCGAAGCCGCGCGGGCGGCGTGACTCGGGCTCTGCACCCCCTTCGGTGAGCGCCTTCTTCCGTGCCTTCTGCGTATTGCGTGGACCTCCCAATCCCGGATTTAGGATTGTTTTTAGCTCGGAGCCCTTCCACCTCCGCCCGCAATCAGCGACGGTCAGGGACCGACGCTACAATTTGGTGCTTGGAATTTGCCGCGCTCACTGGCCCATCGCTTTGAGTCGCACGAAGCGCTTGCCACTCGTGCCCGCGGGCAGTGTGGCTTTGATCTGCTGTGTGATGCCGTCGTCGCTCAGGATGGTTTCGCTCACCCCGGCGGTGCTCCACGTGGTCTGCGTGAGGTCGTCGATCCATTCGACGGTGAAGACGATGCCATCGAGCACCGCCGCCTTGGCGCGCGAGTAGGTGAACTCGAGGTTGGCGCCGACTCGCGTGAGGGCCAGCACCGGCAGGGTGGGTTGCGTGGGATCGGTCTTCAGGCAGAACTCGAGGAAGTTGATCGTTCCGTCGCGATCGAAGTCGTTTGTGTCCGCGCCGTTTCCGCTGTTGGCCACCGAGCCGAAGTACTGGAGGCGCCAGGCTTCGCGGCGCGTGAGGCCGGTGCCGGTGAGCGCCACGTCAAATGGATTCTCGTCGGGGTCGTTGCTCGCGATGTGAAGGGCGGCGTTGCGCGCGCCTGCCGCGCCGGGGGTGAAGGTGACGGCAAAGGTGGTGCTCGCACTGGGCGCCAGCGTGGTCGCGCCGAGCGAGCCGATCGCGAAGTCCGCGTTGTTCGTTCCGTCCTTGCTCACGCTGAGGCCCGTGAGGTTGACGTTGCCGACGTTGCGGACGGTGAAGGTGCGAGCGGCGTTTGCGCCCGGCGCTACCGCGCCAAAGTTGATCGTGCTCGCGCCGTCGGTGAGCCCCGTGCCGGCCGGCTGCTCGACGGCGATGTCGGGCGCAATGACGCCGTTTGGCACGGTCGCATTCCACGTCGCGGTGATTTCCGCTGCGGAGAGCGCGCGATTGTAGAGGCGGAATTCATCCAGCACGCCGCCCGCTGAAAGTCCATTGACGGTGCCATAGCCGCCCACGAGGAATGGCCCCGGCCCGGAGACGGTGATGGCGGTTTGCGGCACCGTGGCCACGAGGACGCCATTCAAGTAGGCGCGGATTTCCGGCACGCTCGCATCATAGACGAAGTGCGTGACGGTCGCGGTGGTCACGGCGGCATTCGGCACGAGGACATCGGTGATGCCGGTTCCCCGCAGCAAGAGGTTGTTTGCTCCCGCGACGCCATTGGTGAAACACCGGAAGGCTCCCGCAGTGCTGTCGCCGAAGACGCAGGGAGTGCCGCCACCGAGAAGTCGCCCGAGTTTGCGCCATCGACGGAAAAAGAGAACGCGGTGAGGTCGGCGATGCCGACGTTGCGCACGGTGAAAACCAGGTCGCGGCTGCCGCCGACAGACACGGGCCCAAAGCCGACGGTGGCCGCGCCATCCACGAGATTGGTGCCGGCGGGTTGCTCCACCACGATGTCCGGCGGCAGCGCGGCATTGACGACGAAGAGCTCCGAAGCACCCAGCTCCGGTCCGCGCGCCGTGAAGAAAAGCAGGCTGCCGATCACCGTCAGATTGGCCGGGGTCGAGCTCGTGGCGCCCGGCAGGAGGTCGCCGACTTGCGTGGTGCCCGCGCTCGTCCCATCGCTGCGCCAAATCTCCGCGCCGGCCGCCGCCGTCGTGGCATTCATGTAGGCGGCGCCATAGACATTGGTGATGCTGGTGGGCGTGGAGCTGGCGGTGCTGGGATTGATGTTGCTTACGAGCACCGTGCCGGCGGCGGTGCCGTCGCTCTTCCACAGCTCGGTCCCCTCCGCGAAAGTGAAGGCGCGGAAATACAAAGTGCCGTTGACGTTGGTGAGCACCGAGGGCGACGAGCTGCCGGTGCCGGCGAGGATGACCCTGACCAGGACGGTTCCCGCCAGGGTGCCATCGCTCTTCCACAGTTCCGTGCCGCTCGCCGGAGTGAACGCCGAGAAG
>JBBRXP010000196.1:0-10948 GCA_038238555.1 Chthoniobacterales bacterium | reverse complement strand
TCCAACAAGGATGGGAGATTCACCGCCAGCGTGCCGGGGCAAGTTTCGCGCGCGATTTCGTTGACTCCGCAAGTCGAAATCGACCTCGATCTGCCGGAGAATGCCGAGGCGGGATGCCGGCTTTGGCTCCAGGCCAAATAATCCGAACATGACTGATTTCACGTTGGGCGCGGCGAGCATCCAGATGGCGCCGGCGGAAATAGTGCATGGGAGTTTCCATCGTGGCTTCGCGCAAAAAACCTCGCCTGTGCCGAAGGATGCACGCGGCGCGGTCGGTGGCGTTGTGAGCTATCGCCTCTTCTACGATGGGCCGGGAAATCGAGCCGCGGTGATGCGCAACGGCGTGCTCGTCGCCGAGTGGCAGCCGCATCCGGGTGCGATGAGCAATGCTTTCCGGGTCTGGCGTGTTTGCCTTGATCGCGTGGAAAATATCGCCCCACTGCGTGTGCATGCGCTCCGCGTGCAGCCTTGGGATGGAACCATTTCGCCGAACTCCGATGCGCCCGCGACGCGGCAAGTCCTGAGCGCTCCAAACACGGCGAGGCAACCCGGCACGCTCGATGCCGTGACTTTGAATGACGTGACTTTTTCCGGCACGAAGAAATCGCGCGAAGCCGGGATGTTCATCCGCTTTCCAAACAAGCCTGCCGCACTCGCCGATGCGGACGCGCTGCTCATGCTCGGCAAACGCGGCGAAGTCGGCGCCGCGGACCTCGAAGTGCGCGATGGGAAGGCGCGCGCGCGGACGGCATTTGCGAAGTCCATCGAGCTGCCACTCGAGACGATCGAGCAAATTGCGTTTACGCCGCGCGACGCGCCGTTGCCGGAGCCGGCAGATGCGATGGTGCTTAAGAATTGCGATGAACTGCGCGGCTCACTGCTGAAGGCTTCGACGGGCGCACCGCTGCTGCGATGGAAAATGCGGAGCGGCCAGGAAGTGAACATCGCGCCCGGGCGTATCGCCAGCGTCCGAATCGGCACTGGAATCGACCAGCCGCCGCGCGCAGCCGCGGCCACCCTCGAACTGCGCAATGGCGATCGGCTCCGAGGCGAAGTCACGGCGTTTGACGAACAGCGCATCGATTTCAAAAGCGCGCAGTTTGGCACGCCCACGATCGCCCGCGAAAAGCTCCGCGCGCTTGATCCCGCACAGACTTTGCTGCCATGGGATGGCGGCGCGGATCCCGATTCGTGGCTCGGCATCGACTGGCGCGAAGGTCGCGTAGCCCTGCCCGGCATGTTCACTCGGGCGCACGATGCGGCATCGTGGATCTGCATGGACGGTTGGTATGTCCCCCGCCAACCGGGTGAAAAAACCGGGCCGAATCGCACGTTGCCGCCTGGCGTCGAGCGCTACGAATTACGCTTCACCGCCACCGATCTCACGGGTCGTCCTCCCGCCTTCGCGGCGCGACTCATGACCGAGGACGAGACTGCGAGCGCCACCTTCCGCCTTTCTGCCCTGCGTTTTTCGGTCATCACGATCAACGAGAAAACGCCCGCGATGCCTAATCGACCATGGGCTTCCCTGCCCGAGGCCGCGCTCAAAGATTTCTCGTCGCGGGTTTCGATGCGGCTGTTGGTGGATGTGAAGGCGGGCACGGCCGCAGTCTTTGCGAACAACACGTTCGTCGTGAAAATCGGTCTGCATGACGTCGCGATTTCTGGAATTGGGCAGCGCTTTTCCATCTCACCCTCTTCCTACCGTGACTCGTCCGCAATGATCTCGAACGTGTGGCTCGGTCCCTGGAATGGCGAGAAGTCCGCGCCTGATAATGAGCCCGCGACGCTGCTCGCCAATGGCGACACCGTGCATGGAACACCGACGGCATTTCGCGAAGGCGCGTATGCGGTCGCGACCGAGCTCGGCGCGATCGACGTGCCGGCGGCGAAGCTGATGGCAATCGACTTTGCCGGCGGCACGGATGCCGCCAAAACTCCGGCACGCATCCGCTTCGTCGATGGCAGCGTGATGAGTGTGGAGGGCTTCGACTGGGACGGGCGCGAACTGAGAGCGCGCAGTGCGGTGTTAGGCGAGTTGCGCGTGCCGGCGTCGGGAGTGAGCGAATTGATTTGGGAACTTGCGAGCCGACCATGAACTCGGAATCCTCAGCGCGTAGCTGCGACGCGCTTCTCGCGCTGAGCTGCTGCGCGTCGCTCGCCGCGGCGCATGCGCAGCTTGCGGTGCCAGCGGATGTGAATCTCTTCGGTGACGAGATTGTGAAAAAGGTCGAGGTGCAAAACAATGGCTTCGTTTTCCGGCGGGTAATCACCGTGGTTGGAGAGAAGAAACCGGCGCGGGTCGCGGGGCTCACACATCTGCTGCTTTTCCAAGATGGACGGCAATTGCGCGGCGAATTGCACGCGCTCACGAAAGACGAAGTCCTCTGGAAGCGGCCCGATGCTGGCAAGCTACTGCGAATCGGACGCGGCGAGGTGCGGCGCATCTTCCTCACGCCGCCCGATAGCGAGCAGTCCGGTCCGTTTTTTCCGACGATCAACAATCGTATCGCGACTCCGCAATCCGGCGCGGTAAATTCGCGGCCCACGCCGGCGACGGTGAAGCTGCCGGGCTGCGATTGGTTGCACGGCGATGTCATCAGCGCGGACGGCCGCACCTTTGAGTTCACGCTCAAGTCCGGCGGAAAGCTGAACATCCCGCGCGAGCAGATCGAGTGGCTCTACTTCGACGACAAGCCCGCGCCTGCCGTCAGTTTTCCCGCCAGCCCGCTGGCGATGGACGAATGGCTCTCGCGCACCGGCAAAGCGAAGATCGAAATCGCGGATGGAACGCTGGTCGTGCAAGATCCGCCGCTGCTCGCGCGCAAGCTCGCGGCGCAGTTGCCGGCGCGATTCGAGATCGCCATCGAAGTACCGGAGGATGCGGAGGAAGGCACGCGTCTCGTGCTCCAGCCCAACGACGCGCGCACCAATTATTACACGCGCGGCACGGTCGATCTCCGCTTTGGGAGCACGGAACTGGCGCGCTGCATTTACTCCCACGGGAGCGAACGCAAGAAGACGCCCGTGCCGGACGCCGCCACCGCGCCCGGCAGCGTGGTGAAATATCGCGTGCTCTACGATGGCCTGGACGAGCAACTTTCAGTGCTGCGCAATGGAACGCTTCTCGGCCAATGGCCCCTCATCGAAGAGGCCGATCGCGCCGCAGCCGGGCGGTCGTTCAAACTTCACATCTCCGCCGTTTGCATCGAGCGGGAGCATCGCGGCATCTCGGGCCCGCTGAAACTTAAGAGCCTGCGCGTGCAGCCGTGGGACGGCGCGCTGCCCCAGGCCGGCGAGCCCGCGCCGACGCGCGATGTGTTCAGTGGATTCAAGGAAGCGCCGATCGAGGGCACGCTCGAAGTGCTGGCGGATAATGGCGTGGTCTTTTCCGGCGACACAAAGATGCGAAGGGCGGGCGCGCTCTTGCGCTTTCCGAATCAGCCGCCGCCGCTGGCTGACGCGGATGCTCATCTGCTCTTTGGCGCGGAGGGAGAATTTGCCGTGGCAGATTTGGAAGTGCGCGATGGCCGAGCGCGGTGCCGCACGTCGTTCACCGCGGCGTTCGATGCGCCCACGACGACGCTGGAGACCATCGCCTTTTCCGCTCGCGCCGACGACGGGCCATCGCCCGCGGATGTGCTTGTATTCAAGAACGGCGACGAACTGCGCGGCACGCTGCTCGCCGCCGCGTCGGGCCAGCCGCTGCGCTGGAAGATGGCGTGCGGGCAGGAGCTGGACCTCGACACGGCGCGCGTGGTCGGCGTGCGGCTGGGAGGTGAAATGAAATCCACCGCCGACGCCGCGACCGTCGAGCTGCGCAACGGCGACCGGCTGCGCGGCGAGTTTGCCGCGCTCGACGCGGACACGTTGTTTTTCAAACACGCGCGGCTCGGCCTTCTCTCCATCGCCCGGGAAAGCGCATGGATGCTGCATCCGCGGCGCGCGGCGCTCCCGATCGATGGCGGGTGCGATGCGAGTCTCTGGTTGCAAGGTCCGCTGGCAGGCGCGATCGCATCGAATATCTCCGCTCCCAACGATCCGAAATCTTGGATTTGCATCGACGGCCAATATGTCTGCCGCCGCGTCGAGCAGGGAACCCCGTTCGGTGCGAGTGGCGGCATTGGCCGCAAGCTGGCGGGCGCGGGCGAGCGCTTCGAGTTGCGTTTCGATGCCACCGATCTCCGCGGGGACGCCTCGAGTTTTTCCATCCGATTGAGCAGTGGGGACGCGTCCGCTTCCGTCTCGTTGTCGGGCGGCACCGGAAGTTGGTATCTTTATGTCTTCGATCCAAAGGCCGCGCAACCGGTCGCCTCACAGCGCATTCAGTTGAGCGACAAATTCAAGAACATGAGGTCACGCGTTTCTGTGCGTGTCTTCGTGGATCGCAAGGCGGGCACGGCGGCGTTTTTCCTCGACGGCCTCTTGCTCGCAAAGACCGGGCGGCAAGTTGCCGGTCTCGGTGAAAGCGTGTCTTTCGGCGCGGGCTCTTTCTCCACATCGCGCGCGGTGTTTTCGAATCTCGCGATTCTGCCGTGGAATGGCGAACTGCCCGGCAAAGACGCCGACACCGGGCCGCGCACTGTGCTGGTGAACGGCGACGTTGCATTAGGTGCGCCCGTGGAATTGCGCGACGGAAAATTCCTGATCGAGAGCGAGGACGGTCTGTTCGAGCCGCCGGCGGAGAAGGTGCAGGCCATCGAGTTTGGCGGAGTGTTTGCGCCCGAGCGCGCCGGCGCGCGCATCCGACTGGCCGACGGTTGCGCGCTGCACGTCGATGCATTCCGCTTCGACCACCGAGAGCTCACCGCGCACAGCGCGATCCTCGGCGCAGTGCGCATCCCCGCCGCGGAGGTGAGCGAGTTGATCCTCGACGCCGCACCCGTGCGATCGGAGGCCAGGCGATGAGCGAAGAACTCCGGGGTGCGCGCGCGTCCCGCGCGCTGGTCGCGGCGTCCGCGCCGCGACGAACTTTTTTGTGCGGCCGCTTCGGTGAGAGCTCCGCACCACAGAGGCACGCCGGCGGGTCTTCCATGCGCGGAGCTCTTGCCCGGATCGCGCGGTTTGGAAAGTCCGTCGTGGCGAGGACGCCACGACCAGCGCGCGAGACGCGCGCGCTCCCCGGAGTTTCGCGCCTCATCGCCTTGGTGCTGCTGCCCGCGCTTACACTGCGGGCGCAGGATTTGACTGTCTATCGCGGCACACAAGTGCCACCGCAGGTCGAGCGCCTCTACGAGCGCGGGCTGCACTTCCTCGTCGCCGCGCAGAATGACGACGGCTCCTTTCCCGGCAACTACGGCGGCGAGCCGGCGACGGCGGCGCTGGCGATGCTCGCGATGTTTGCCCACGGCGAAGACCCAATCCACGGGCCTTACGCGCGGCCCATCAAACGCTCGCTCGATTACATTTTCAAAAACACCAACGAGCAGACCGGCTACATCGGCAGCTCGATGTACAATCACGGCTTCGCCGCGCTCGCGCTGGCGGAGGCGTACGGTGCGGTGCAGGACGAGCGCATCGGCCCGGCGCTCAAACGCGCGGTCGAGCTCATCCTCACTTCGCAGGAAAAAAATCGCTTCAAAGCCTGGCGCTATTCGCCGGACTCGCAGGACGCAGACTCGACGGTGAGTGGCGCGTGTTTCATCGCGCTCATCGCCGCACGCAACGCCGGCCTGCGCGTGCCGGACAATGCGATCGAAGGTGCGCTGAAATTTTACGCCGACTGCCAGAGCCCGAGCACCGGCGGCATCGGCTACCTGCCCGGCTCCGGCTCGCACGGCGGCGCGACCACGGCCATCGGCGTGGCCGTCTATGCTTACGCGCGGAAGCGGGACGAGCCCACGTTTTTGAAAGCCTTCAAAGCGCTGAAAGTCACCGACGAATCCACCGGCGGAAACTATCCTTTCTACTACGACTACTACGCGGCGCAGGCCATGTTTCAGGGCGACGTGAAGGTGTGGGAGGATTGGAATCTCAAGCAGATCAAGCGGCTCACCGATCTGCAAAATGAAGACGGCAGTTGGGACGGCGGCCTCGGCTCCGGCATCTCGACCGGACTTGCGCTACTGTCGGTCGCGCTCAACTACCGCTACCTTCCCATCTACGAACGATGACTTCCCGTCCTATCCATCTCTGCGCCCTGCTCGCAATCTGCGCGACCGGTGAGGCCGCCGACGTGCAACTCCAACTCCAACTCAATGGCCGCCAGCTTCAGATTCAAGGCGGCCAGATTTTCCTCGGCGGTAACATGGTGGTGGAAGAGGAAGTGGCCGACGCGAGCAAGACCGCGCCTGATCCGGCGGGCAATCAAGTCATCGAACTCGCCGACGGCAGCAGCTTGCACGGCAGCCTCGATGCCATCGACAGCGCGCGGCAGGAAGTGGCCTGGCGGCGCGCCGATGTCTCCGGGCCGCTCTCGTTTCCGATGCCGCTCGTGAGCCGCGTCACCTTTGCCGCCGGCGCGGTGCAGGAGGGAAAAGCGCACGCGACGGTGAAGTTCACCGGGGGAGATTGGATCGCCGCCGACGTGGTGGGAATGCCCGGCAGCAAGGTGCAACTGCGCTTGAGCGACGGTGCGCTGCTCGCCGTGGATCGCGCGAAGATCGAGTGGATTTATTTTTCCAAAACCGCCGCGCCCGAATGCTACGACGGCCCGACAAGCCTCGCGGGATGGACCACGGACGGCGGCTGGGTCTATCGCGACGGCGCGCTGCAGGCGCTCTCGCCCACGCCGATCGGCCGCCGCATCGACGCGCTGCCCGATCAAGTCGAATACTTTTTTGAAGTCGAGCAAACCGGCGCGCTGTGGGCGTTCACGGTGATGTTGCACGGCCAGAGTGTGGTGCAGCGCGGCTTCGGTCCGGGCAATATCCAACTCATGTTGCGAGGCTCCGAGTTGCGGTTGTGGACGCAGATGGGCAACGAAATGAAGACCGAGCAGGTCGATCTCAACCAGGCTCTGCGCGCGCCGGGCGAACTCGGCGGCGGCTTCAAGCCGGAGCGCACGCGGCGCCTGCAGTGCCGCGTGTTGGAAGATCACTCAAGCGGCCGCTTCATCGTCTTCATCAATGGCCGCAAGGCCGCCGACTGGAATATCGGCGCGGGCCGGGCCGGCGAAAATCGCGGCGGCTTCACTTTTCAACCCATGACGTGGAGCGCCGGCTCCGAGCTGGCGCTCACGCGGCTGCGCGTGGAACCGTGGGATGGCGTGGCGATCGAAGCCGAAGGGTCGGACACCGATCGCGTATCGGTCGGCGACGGCCAGCGCCGGGAGGGCCGGCTTGAAGCGATGACCGCCGACAAAATCAAATTGCGCACGCGCGCTGGCTTGGTCGAGTGGCCGCGAGAGAAGGTCACCTTCGTGCGCTTTGCCCGGCCGAAAAATCCCGCGGAAGAAGACGCGCCGGTCGCCCGCGTGCGGCTGGCGCAGCGAGGCGAGTTCGATGCCACTGCCCTGAGCTTGCGCGACGGGAAATTGAAAGTGCGCACGAGCTTTTGCGGTGAGATGGCGCTCGCGCCCGCGGCCTTGCGCGAAGTGGAATTTCTGCGCCTCGCGTGGAGCCCCGCGAAGACCGGCGACGCGATCATTTTCAAAAATGGCGATCAGCTCCGGGGGCTGATGGACAGTGCATCCGCGGGCGGCAAGCTCCGCTGGCGGCCGGCTCCGGCGGATGCACCCGTGGAAGTCGAAACGGCGCGGGTGGCCGGCGTGCTCTTTGCGCCGCGCGAGGCCAAGCCGGTGAAGTCCGGCGTGGTCGCGCGCTTCCGCAATGGCGACACGCTCACCGGCGAATTTGTGACGCTCGACAAGGAGCAACTCGTGCTCGAGACCCCGCAGGCCGGTCAACTCAAGATCGCCCGCGGAAATCTCCAGGCCCTCTACTTCAGCGCCACGGGCCGGCCCGCGGTGTTCGACGGCGCCTCCGAACGCGACGTGTGGGAGAGCGGGATCGAGGCGCCGGGCAGCGCGCCGCTGCCTCGCACCAAACGCACCGCGCCGCCCAGCGCGTGGAATTATTTCGACGGCTCCTATTCCGTCGCCCGTCCGCGGAGTGCTGGAGTCGCGCCTTCCAACGCTGCCGGGCCGAGCTTGGGCCGCATCTTCGACGGCTTGGCGGAGCGCGCGGAAGTGAGCTTCGACGTCACCTCACACGGCGCGGACATCTTCTTCACCGCGCAGGTTTTCTCCGAACCCGACCAGCCTGGCTACATGCTGCAATTCCAGCCGCAGGGAATTTTCTTTTACGACATGCGTCCGCAGCAGCGCGCGCGCGGCGTCATGCAGCAGCAGTTTCAATTCGGCGAAAACGTGGGCAAGCACAGCGGCACCCGTCACATCCGCCTGCTGGCCGATCGCGCCTCGGGCCGGCTCGCCATTTTCGTGGATGGAGCGCTCGTGGGAAACGTCGGACAAAAAATCGCCGACGGCTCGCGCAATCTCGGCCGCGGTCTCGTGCTCTCCACGCAGCCCCAGATGCCGTGTACATTTTCCGATCTCTGGGTCGGCCCGTGGAATGGGCAGCTCCCCGGCAAAGCTCCCGCGCCCATCGCGCCCGACACCGTCCTGCTCGCCAATGGCGACGAAGCGCAAGGCACCGTGGCCCTCGCAACGCCTACCGTGGTGAAGCTCGATTCCGAAGTCGGCCCCATCGACCTCCCCATCGCCCGCCTTACGATGATCAACTTCGGCGGCGACTCCGCCCCTCGCCGCAATGTCACGCGGCTCCGCCTGGCCGATCGCGGCGCGCTCACGGTCACCTCGTATCGGGTGGAAAATGATTCCGTCCTCTGCCAGAGCGAACTCGCAGGCGAACTAAGACTGCCCCTGGCCGCGGTGCAGGAGATGGTCCTTTCTCAACGCGGAACGGGGAACGCGGAACGAGGAAATTAATTCGTTCCGAGGTGCACGTTATTCGTTAACCGCATGTCCACGCTTCCGGCCGAAACATTCTCCGGCCGACGATTGACAAGGCGAACGCGCGGGCCTAACAACGGCGTCCCCGTTCTCATGGCCAACACTGAAGTCATCCTCACCGAAAAAATCGCGAGCCTCGGCGCTGAAGCCGACATCGTGAAAGTTAAACGCGGTTACGCCCGCAACTTCCTCGTCCCGCAAGGCAAGGCGCTCGAAGTCACCGCGCCGGCGCTCAAGCGCATCAACATGCTCAAGGCCAAACGGGCGGAGCGCGAGGCGGGGGAAATGAACGACGCGCAGGAACTCGCCCGGCGCATCAACAAGCTCAAGATCACCATCGAGATCGAGACCGGCGCGACTGGCAAGGCGTTCGGCTCCATCACTGCGGCCGACATTGCAGAGCGGCTCGCCACGGAACTCGGCGGCGCCGAGATCGATCGCCACCGCATTCAGCTCGAGCGCGCGATCAAGGACACGGGTGATCACGAGGTGCCCATCAAGCTGCACCACGACGTGACGGCGAAACTCAACCTGACGGTGAAGGCAAAAGGCGCGCCCGACGCTCCGGTCGCCGCGCCGCCGGAAGAGAAGACTTTCAAGGCGCGCCCAAAGGCGAAGCACGCGAAGTAGCGCAATGCCAGACAACGAGGCTTCCAGCACGAGCACTGCGAAGCCCGCGAAGAAAGCGGGAGGGCCGGCGGGAGGCGACCTCCAGCAGAAGGTCACTTACTTGCCGGATATTCACCGGTTGCTCCCACAGGCGCCGGATGCCGAGCAGGGATTGCTCGCTTCCTTCCTCCTCGCCCCCCGCGAAGTCGGCTCGCTGTGCGGCGAAAAACTCATCCGCTCCGAGCACTTTCACATCCCCGCCCACGGCACGGTCTTCACGGAGCTCTTCGAGATGTGGGACAAGAATGTTCCCATCGACTTCATCACCCTCACGCAACGCCTGCGCGACCGCGGCGGGCTGGACTCGATCGGCGGCGCACCGTTCATCACGCACCTCTTCACCTTCCTCCCCACCGCGGCCAACGCGGCCTGGTATCTCGAGGCGGTGCAGGAGAAGTACACGCTGCGCGAAATCATCCGCGTGTGCACCGATTACGCCGCGCGTTCCTACGATCCGCAGCAGGAAGTCTCCTCGCTGCTCGACGACGTGGAGGCGCACATCTTCGAGATTTCAAAAGGGCGTTACCGCGAAAAATCGGCGGACATGCGCGCGCAGGTCATGGACGCCATCCATTCCATCGAAGCGCTCTACAACAACCGCGGACAGCCTGCGGAATTTTCCACCGGCTTTGCAAAGTTCGACGAGATGACCCAGGGCCTGCACCGCGCCGAGATGATCGTCATCGCCGCGCGGCCCTCGATGGGCAAGACGGCCTTCGCGATGAACATCGCCGAGCATCTCGCGGTGGACAAAAAACTGCCCGTCGCCGTCTTCAGCCTCGAGATGAGTTCGCAGCAACTCGTGCAACGGCTGCTGTGTTCGCGCGGACGGGTGAACTTAAAAAAAGTGCGCGACGGCTTTCTCAGCGAGCGGGATTTCCCAGCGCTCACCGCCGCGGCCTCCAAGCTCTGCGAGAGCAAGATGTTCATCGACGACACGCCCGGCATGAGCATCCTCGAGTTGCGCGCCAAGGCCCGCCGGCTCAAGAGCCAGCACGGCATCGAGGCCATCTTCATCGACTACCTCCAACTCCTGC
Organism: Chthoniobacterales bacterium; assembly: GCA_038238555.1. GTDB lineage: Bacteria > Verrucomicrobiota > Verrucomicrobiia > Chthoniobacterales > Chthoniobacteraceae > JANNXQ01. The sequence continues at coordinate 328 of JBBRXP010000196.1, read as the reverse complement.
GCTCGACCTCTCGCCGCGCGCAGGACAATCGCCAGCTCGAGATCGCCGAGATTTCCGCCGGCATCAAGGCGCTGGCCAAGGAACTCGACATCCCCATCCTCGTGCTCGCGCAGCTCAATCGAAAAGCTGAGGACCGCACCGGCGAAGCCAAGGGCCGCCCGCGCCTGAGCGATCTGCGCGAGTCGGGCTCGATCGAACAGGACGCCGATCTCGTGGGCTTGCTCGTGCGCGAGGAATATTACGCCGACACCGACGAGGAGAAGCAGGCCGCCGAAGGCAAGGCCACGCTCATCATCGCCAAGCAGCGCAACGGCCCGACCGGCGACGT
>JBBRXP010000195.1:0-10950 GCA_038238555.1 Chthoniobacterales bacterium | reverse complement strand
GGAGTTTCTTCGTTACCGCCTCGGAGCGCAGCGCATCATGGTGGGTGCCCTGCAGGAGTTCGCGGGGATCGGCCTGCTGGCGGGAATGAGCCAGCCATGGATGGGTCAGCTGGCAGCAGGAGGACTGGCGCTGATGATGTTGATTGCCGTCATCGTCCGCTTCCAGATCAAGGACAGCCTGCTGCAAACCATCCCGGCGGTGTTTTATCTGGCGCTCAACACTTATCTCTGCATTGCCGGATTCTGAACGGCACGCCGCCTACAGCAGCGCAATGGCGGCGCACATCGCCAGCACCACGAGAGAGGGCAGAGCCTTGCTGATCGGATCTTTCACTTTGAGGTGCATGAAGAAGGCCCCCAGCATGAGAGCTCCCATGCCAAGCGCCGCAGGTTGCGCCAAACTGGGAATCCAAAACGAGGCTAGCAGCGCCAGTGCGAAGCCAACTTTGAGAATGCCGATGAGGCAGAAAATCGGGAAAGGCAGACCATAGACGGCGAACTCCTCGCGCAGGGTTTTCGCATCCTTCCCCCGGTACGCGGTCGCCTTGCCGGAACGCAGGAGCCAGACATTAAGAATGCCAAGCGCCACGGTGAGTTTAAGAGCGATGAGGAGATAGTCCATGGTAATGAAGCAAACGATTCGACTTCGATAGAATCAATAACGGTTACCATGCTTCACTCACTCTAAAACAGCAAGCAAATCCCAACCATTGGTCTTAGACCGCTTCTTCGCTCCACACCGAAGTCCAAACTTTCATCACCAGCGCCATGATGACCGCGATCACCGCGAGGATAACAAGGATGTGAACGAAGCCTCTGAAAAGGTGAAAGCCCGGTCAACCGACCAGCCAGAGCACAAGGAAAATAACGGCGATTGCAAATCGCACCCGAATTTTTCGCGCGCTTATAGGGGCGTGATTGTTCTTCACTGCAAGGAAATCGCTTTTGCGTCCGCCGCACCGGAAACGGTCAGGAACGGGGACGGGCTTCGGGGAGTGAGGGGGTCTGGGTAATCCCCTGGTGTTGAAGAAACTCGACAACGCGATCCCACCTGGCCGAATGGCCAAGCCTGAAGAACCCCATTTTCGAACGCTCTTTGACACGCCGCACATACTCTGTTGTATGACTTCTGCCCACCGGCATGTTGAGGCGTGGGCTTGGCAAACGGCGTCATTTGTCGGGATTAAGCTTCAACTTACCAAAGGGCTGGCCGCCATTTATCGATCTGAGTTCGAAAACTGAGGGCGGTGGTTTCATGATCGCTGCTGGCCTTCGGCAGCTCTTGCCTCGATTCATTTGTGACGCCGCCGTCAGGAGTTGCCGGGGAGGATCGTTGCCACTCGACACCGCCATGCCCCCGACGGGCTCAAGAATCCACAGCATGTTTACTCGCCGACGCAACAAGGTGTGCCAGTTGGGTCGAGCGTGGTGCTGGTGCATCGCTCAGGACCCGTGTCGTTTTGGCTGGAGAACTGCAGGCCGATGAACGTGGAAAACGTCTCTGCGCACTCGGGGCCGATGGGCTTTGCGCTCGGTCGTTTCGGCGAAGGGCCGCTCGCATTCCGGCATTGCAAAGTGGTGCGGCCTGCGGGCACGGATCGTCTCATCACGCTGAATGCCGATTGCTTCAACGTCGGCAAGATGCTGCACGGTCCCGTCGTCGAGGACGGCGAGTTCGAGGGCGCGTGCGATGACTTCGTTAACATCTTTGGCCTCATGTTTCCGGTCTTCGCGCAGCCTGCGCCGAATGAACTCATCGTCGGCGACTTCACGGCCAATGGCGTCGCGCAGCCTGCGCTCCGCTTTCAATCCCTCGGCACGCTGAAACTTCTCCGCGACCGCAAGGCCGTTTCAATGACGCCGGTCAAGGACTACCAAGTGCCTGCGGAGTGGGCAAAGGGTTTGGAAATTCCCCGCCCTTGGAACCCGCTGCGCAACGATGCTGCGAATGGCGGCAAGAAGGTTAAAGCCATTCGCGTTGTGCTCGACTCTGCGTTGCCGATGCCGCCGGAAGGCATGTTTTTTGCCCCGCTCAATGGCATCTGCGAAGGCGCGGTGTTTCGCAACAACCGCTTCACCACCGGCGTCGCGCGCGGCATGTTGCTGCAAAGCCACAACGCCATTGTGGAGAACAACCGTTTGTCCAACTTGCTGGAGTCCGCCTTCATCCTCGGCACCGAAGCAGCGTTTTGGGCTGGCGCGGTAAATGCGAAGGGCATCGTGCTGCGCGGAAACCACATCGAGGACACGAACCTTCGCTCCATCTCCCACAAATACAGCGCCGCCATCGAGCTGAGCATCGAGGGCGAGCTGTCCGACACCGACTGGATCGAAGACGTGCGCATCGAGGACAATACCATCCTGCGCCCAGGCGGCAGCGCCATCGCTATCCACGGCGCTTGTGGCGTGCGCATCACCGGCAACACCTTCGAAGAATGCGGCAACCTTCCTTGGCACGGCCTCGGCAGGCAGGCGGAAAAATACGGCATTCCCGTGGCCGTATATGCAGGGGAGAAGATCGAGCAAAAGGACAACAAAACTGTGCGCACCGGGCCGTATTCGTTGGAGCAGTGATTCCCGCGCACCTATTCCCCAGACATCCACACCAACTAACCATGATTCCAGCCATCAAACTCCACGTTGTATCCATCGTCGTTGCCGTCGCGCTCATAGCGCTCCACCCACTATCCGCTCAAACGTCTGCCGCCGATGCAAAGGTATTGGCCGACAAAATCGTCGCCAGTCACGGCGGCGCGGACAAGCTGCTGCGCACCTTCACGTTCACCGAAGTCTACCTGCTTGCGGGCAAGGACAAAGGCACCGAGCGCACCTCCACGCTGCAACCGCCAAACCTGTGGTACGTCGGCAAGACCGAGCGCGTATCGGAACAAAACAAAGGCGGCGTGTGCCATGACGTTTGGATGTGGACACTCGCGCCGCTCGTTGATCCCAAGACAAAACTGGAGCCTCTGCCCGATGCCACCATCGAAGGCAAATCGGCTCACGCCTTAAAAGTGAGCGGCAGCATCGAGCCGCCAATGAATGTGTTCTTCGATGCCGCCACCGATGATCTCGTGAAGATCGAGTGGAAGGGCGAGCAGTTCTTCTTCAGCACACCGATGGAAGTGGATCGCACCCGAGTGCCTTCAAAGTGCGTGTTGGTTGGCAAAACGGGCAAGGAGCGCATGAGGACGGAGTTGAAGAAGATCGAGCGCCTGGCCGACTTGCCTTCCGACGTGGCGAAACCCGGAAATGCAAAACCTTGAACATCTCTCTATTGCTACTTTCGCTAACCGCGTTCGTCGTTGCTCGCGCAGAAACGCCGCTGGAGAAATCGTGGGCAACGCTGCCGGGGCATCCGCGCCTGTTTGCGAATGCAGCCAGATGGGATGCGCTGAAGCGACAGATCAAAACCGATGAAGTGTCGCGGGAGATTTTCGCCATCGTGAGAAGCACAGCGGACAGGCTGCTCGATCAGCCTCCGGTCGCGTATGTGGACAAGGGCGCGTTCTGGCACGCGCCGATGCGTGAGGCACAGGGTCGCATTCTTGCGCTGGCGATGACTTATCGGCTTAGCAGCGATGAGCGCTTTTTGAAGCGGGCGAAGCTGGAGATGCAGACAATGGCGGATTTGCCGACTTGGTATCCGCAGCACTTCCTCGACACGGCGGAGGGTTCGCTCGCGATGGCTGTTGGGTTGGACTGGCTCCACGATGACCTCACACCAGCAGAGCGCGCGCATTTCGAGGATGCGATCATTGGAAAAGCGCTGCGCTCTTCATTGGAAGACGAGGCAGGCAAAACGTGGATCAGCGGCAACAACAACTGGACGGCTGTTTGCCACGGCGGCCTGGTGATCGCGGCGCTGGCGGTGGCCGAGCGCGAACCCGCGCTGGCGAAGCAGATCGTCGCGCGAGCACTAAAGCATCTGCCACACTACGCCAAGTTGTATGCCCCTGCAGGCGCCTACTCCGAGGGGCCTGATTACTGGGCTTATGGCACTACGTTTTACGCGCTCACAGCCGAGGCGTTGCGCATGAGCTTCGGCACGACCTTCGATCTCGAACGCGCTCCCGGCTTTCTCCTGACCGCTGACTACACGCTGCAAATGACCGCGCCAAGCGGCCTGCTTTACAACTTCGCCGACAACGGCTCTGAACTCGGCATCGAGCCGATCATGTTTTGGTTCGCACGCGAATTGCGCCGCGATGATCTGATCCAGCGCGACCTCGCCACTCTCGCGAAGATCGCGGAGAGCATTACTTCCGGCAGCGCGCGCGACGACGCCAGCCGCATGCTGCCGCTGGCGCTGATTTGGCGCGATCCATCGCTTGCGTTCACGGCACCCAAAAAGCGACCGCTGACTTGGTGGAGCCAAGGCGGCTCGCAGCCCCAGGCCGTGATGCGTTCAGCCTGGGATGATCCGCGCGCAACGTTCGTCGGCATCAAAGCAGGCTGTGCCAATGACTCACACGCACACATGGACGTGGGCTCTTTCATTTTTGAGGCAAATGGGGTGCGCTGGGCCGTCGATCTCGGTCGCGAAAGTTATCCGCACGCGCGCGCCAACGGCATCGCGAACACGGAACTCTTCAGCACCAGGCAGGACAGCAAACGCTGGAGCATCTTCCGCTGCGGACCTGACAGCCACAACCTCATCCGCTTCAACAGCGCCGCGCAACGCGTTGATGCCAAAGCAGACATGCTTCCGATGGAGCATGGATCCATGGTCGATCTAACTCCGGTGGTTCGAGATCAAGTCGTCAGCGCACATCGACAATTCATGCTGAATCCTGACCGAAGCTTGATCACCCGCGATGATTGGAAAACAAACGACAAAGCCGCCGCCGTCACCTGGCAATGGCTCACTCAAGCGAGGGCCACCACGACAGATGCTGGCTTCCTGCTTCAGCAATCGGGCGAGACCTTGCGACTCGTCGCAACAGCATCATCGAAGCTCATGTTTGAAGTCCAGGATGTCTCCGCACCTCGAAACAAGTTTGACTCGGCGAACCCGAACCTCACTCTATTGATTATCCGGCTGCAAACATTGGCCGGCAACGATGGCTGGATTCAAGTCACCACCTCATCGCCATGAAAGCTATCCTCACATTCACTTTTGCTGATGTTCGCATCGCTGGCCGTGCCAAACGCCGCCGCCGCACCCGAGCCAAAGCGTGGAACGAACGGATTCTGTGCGAGTGAAGTCCTGGACCGGCTGGCTCTCGCGCCGTCCGCTCAACGCTAAGTTCATCTATGAAACACCACATCCCATCACACCCTACGTTGTCGCGGCGAGCTACCGTCTTGGCTGTTCTCCGCACCATCGTTCTGTGTCTGACGACCGCTTCATTCCGACCGGCGCAAGCCTTGGACTATCCATACGTCACCGCCGAGCCGCAGAAGACTGGCTGGCCGCTGACCGAGGAGGAACGCGCCTATGTCCTGAAGCCAGAGTTTGAGCGACGCCCAGGTCGCGAGGCGGGCAAACATCTGCCGCAGATGTGGCCGGTGGTGCCGAGTGCGGGGAACTGGGGTGGCACGTCGTGGCTCGATACGCATGAGCGGCTCATCGAGTATGTGAAAGCGAACGCCGGCCCGATCGATGTGCTGCTCGTTGGGGACAGCATCACGCAGCAGTGGGGCAGTCCGCTGGACAAGGGTGTGCTGAATGATGCGTGGAAGAAGCATTTCAGCGGCTACAAGACGGTCAACATCGGCATCGGCGGCGACAAGGCGCAGAATGTCTTGTGGCGGCTCGATCACGGTGGCGTCGAAGGTTCGCAGCCGAAGGTCGTTGTCGTGATGATCGGCAATAACAACATGTTCTTCGCGCCCGAGACCGGCGTGGAGGCCGCGGCGAAAGGTGCGCAGATGGTCGTGGCGAATGTGCGCGAGAAGTTTCCGCAGGCCGAGGTCATCGCCGCGAGAATCCTGCCCTGTCATGCGCCGGGCAATGCCTTCTATGAGAACATCAAGAGAACCAACGCCTCGCTCGACGCCCTGAATCTTGGCAGTGATCGGAAGGTGCATGTGCTCGATCTCTGGAGCGATTTCGCGAATGCCGACGGCACCATCAAGAAGCCCCTCTTCGGGCCGGACAACATCCACCTCTCGCTCGAAGGCTACGGTGCGTATGCGGAGCGCCTGAAGCCACTGCTCGACAAGTTTCTCGGTGGCAAAGGCCACGGCGGAGATGTGATCATTCCCGCGAAGAAAACCGGTGCTGCCACTCCCGCAGCGACGTCATCATCGGCAGCGCCAACGACTGCAAACGCTTCTCCTCTCGAAAGTCTGCTCAAGCCCACTCCGAAGACCGCCGATGGCAAATCGCTCGTCTATCCTTACGCGCCATATATCGAAGGCAAACTCGACCCGCAGCTCACCGGCTGGCCTTTGACGGATGCGGAAAAGGCATGGGCCACGAAAGGCGAATACGAGCGGAAGCCCGGCCACGAAGTGAAAAAGCATTTTCCCGAGATGTGGTTCGTCACGCCGACGGCGGGCCGTTGGAAGTCGAAGGAAGGCAGCGCGAGCAATCCGTGGCTCGATCACCATGCGGCCAACATCGCGAACGTGAAAGCCACAGGCGGCAACATCGACGTCGCGCTGCTGGGCGACAGCATTACGCAGCACTGGGGCGGCGGATGGGACGGTGAGCCGTTCAATGCGGCATGGCAAAAACACTTCGGCACGACGAAGACCGTAAACCTCGGCATCGGCGGAGATCGCATGGAGCACATCCTCTGGCGACTCGACCATGGCGCGCTCGATGGTGCCTCGCCGAAAGTGATCGTGCTCATGATCGGCGTGAACAACGCCCCGCTCGTCTTCGGTAACGGCGTCCCCGTCACCGCCGCTGCGCACGGCATCAAGCTCTGCGTTGAAAACCTCCGCCTCCGCTGCCCGCAGTCGCAGATCATCCTGGTGAAGATTCTGCCCGCCTTTGATCCCAGCAAGGAAGTCGGCGCAAATGTGCGCGAGATCAATGCCATGCTCGACACGCTGACGCTCGATGCCGATGCGCATGTCCACGTCCTCGATCTGTGGTGTGATTTCACCAACGGCGACGGCACGCTGAAGTCGGAGCTCTATTCCGACCAGTATCTGCATCTCGGCCCTGCGGGCTACGAGGCCTTTGCCGGCAAGCTGAAGCCCGCGGTCGAAAAACTGCTTGGAAAGGTTCCCCCTTCTGCCAGTGCTTCGCCGAGCACATCGCCCATTGCACAGCAGGCAGCCAGACCGCGAGAGCAATATTTGCTGCTCAACAACAGCACAAGCCTCGACTCGAAGACGCAGGCCACCGAGATGATGAGCTATGTGCGCGACAAGTTCGGCGAGGCGAACAAGGCATCCTCGCTAAAGGTCGGCGTCGCCATCATCTACACACCGAAGGAACAGGTGCAAAAGCATGTCGAGCGATTGAAGACGGACCTTGAGCTGGCGCAGAAGATGAATGTCCCCGTCCTCATCCAAGTGGACACGGAAAGCTGGCTTCCGGAATCACTCCTCAACTGGCATGATGCCGCCAAGCCCGGCTACGATCCCGCAAAGGTCACCGATGTCGAGTGGACCGGCTGGACGCCCGACACGGCGGTGAAACTCTGCTGGCGCAACTGGGGTGTCATGGTGCGCGTCGGCCCGCAGCCCAATTTGTTGAGTCCGAGATTTCAAGCATGGGAAGAGAGCATCTATGCCGCGCTCGCCCCCATCGTGGTGCAGTGGTGGAAGAAGCTGCCAGCCGAACAGCAGTGGTTGTTCGTCGGCTGGAAGTGCGGCTGGGAAACCACTCCCAACAGCCAGTATGCCTACTTCAAAGACGGCAACAGCTACTACGACCGCGCCGAAAATCCGAAGTGGGACAACGCCAGCAAGCAGCATATGGGCTACAACGCCGCGCAGACCGCAGGCATCCAGACCGGCGGTGTGCTCGACTACGAGCACACCTATGACGTGTTCATGAAGATCATCGGCAGGCATCTCGGCTACCTCGCTTCGACTGCGCGCGCGCTCGGTTTGCCGAGGGAGAAACTATTCGTTCACACCATCGCGCAGGGCGTGGACCGCTATAACATGGACTCGCAATTCAATGCGGACAGCAACCCATCGCCATCATTCTACGGCAAAGGCGACACCTCACTGCGCTCCAACCCCAGCTTCATGCGCTGCGTCCAAAAAGCCCGCGCCGAGCTGGGCGCGACAGGTTACGGCTACGGCGAGTTCAATCTCAGCGCGAAGAATTACGACATCTGGCACCGCTGGTTCACCGAGCATCTGCACGGCGATCCCGACTGCATTTTTCAGGCGCTCTACAACTACGACACGATGAAGGGAAAACCCGAGGTCGAGAAGGCCATGCTCAATGCGATGGCACTTTTTCCTGCCAGAGCGAGTTCATCCTCACCGACTCGCTGAGAACCAGCGTCTGCGCCGATGCTCACCTTCATCGCGATGAATCCGGTCACGAGATTCTGGCCGCCAAGCTGAAACATTTGGCAGCAGAACTCCAAAGGAAGTAACCCAGTTCCGTTTCCGTCATTGCCCTCCACGTCGGACAACCACGACGCCCACGACTACGCCGGGCGCATCCGTGAGCGGTTGCCGCGACGTTTGCAGCAGCTGCGGGAACGCTGCGGCCTGAGCAAGTATGGGCTTGCGCGTGAGAGCGGGTTGAGTCGGGAATATATCGGCAAGCTGCAACGCGGTGCGGCCAATCTCACGCTGCCTGTCACAGCTCAACTCAGCCACCGCATTGGCATGACTTTGACGCAGTTCACCAGGCATCTGGAAACGGCTGAAGCAGGACTGGGAGATGGGATGGGGGAATATCTCCCTCGATGCGAAACGTGACGGTCCTTTGAGACACGGCTGACTCAAATTTTGGACCTTGATAACGATGGACTGTCAGGTTTCCTCGTCACCAGACGTCACTCTCACACTGCGGTCGTTGACCGTCGGCTACCCACGTTAAAGGACAACCTAACTTGAAGCCTGCACACCTATCCATCTCACGCCGCGCCTTCCTGCGTGGAGCCGGAGCCACACTTGCCCTGCCTTGGCTGCCTTCGTTTGCTTGGGCTCAAGGCGGTAAAGTGGCCGAGAATGCCCAGGCACCCGTGCGCTATGGCTGCATGCTTTTCGCCAATGGCGTGAACCCGCACGAGTGGTGGGCGAAGGGCGAAGGCGAGGCGATGGAGCTTTCGAGCACCTTGCAGCCCCTCGCGCCGTTCAAGCGCCACATCACGGTGCTGGGCGAGTTGCACGTCGTCAACAACACCAGCGGACCGCACTGGCCGCTGTTTTCGAAATATCTCAGCGGCGCGCAGTTCAAGGAGACACTCATTCCCGAGGGCGACGAATCCATTGACCAGGTCATAGCGCGGCAGACGGGCAAGGAGACGGCGGTGTCGAGTCTCGTGCTCGCGGTGGAGCCCGCGGAGAGCGGACTGCGCAGCGGCGTGCCAGGCGTTTACTACGGCACCGTGTCGTGGTCGTCGAAAAACACGCCCATCGCGCCCGAGGTGTATCCGCGCGCGGTGTTCGACCGGCTCTTCGACACCAGCGGACTGCTGCGCGACAAGAGCGTGCTCGACGCCGTGCTCGCGCAATCGAAGGACACGCGTCGCGGTCTCGGCGCGCAGGACCAGCAGAAGCTCGATGAATTCATGACCAGCGTGCGCAACCTCGAACAGCGCATCGAGCGCGCGACGAAAGAGGAGCGACTCGAAGGCTGGCGTCCCACTTTGGCGAAGCCGAACATGGAGCGCCCCGCCGCTGAACTGCCGCAGGACGTGCGCGAGCACATGCGCATGATGCTCGACCTCATCCTGCTCGCGTGGCGCATGGCAAGACCCTCGTCGCCACACTCATCTTCAATCGCGACGTGTCGCACATGAAGTTCGGCTTCCTCGACGGCGTGCTCAACGACCAGCTCCACGGCATATCGCATCACAAGGAAGACCCGAAGAAGCTCGCGTCGTATGCGCGCATCAATCGCTTCCACGTCGAGCAGCTCGCCTACCTCATGGCGCAGATGCAGCAGGTGGACGAAGGCAACGGCACCACGCTGCTCGACAACGTGATGCTGCAATTCGGTAGCAACATGTTCAATGGCGACAGCCACGACGGCCGAAATCTCCCGATGATTCTCGCCGGCCACGGCGGCGGCACCATCGCCGGCGGACGCTGCATCGACGCCGAGCCACTGCCCGCCGAACGCCAGCGCGCCTGCAATCTCTACCTCGCGCTCGCCCAGCGCATGGGCGTGAAGCTGGAAAAATTTGGCGACAGCGTGGAGGCGTTGCAGGGACTCGCGTGATGCCGAAAGAAACGGAAGGAGCCGAAAAAATGGATTTATCCGTGTCCCAAATCTCCAAACTCTTTCGTGTTCTTCCGTTCTTTTCGGCCACCCTTGCACGCCGGCCTGCGAGGACTCGCGTGAAGCGGACACTCTTGTCCGCTCGATGCGGAACCCTGCGCTGGCTGTGGCGGACAGGAGTGTAAATTCATGTCAGTGGCGAACGGTTTCGGTTTCAGGCAAAGTAAGACAACGACATGAAAGACACATTTGCACTACTTACCGCTGTGTTACTGCCACTTGCCACACATGCGGCGGAGCCCTCGCATCGGGTCGAGGGGCAGTTGCTCAATCCGCGTCTTCATCCCGATGATTCGCGGCGTTTCGTCAAACCGCCGGACTGGGAGCTGTTTGGAAACCAGACTCACTTTACTTCCGTGCGCGGGTTTGGCTGGCGTGGTCAGAATATCGAGGCCTGCCAGAAAACCTTGGACAAGCATGTCACCACCTTCGACCTCGGCGATGGATGCGAAGAGGGCCTGGACCGAGGCGCGCTCCGCGACGTCGCAGCGTACGAACCGGGCACGGTCCTGTGGAGCCTCCGGCTCCAGGAGGTCCGCGATGACGGCGCTCGCGCCCTCCTCCACCGCACG
>JBBRXP010000194.1:0-10988 GCA_038238555.1 Chthoniobacterales bacterium | reverse complement strand
CTGCGGTCGCTGAACCAGCCGGTGTGGAGCCGCACGTATTGATCCTTGGCGACGGTGAATTCGCCCTTCGAGCTGCGGATGAAATCGACGTAGCTGTCGTGCTCGATGCTGATGCGGCCGGGGTCGGAGATGCGCCATCCATTTTGCCGAAAACGCGCGACGATCGCGGGGTCGCGGATGGTGGTGCCGAGCTCGAGCGGCTCGCCGATGCGCGCGGGTGTGTCGATGAATTTCAGGAACTCGAGCGACTTGCTCCACAGATATTTTTCGCCACGCCACTCGATGTCTTTGAGATCGCTCGTGTTCCAATTTGCGATCGAGGTGAAGATGGCGCCGGCGGGCGGCGGCGCGCTCGTCTTCCAGAAATCGGTGACGACAGGCTGGCGCGTGGGCAGCCACTGGAATTGGTGCAGCGGCACGGGCCACTCCGAGCCGCCGATATTTTCGCCGAAGGTGAAGAGCGTGCGATGGCGCGCGAGATAGTCGATGGGCTTGGGGTCGCCTTGATCGACGAGGATTTGCTCCACGCCCGGATCGCTCTCGACGTAGAGGATGCGCTCGCTGGCGAGCAGGTCGGCGTTGAGTTCCTGGGTGCCGCAGACATTCAGGATTGCATCGGCGGTGCGATAGAGTTCGCGCACTTTTTCGATCGCCAGCCCGTGGCACGGCTCGCCCGGCAGATAGCGCGCGCAAAAGGCCCAGCGGTGCTCGAAGCCGAATTGCGAGGCGAGGCGCGCGAGGATTTTCAGCGCGTAAGAAAAGTCGTTGGTGATCTCGAAGGTGGTGGGGTCGTAAGGCAACCGCGCGGAGTCTTCGATGTAATAGACCTCATGCCCGAGCCGCTGCAGCCCGGCGATGTAGTGAATGTGCTGCCAGATCACCCCCGCGATCGGGCACCCAGCCATGAAGCCCATGACGACGATGCGCTTGCGGTGCATGGCCCGTCTTTTTAAGTCGTCGCGCGCAAACATCAACCTCCCGCGCGCATCCGTGCTTGCCTGTCGGCGGGGCGTTACAAAGATATGGGCGCGAGAATGAAACCTCTCCCGGGAATCCCGCGCCTTTCATCCCAATGAGAACCCAACTCACTTTCGCCCTTGCCCTGTCTGCCGCGCTCACGCTCGCCGCCGCCGAGAAGACGAACTCGCCGCCGGAAAAACTCGTCTGGAAAGCCGGAGTCGCCACGGTCGTCATCACGCCGCAGACAAACATGTGGATGGCCGGCTACGCCTCGCGCACCAAGCCGGCGGAGGGCAAGGAAACCGATTTATTTGGCAAGGCCCTCGCGCTCGAAGACGAGCATGGGACACGTCTCATCATGGTCACCCTCGATCTCATCGGCGTGCCGCGCACCTTGCGGAAAAATTTGGAGAAGCGCTGCGCCTCGTCCTACCGGCTGCCGGCGGAAGGATTGCTGCTCAACGCTTCGCACACGCACAGCGGACCCGAGTTTCGCGTCGGTCGCGGCCCGGCGGATGACGGCGAATTTCACCCGGCCAAAGACAGCGAAATTTACGGCCAGCAACTTGAGGAAAAACTTTTCAGACTCATCGGCGACGCGTTGGGCACGCTCGCGCCGGCGAAGCTCGGCTACACCCACGCGCGGGCTGGTTTTGCGATGAACCGGCGCCTCCCCTCGCCGACCGGCTATCAGAACAGCCCGAACCCCGACGGCCCGGTGGATCACGACGTGCCCGTGATGCGCGTGGAGGGCGCGGATGGAAAATTGCGCGCGGTGCTCTTTGGCTATGCCTGCCACAATACTTCGCTCGCGCTCTACCAGTGGAATGCCGACTACGCCGGCTACGCTCAGGACTTCGTGCAGGCCGGGCATCCCGGCACGGTGGCGATGTTCATGATGGGTTGCGGGGGCGACCAGAATCCGTATCCGCGCCGCACCCTCGAATGGTGCCAGCAACACGGCCGCGCGCTGGCCAATGGCGTCGAGACCGCGCTCACCGTGGCGCCGCGCAACCTCACTGGGTCGCTGCGCGCCGCGTATGCGGAAGTGGCGCTCGACTATGCGAAGGTGCCGACGCGCGAGGAATTCACCGCGCGGCTCAACTCAAAGGACAAATGGGAAGCCGGCCACGCGAAACGCTTCCTCGCCAAGCTCGACGCGGGTGAAACACTCCCCGCAAGCTACCCCTGCCCCGTGCAGGTGATCCACTTCGGCGACGACCTCGTGCTCGTCGCCATCGGCGGTGAGACGTGTGTGGATTATTCGCTGCGCTTGAAGAAGGAACTCGCGGGCGACGCGGCGGTGTGGATTGCCGGTTACTCGAACGACGTGATGGCCTACGTTCCGAGCAAGCGCGTCCGCGAGGAAGGCGGTTACGAAGCCGAGACCGCGATGCGTTTCAGCTCCACGCATCCCAGCCCTTGGGCGCCGACGCTCGAGGAGAGAATCATCGGCAAGGTGCATGAGCTGCATCGTGAACTCGATACCCGCTAATGGCGGGCGACGGCTGGCGCTGGCGAGCTTTTTCCGGCTCAGGGTGGGTATCGAAACTCCTGGAGGCCAAAGGCCCCGCACCCATGCCAACACCCAGCCATGAAGCCCATGACGACAATGCGCTTGCGGTTCACAGCGCGCGGAATTCTTCCTCCGTCAGCCTGCCTGCTTGAGAATTCCGCGAAACGTTCCCGTCGGCACTTCGCCAGTGTGCATCGCAACGTGCGAACTTGATTGCCGTCGGACTACAGCGGGCAGTTGGATCCCATCTCCGACACCGGCAGCGGCGGCACCCACGTCTTTAGCATTCCGGCCAACACGGCCCCGATGCTCTTCCTGCGCCTGAAAATCACGAACCCGTAGCGCGGCGTCGCGTTGTGGCGGCGTCCGCGCCGCCAGTAGTTCCGGCGACGTCTTCGTCGCCGCCGCCGCGGCGAGGACGCCGCGGGAACTACCGGCGACGAGACGTCGCCGCTACGTCAGTTGCTTCACGACGAGGGCCGGATTGCCCGCAACGACGACGTTGGCCGGCACGCTCTTCGAAACGACGGAACCCGCGGCGACCACGGAATTTTCGCCGACGGTCACGCCTTTGAGGATGATGGCGTTCATGCCGATCCACACGTTGTCTTCGATGACGACCGGCTCGGTGCGCAGCGGCGGGCGCGGCGGACGATCTTTGTAGAAAGGCGCGAGGGCCATCGTGTCGATGCGGCGCTGGGCGGCGTCGAGCGGATGGAAATCGGAATCGGCGATGCCGACATTCCACGAGACGAGGCAATGGCGGCCGATCTCGATGCGCTCATCGGCCATGAGGAGCGCGCCGTTGAGCAGCGTGAAATCGCCGATCTTGCACGTGCCATTGGCGCCGAGTGCAAAGGACACGCCGGCGTAGCACGAGACGTGTGCGCCGAGCTCGACGGCCGGCCGGCGCGTGCTGCGCATGAAGCGGAAGATTTGCGCGGTCTCGAGATAGAGCCCTTCGCCCCAGGTGACGCCCTCGGGGATGGGCTGCTGCCACCAGTCATCCTGCACGCGGCGGTCGGCGGTGATGTTGCTCATGGCCCACATCCTCCCTGAAACGCGCGGAGCGAAAAGCTCAGAAACACGCTTGTGAGTATGGCGCTGGTGCCATACGATCCGCGCATGAAGATGACCATGCATATCAACGAAGACACTCTCACCGAGGTGATGAAGATCACCGGCGTGCCCAGCAAGACCAAAGCGGTCGAGGTCGCTCTGACTGAGATGGTGCGGAGACACAAGTTCAGGGAAGTCACCAAAAAGGGGCTCGGCCTCACGCCCGAGGAACTCCGCAACGCGTGGGAAGACCCATTTAAAAGGAAGCCTGTTCGCGCAGTGAAGATCCCGAGAGAACGCAATGGCCGGAAACATTCTGGTCGATAGCACCTTCTTCATCGATCGGCTGCGGGCCAGCGGAGATCCTTTCGAGGAACTCAACGCCCGCGCACTCGATTACAACTTCCTGACCTGCGGCGTAGTCGTGGCGGAGGTTCTCCGCGGCATGAAGATCAAGAATACACATCAACGATTCGCCACTCTCTTCAGTTGCATGATCTACGTGCCGACGCCCAATCGCGTCTGGGAACGAGTGGCGAGTCTCGCTTGGGAACTCGATCGAGTGGGTCGCGGCATGCAGATCACCGACCTGGTGATCGGGGCATGCGCCCTGGATGCAGACGCCGCGGTGCTGACCGGCGATTCTGATTTAGAGCGAGTTCCGGGGCTTCGGGTGCTCCGGCGGCTCGATTGAATCGAGCGGCCAGCCCGCTCGCGGGTGAATCGGCGGATTCCGGGGAGCGCACTCGTTCCGAGTGCTGGTGCCGGCGTCCCGCTGGCACGGACTTCCCGAAGCGTGGTAAAGGAAACCGCGTGCGCTCACTCTTCGGCGTGCCTGCAAAGTCCGTTTTGGCGACACGCCAAAACCAGCACCCGGGACGAGTGCGCTCCCCGGAACACTACGCACCGAGATTGGCCGACCGGTAGAGCCGCGCGTAGAAGCCGCCTCGGGCCACGAGCTCGGGGCCGCGGCCGACTTCGGCGACGCCGCCATCGGCGAGCACGACGATCCTTTCGACATCGTGCACCGTGGCGATGCGGTGGGTGATGATGAGGGTGGTGCGGCCGCGCATGAGTTCTTCGATGGTGCCCATGATCGCGGCTTCGGTGGTGGGATCGAGCGCGCTCGTGGGCTCGTCGAGAAGGAGGATCGGCGCGTTCTTCAAGAAAGCGCGCGCGATGCCGAGGCGCTGGCGCTGGCCCACGCTGAGGTGGCCGCCGCGTTCGCCGACTTGCGACCGGTAGCCGTCGGGTTGCGCGACGATGAAGTCGTGCGCCTGCGCGCGCCTGGCGGCTTCCACGATTTCCTCCTCCGTGGCGTCGGGCCGGCCGTAGGCGATGTTTTCGCGGATGGTGGTAGAGAAGAGCA
This sequence comes from Chthoniobacterales bacterium, assembly GCA_038238555.1. GTDB lineage: Bacteria > Verrucomicrobiota > Verrucomicrobiia > Chthoniobacterales > Chthoniobacteraceae > JANNXQ01. Next base: position 6,084 of record JBBRXP010000194.1, on the reverse strand, counting down.
GCGTGTCCTGGAGCACGATGCTCATCTGGTTGCGCAACGATTTCTTGGTAATGTCGCGCAGATCGACGCCGTCCAGAAGCACGCGCCCGGCGAGCGGATCGTAGAAGCGCGGCACCAGGCTCAGCAGCGTGGATTTCCCCGCGCCGGTGCCGCCGACGAAGGCGACGGTCTGGCCAGGTTCGATGGCCAGATTCACGCCGCTCAAGATGGGCCGGTCGTGCGCGTAGCCGAAGCTTACGCCCTCATAGACGATGGCGCCGGTACACGCCTCGAGAATTTTTGCGCCGGGCAGATCGGGCACATCGTCCGCGCGATCCAGCACTTCGAAGCATCGCTGCGCGCCGGCCGCCGCGCCTTCGAGCGCCCACGCGACTTGCGTGAGCGCTTCGAGCGGATGGTAGAGCATGAGCAGCAGCGACGAAATCCAGATGAGTTCCCCGAGCCGCAACGTGCCGGCCAGCACGTGCCGCGAGCCGACATAGTACATCGCCGCCGTACTCAGCGCGATGAGTGTGCCGATGATGAGCGCGCTTTTCATCGAGACGAAATTGAGCCGCAAATTCGCCTCGAGACTTTCCGAGGCGCTGCTGTGGAATTGCGCGATCTCGTAATCCTCGCGCCCAAATGCCTGCACCATCTTGATCGAGCTGAGCCCCTCCTGCGCGACGGTGAGCACGGCGCTCTCGCGCTCGGCAATCGTGGTCGATTCGGCGCGGATGCGTTGCGCGTAAATGGAAATCGCCGCGACCATGAATGGGATCACCGCCAGCGAGAGCAGCGTGAGCGTCCAGTCGAGCCGCCACATCAAGGCAAAGGTGCTCACGATCGAGATGACGGCTTGGAAAATGAAAACCGCCTTGCTGTAGAAGGCCTGGATCGCCTGCGAATCGTAGGCCACGCGGAAGCTCGAATCCGTGCTGCGCCGTTGATCGTGAAACTTCAGCGGCAGCGAATGAAGATACGCATAAAGCTCCGTGCGCAGCCGCAGCAATGCCTGAAGGCCGACGCGCAGGAAGAGCACGCCGGTGCAGAGATTGAGGAGCCCCGAGACGATGTGAAAGGTGACGATGAGCCCGCACATGAGCGCCACGATTGACGGCAGACTCCACCCGCTCAGGTCGTTGCCGAGCACCGTGAGATCGTGCGCACCTTTCCCCGCCAGCGGCAGGACGTGATCGACGATGAACGCGAACGGCCACGGCCGCAGCAAGCCGAACGCGATCGACACGAGCGTGAGCAACACCGCCACGATCGTCGGCCGCAGAAATGGCCGGTAGTAAGCGAGCGCGCGGCGGTAGGTGGACATCGAGCGGGATGAAATACTTGGCGCGCCCCGCTTGCAAGAATGTCACACGCCGGGGAGAGACGGGCCGCAACTTAACGCCGCGAAATAAAAAATTTCTGAACGCTTCTCCCTGCTCCGCGTCATACGAGCTGCCACGAGGTGAATCTGCAAGCGAGTTGGCATTGCGGTTGCTGAAAACGAATCGAACAAACTCGGTGAACCTCCAACTCCATCAAATTATGAAAAAGCCCCTCAAACGAACGACCCGCGCACATTACAGCCTCGGTGAACTCATCCTCGCCGTGAGCACTTGCAGCAAGAACAGCAGTGAGACCGTCGCCGCCGTCGCCGACCTGCTCGATAGCGGCCGGGTGCGCCTCAGCAGCCAGGGCCGCGCCGTCCGCGCCCGAGTGTACTGATGCGCAACAAGACAGAGCTTTCTCCAAGACCCCGCCATGGGCCGCAAGGTTCTGGCGGGGCAAGCTTTTTTTAGGGAACTCGACAGTGGCGGAAGCGGCGCGTTATCCAAGATCGCTCCCATGTTTTGGACCGAAGACATCGCCGCTCGCTGCTCCGGCGCGCAGATCATCAACGACTCGAAGACCCCGAGCGGGCGCGTGCACGTGGGCGCTTTGCGAGGCGTGCTCATCCACGACGCGATCTTCCGCACGCTGCGTGAAAAAGGCATCGAGGCGCGCTATCTTTTCGGCGTCGATGATTACGATCCTGTCGATGAGATCCCAAAGGGCGAGGACTTCGGCCACTACATCGGGCGGCCCCTCTGCAACACGCCCGCGCCCGGCGGCGCCGCGCACGACATGGCCGAGCATTTCATGGCGGAGTTCTGGCAGGTCTTTGCGGAGCTCGGCGTAAAGGTCGAGCGCTACCGGATGCGCGATCTTTATCGCAGCGGGCAATTCAACGAACCGATCGACACTATCCTGCGCAATGCCGACAAAGTGCGCCGCGTTTACAAGGACGTCTCCGGCAGCGAGCGACCCGCGCATTGGTTGCCATTCCAGGTCATCTGCGAAAAGTGCGGCTGCATCGGCACCACGGAAGTCTCGGATTACGACGGCCGCGAAGTCACCTACTTCTGCCGGCCAGACAAAGTGGTGAACGCGAAACTCAACCTCGGGCGCGGCTGCGGTTTCGAAGGAAAAGTGTCGCCGTTCGACGGACGCGGGAAGCTGCCGTTCAAGCTCGAGTGGGTCGCGAAGTGGGTGAAATTTCCCGTGACCATCGAGGGCGCGGGCAAGGATCACTCGACCCGCGGCGGTTCTCGCGATGTGAGCGAAGCGTGTCTGCGCGCGATCTACGGCACTGAGCCACCGATGCGCGTGCCGTATGAATTCTTCCTCGTCGGCGGCGCCAAGATGTCGTCGTCGCGCGGTGTGGGCGCCAGCGCGCGTGACATGGCGGACCTGCTGCCGCCGGACGTACTGCGATTTCTGATGATTCGCACGAAGCCAAATTCGCCGGTGAATTTCGACGTACGCGAGGAAGGTATCGTGAAGCTCTTCAATGAATTCGACCGCTACCAGCAGCGCGTCTTGAGCGGCCAGGCCACGCCGGACGAAGCGTGCGTCTTCCGTCTCGCGGAACTCGAAAAGCAAGGCGCCCGCGCGACCGCGAATTTCCAGCTCGTCGCCGCGCTCGTGCAAATGCCGCATCTCGATCCGGTGCGTGAAATCGAAAAGCGCGCTGGCCGTGCGCTCACCGACATCGAGCGCCGACATCTCGACGAGCGCATCGCGTCCGCGAAGAAGTGGGTGGAAAATTACGCGAGCGAGGAAGAGAAGACGCACCTCCAGCCGACGCTGCCGGAGCGCGCTCACGCACTCTCCCAGACTCAGCGCGCCTTTCTCCGCGCGCTGGCCGAGGCGCTGCCCGAGACGCCGTGGGAAGACGACGCGCTGCAATCGAAGATCTTTGAAGTCGCGCGGCTCACGCCCATCGAACAGCCGTCGGCGTTCAAGGCCATCTACCGCGTACTGCTCGATCGCGAGGCGGGGCCGAAAGCGGGCAACCTCCTTGCCTTCCTCGATCCCGGCTTCGTCGTCGTGCGCTTCCGCGAGCTCGCGGTGGACGAGGTTGCTTTCTGGCGCGAATCGGCGACCGCTCGCGAGGCGCTGGAAAAATGGATCGCCGAGCGCCGCGATAAAATCGCCAGCCACTCCTCGGACTTTTCGATGGAAGGCGACACGGCGATCTCCGAGATCGTCTTCACGCTCGCCGACGGCAAGCGCCACCTGCACCGGCTGCTGGTCGAAGGCCAAAGCTCCGAAGACACTTTGCGCGGCGTCGTGGCCGCGCTGTAGCGTGGCAGCTCGCTGCGCGCAGCTACTTCGGCAACAGCAGGTCGAGCGCGCTCTTTAAGACGTCCTTGCCGGTCTTGATCGTGTCCTGCACGGCTCCTCGCGCAGTGTCGATGACGGCCCCGCCGGCGGCGGCGACGAGGCGCGGGGTGAGATCGTCCCGCGGCTGCGCGAGCGGGCCGGTGAGATGCATTGGCGTCCAGAGGTAGCCGCCGCGCGAAGCTGTAAACACGCGCTCCTGCGAGCCGGGCAGCCACTGCAAACTCGACGCGGTGACGCCCACTTCAAACGCGCCGTCGATGGCCGCGTGCTCGACGGTGAAGCTGCCTTCGATGCGCATGAGCCCCGCGGCTTCGGCGACGAAATTGCTGACCGCGAGCTTGTCTCCCGTGTGGCGAAAATCGGCGGAAGCGCGCGTGAGCGTGAGCTGGCGGAACTGCTGCGTGCGAGTGAACACGGCGATCTCGTCGAGCACCGGCAGCGCCTCGAGCTGGCCTTGCGCGAGGGTGAGCGTGCCGCGGATTTCCGGCGGCGCGCGCGCGGGCAGCGGAGTGTGCACCGTCACTTCGCCGGAGACCTCGCCGCGCAGCCGCACGCGCCAGTCTTCGGCGAGGAAAGGCGCGAGCGCGATGCCGCTCAATGTCGCGCGCAGATCGGCCATTTGCTCAAAGTTCACCTCGCCCGTCACGTTCACCGCGCCGCCGGCGGGCTGGCGCAATTCGGCCTCCTGCACAAAGAGCGACGGCGCGCGATAGAGCAGCCGCACTCGCTGCACGTCGAGCGCGGGCAGGCCGGCTTGCTCGATCTTTCCGCCCGCGCCCGCGATTTTCCACCCGCCGTCTTGCGGAGTGAATTGCAGCGCGACTCCGGCGATGCCGCCGGCCGCCCAGCGCACGGTGGCCTCGCGCACTTGAGCTTGGGCGATCTCCACGCGATTTGGCAGCAGACCGCCCTGCCGCGGAACCGTCTTGGATACAGGGATTGCGGGCGATTCGATGCGCGACCCGTCGAGCATCCAGTCGAGTCGCTCCACGTCCACCGATTCCACCTGCCACACGCGGTCAAAAAATCTCCGCGCGCTCAACTCCGCGCGCACGCCGTCGAGCCGCAACTCCGCGAAGGCTGCATCCTTTTCGCCGCGCGCGTGCAGCCGATCGCAGAACATGTTGAGCCCGGTGAAATCGAGCGGCGTCACTTCCACCTGCGCGTGCAGCGAGCTGCCGACTTTGCGCGCGAGGAATGCGCGGAAACTTTCGCTGCGCAGATACGCCGCGACCGCCGCCTTGCCCGCAAACACCGCGACGACCGCGAGCACGAGCAACAGCGGCACGCCCCACGCGAGCAGGCGGCGGAGCGGAGGCAAGGACACGCGGCACTTTTGCCGCTGACAAACCGGCGTCAATCCACAACCCTCGCCGGCCCATGCTCGAACTCCGGGATGTCACCCTGCGGCTTGGCGACGAGCCGGACGCGCCGCTCCTGCTCGGCGAGATTGCGGCGCGTTTTCCCCGCCGGCATTTCGCCGCCATCCTCGGCCCATCGGGTTGCGGCAAGAGCACGCTGCTCAAGATCATCGGCGGCTTGCGCGAGCCCACGCGCGGCCATGTGGAGTGGGACGGGCGCGACCTCTCGCGCGAGGGCGACATGGCTCCGCACGAGATCGGCTACGTGCCGCAGTTTGGCATCGCCTACGAATTGCTCACCGTGTGGGAGAGCGTGGAGAGCACGCTGCGCCTGCGCGTGGCCGGCCTCGATGACGCGGCGCGCCGCGAGCGCATCGGCCGCATCCTCGCGGAAGTGGGCCTCGGCGACATCGGCGGCCGGCTCGTGAGCGTGCTTTCCGGCGGGCAGCGGCGGCGGCTTGCGCTCGCGCTCGAGATGGTGAGCGCACCGCATCTCCTGCTGTGCGATGAAGTGACGAGCGGCCTCGATCCGAAAGCCGAGGACGAGATCGCGCGGCTCATGCGCCGGCTCTCGCGCGGCGACGAGCGCATCGTGCTCTCCGTCACGCACAGCTTGCGGCATCTCGCGCTTTACGACAGTGCGCTCGTGCTGTGCGAAGGCCGGCTCGCTTATCACGGGCCGGCGGATTTTCTCCTCCACTATTTCAACGTCGAAAAGCCCGAGGACTTTTTCCCGCGTCTCGCCGAGCGCGCGCCCGAAGACTGGCACCGCTCATGGCTGAAAAATCGCGGCGCCTACGACTCCGCAGCCGACACTGCGCCGGTGGAACCTCGCGAAGAGATTGTCATCGCGGCACCATCGCTCACCACGCAATTCAGCGTACTCCTCGCGCGACGGTGGCGTATTTTTTTCCGCGACCGCGGCCAGCTCTGGCTGCAACTCGCGCTGCTCTTTGGCTTCCCGATTCTCGTAGTCATCTTCGCGCTCGATGGCCTTCCGCAGATTCAGAATCTCAACGGTGTGGCCAATGCGAACCCCGTGCAGCAGTTCCTCAACGAAGCCGCGCAGAAGGTCACG
>JBBRXP010000193.1:0-11326 GCA_038238555.1 Chthoniobacterales bacterium | reverse complement strand
GGATCATGCCATTGGTGCAGCCGGTGCGCGTGCTCGAGAGATAGGTGCGCTGCCGCGTGCCGAGATCGAGCACGCACGCGAGCGCGCTGCGGAAGGTGACGAGCGCGTCGCTGCCAACCACGCGGTTGCAGCCGGTGCCGCGTCCGCCGATTTGTTTCGGCCCGGCGGGCTGGCCGGTGCGGATGTCGAAGATGTCCTGGCTGTCGGAAATGAGGAGGTCGCTCGTGACCATGGGCGGCTCGAATTTCACCAGCGCGCTGAGGCTGGAAGCCATCGTCTTTTGCCAGAGCGAGTGGCCGTCCGTGGCGTCGCGGGCGAAGAATTGGTGGCGATCCACGACGGCCACGACGATGCGGTGCGCGGCGTTGTAGGCGAGCGCTGGTTTGAGCGGGTTGTCCATGAATACGCCGCTCCACGTCGGGCGACCGGCGCTGCCTTCCGCCTGCGCGGGCCGGCCCGGCGCGGCGAGCGGCGCGTCCCACACGGCCTGGCCGGTGGCGGCGTCCAGCGCGATGAGCTGGGCTTCAAATGGTCCCGCGGCCTTCGTCTCCGCCGCGCGCGACACGGCGTAGTCCACCGCGAAGACGCGCCCTTCGCCGAGCGCGAAGGCCACGCGCTCCTGCGCGCCGGCGCGGCTCCAGCGCACCGCGCCGGTGTGGCGGTCGAGTGCGACGAGAAATTTCCCCGCGGCGAGAAACAGTGTGTCTCCCTGCACGCGCGCTTCGTCCCAATGCGCCTTCGCTTCCGCGCTGAATTCCTTTTCCGACAGCGCGAAGGTCGCGAGAATTTTTCCCGTGCGCGTGTCGAGCACCTGCGCGTCGGCGTCGCGGAAAACGTAGAGCCGATCCGGCGCGGCGACGACGTTCTGGTCGGCTGGGCGCGAGAACATCCGGTGGTCGCTCTCGCGGCGCGCGGCCTTGTCGGAGGCGGGCGCCACGGTCTTCCACAAATGCCGGCCCGTGTAGGCATCCACCGCGTCCACCACATTGCCCGCAAGCAAAAACATGCGGCCCGCGCAGACGACGGGATACGGATTGCGATCGTGCTGATACTCCCACTGCGGCGTGAAGTGGCGGTCGATGCCGCCGCTATACCAGAGCAGCGCAAAGGGCGGCACGGCGAGCGTGTCGGCGGAGGCGAAGGTGTTTCCGGCGTTCGCGTTTTCGTGCGTCCAGTCGTCGGCGCCCATCGGCGCGGCGGTGCGCGCGATGCGCGTCCACTGGCCGCGCTCGGATTCAAATGTAAAACCGCCGAGTGACTGCGCGCGCGCCTCCGCGGCCTCGCGCAGCTTTGGCCGCAGCCGCAGCAGCGCCTGGCCGGTGAAAGGCCGCAGCGCGTCGAGCGCGGCGGCGCTCCAGTCGCGTCCGCCGGCGAAATCCTCCGACGCTACGACCTCCGCGAAATACGGGGGGAGCCGCAGCGTCTCCGCTGAACCGCAGATGACTTGCACGCGGCTGCCGAATTCGTTTCGCACTTTCGTCGCGATGGCGGCGTCCGGTTCCACGACGATGACGTTGAGCGCCGACTGCCGCGCGAGTTCGCGCGCAAGGCCGCCGGAGTTCCAGCCGAGCACGAGCGCATAACCGCCGGTGGCTTGCGAGCGCTTCAGCAAATCGGCGACGCGGTCTTTCCACGAAAGTGACACGGGCGTCCCGCCTGTGGTCGCGGGCGGGACGTCCGCGATGACAGCCGGGACGGCTGTCTCACATTCCGCGCCGAAGCAGTAGAGCGCGCCTTTGTCCGTCGTCACCACGAGCCTGCCACTCGCCGCGATGACGCCGACCGGATAACCATCCACCTTCGCCTCCCACGCGATGGCCGGCTCCCCGCCGGACTCCGGCAGCGCGATGGCGGCGATTTTGTTTTCGCCCGCCGCGTAGAGCCGGTCGCCCGCCGCGATGCGCACGGTGAGCGGCGCGTCGAGCTCCCAGGCCTTAAGAAAACGCAGCCGGCGCTGGAGGCTCGCGCCCTTGCGCCCGTCGGCGAGATTGATTTCCCATGACGCATCGCGCAGGTCGTAGGCGCAAATCTTCGCGTAGCCCGGCGGACGCACGCGCGTGTCGCCGCGCTCGACCACGGTGTCCTTTTCGCCGCGATGCTCGCTGCGATACATCATCGTGCCGGTGAACACCGGCAGATCCACTTCTCCGATTTCGTGGCGCGTATTCGCGCCGGGCGTGTGCGCGATGGGCCGCGCGGCGACTTCCGCGGCCTGATTCGGCGCGAGGCCGAATCTTGCGCCCGGAAACGCGCCGATGGCCGGCGCGCGCGGATCGAAGAGCACAAGCCGCGCACCGCCTTCGGTCTTCACGCGCACGAGTTTCTTCGCGATCAAATCCTCGACCCATTTCGTCGTCTGGCCGCAGAGTTTCGCGAAGTCTTCCACCGCGAGCGGACCGGCGGGCAGCTTCTCCAGCGCCGCCGCGCTGGTGCCGTAGATCGAGCCGCCTTGAAACCAAAAATCCGCGTTGCCGCCCACGGCCCACGCGCCGCGCGGCGTCACCGAGCTTTTGCCGTAAAAGGAATTGTAGGCGTCGAGCCTGCCCGTCGCGGGATCGAGGAACGCGGCGATGGCGCGTCCGCTCGGCATCGCGAGCCTGCCGCCGAGCAGCGCGAGATAGCCGTGCGGCGGCAGGCCGAGATCGGCAAGCTTGCCGTGCTCCTCGAGGCCGTTGCCGATCTGCGCGATGTCCGCGTTGCGCCACTGTACCGCGCCGGAGCGGGCGTCCACCGCGAGCACGAACACGCCCTCGCTCGGCCACACGCCGCAGCCGAAGTAAATCACGCCGCCCGCGAGCACCGGCCCGCCGCGCGCGGGCCAGCGCGAGCACATCCGGCCGTTCGCCAGCATCCGAAAATCCGCGCGGTCCTCCGGTGCGCCTCGCGTTTTCCATTGCAACGCGCCGCTCGCCGCGTCCACGCAGTAGAGAAATCCGTCGTCCGACGCGAACCACACGCGCCCCTCACTCACGACCGGCGCGAAACGCACCGGCCCCTCGGTGATGAAGCGCCACTTCTCCGCGCCCGTCGCGAGGTCATACGCGGCGACGCTGTCGCTCACATTCGACGGCACGAAGAGCATCCCACCCGCCGCCACCGGCTCGTAGGAAACATCCGCGCAGAGCCGGAAATGATAATCGAACGCCGGGTCCGGCGGCGGCAGCGCGCGCGACCATTGCAGCTTCAATTCGCGCGGCAGCGCGTGCGCCGTCGCACCAGAGCGGCTCGCATCGCCACGCCACATCGGCCAGTCGCCCGCGGTCTCGGCGGCGGAACTTAGGCCGCAAAAAAACGCAGCGAGCGCGAGGAAAAGGAGGGAGCGTGTTTTCATGGCAGCGCCGAATGGCATTTTGTTAAGGACGATTTTGGACCGGCGGACGAGGCCGTCCGCGCTCCCCGCGCGCTGGAGCGCGGGCGGCCTCGCCCGCCTAAACTTGATGCCATTCATAGCAGCATCTTCATTTTCTTTTCCGCCTTCTTTCCGGGTGGATCCGGTGGTTTCATCGCTTCGCGCGCTGTGGGACATGAATTCCAGCCACGGTCCGATGGCATCGGCGCCCCGCTTCACGGCCGCGCGCGCCGCGGAATCCCAGCCGCTTTTTTCCGCGAGCAGCGCTTCGATCTCCGCGAGTTCGCTTCCGGTCACGAACCGGGGCTGGTAGCCGGTGATCTGGTTGTCGCTGACGATGGGATAGACGCGCAGACTCGTTTGCAGGCGACTGTCCTTCATCGAAAAATCCACGACGAGCGGCAGGCTGTAGGGCGGCGCGTCGTGCGCGGTGTAACGGCCGCGCGCGTTGAAGAGCAGATTGCCGACACTGTAGAAAATCCAGCCGCGCCCGTCGTGCTCGACTTCCTGCATCATGTGCGCGTGCGCGCCGACGACGAGGTCCACGCCGGCCTCGCGCAGCGCGCGCGCCATCGCCGTTTGCTTCGGGTTTTTCCACACGTAGTTGTCGCCCCAATGCACGAAATAAACGACGAACGCATCAGGCTTCGTGCGCCGCAGTTCGGCAATCGCCCGCTTCACCGCCGGCACGTCGGCGGGCGCGGTCCCGGGTCGGTCGGCGGCGGCGTAGAAGTGAAATTGCTCGTCGTATTCCTTGCGAAACTCGAATGCGCCGAAGACCGCGAGCGTGACCGAACTCCCGCTCACGCGAAATTCCTGGAGCAGCGGTCGCGCGGCGGCGGCGAGATCGCTGCCCGCGCCGAACCACGCCGCGCCCGCCGCATTGAGCGCGGCGCGGGTGTCGTCGAGTCCCTCGGGGCCTTGGTCGAGCGAGTGGTTATTGGCGAGCGAGACGGCGAGCGGGCCGAACGGCGCGAAGAGCGCGGGCAGCTTCACCGGGTCGCTGTAATGCAAATAGTCCTTGGCCTTGAGCGGGCTGTCGCGGCGCGCGGTCAGCGGCGTTTCGAGATTGAGGACTCGAAAGTCCACCGCGGCAAGCAGCCGGCGGAGTTGCGCGACGCCGTGCTCGTAGCCTTTCTCCGCGAGAATGTTCACGCCCCCCTGCTTCGCATATTCGTCCTGATAACTTTCGCCTCCGCTCGTATCGCCGCCGAAAAGCACGCGCGCGCGCGCCGGATCGCGGGGCACAATTGGCGGCTGGCCGAACAACACCTTCACGGCGAATGCCGCCATGCCGCTGTCGCTGTGCGCCACGCCGTCCGAGTGGCCGTAGAGATGGTAGCGCTCGCTGCGGTTTCCAGTCGCGGCTTTTACCGCGTCGAAGACCGGCTCGATTGAAACTGAACGCTACCTTCGCGCCCAGCGTGTAGCCGTCATCGCCGGGAAACGCCTCCTTGGAAAACTCGGGCGCGGCGAGGATGAATCCGTATTTGCGCGCGTGCGGCATCCACTCATCGCGGTAGCGGTCGGCATCGCGATTGACGCCATGCAGGACGATGAGCACCGGAGCGTCGGCGCGCGCATTATCCGGCAGGAAATACCAGACGGGAATCGTCCTGCCCCCGTGCGAAACTTCAAAGCGGCCCGCCCCCGGCGCGAGCGGCGCGGCTTGCGACTGCGGCGCTATGCACAGCGCGATGAGGAACAGGAGCGAGGCGAGCGGGTGAGTCTTCATGGGTTCTGGAGCCGTGCGTTACTCCTCGAAGATCGCCACGCGGATCGTGCCGTCGGCATTGATCCAGCCGCGAAACACCCCCGGCGTGTTGAAAGGTGTGGTGATGTTCCCGCGGCATCCACGGCGATGAGGCCGCCTCGGGCGTCGAGCTGCGGGAGTTTTTCATGGTCCACCGCTTCGGTGTAGCGCGGTGGCGGCGGCGTCTTGCACGCGGCGGCCCGCTGCCGCGTTTCGGGATGAAGTTCGGCGGCGGAAACCTCCACGCACAAGAAGGCAAGGACGGCAAAAATATAGAGGAGACGGAAGATCGGTTTCATACAGGGAGGATTGCTTCGAGGTAGATGAGCCAGGGCGCGGTCGCCTTTCTGCACGGTCAGTTCGACGCGGTTCGCTCCGGCGACCGCGCAGGACGCGGGAAAGATGAAGCATTGAAACTCATCCGCACCACCCAGCCATGCGCTGTAGGGATGGGGCAGCGGCTTTTCAACATGCGCGGTCTTCCTCAACGCCGCGACATTAAAGCGCACCTCGATCTCGCGATCCGCGATGGGTTCATCGCAGCGCAGCCGGAGCAGGCCCTCGCGACGGTGATGCCGCGTGGGAGCCATTTCGAGGGTGAAGGTTAGCGGCGCTCCGCGTTCGAGCAACGCGGGCAGCGGCTGCTTTCCCAGGATCGGATCGCGGCGCGCGGCGGTGAGGAAATACCACTGCGGCTGCCGCGCGAGAAAATCGCGGTCTTTCAATTTGGGCAGCACATGAAACGGCGGTTCATTGAACGGGCCGAGCGCGGGCGAGGTGTGCTCGCGGTAGTAGGCGAAGTTGAATAGGCTCACGCCCGCCGCGCCCTGCGCATACGCGAGATGCGCGGTGGTGTAGAATTGCTCGTCGGTCGTGCGCAGGTAGGGCTGCGTGCCGCTCCCGCCGAGCGCCTTGCCGGTGAGGGTCGTGTGCGTCATCTCCGCATAGACCGGCGTGTGCGGGAGCAATTTTTTCGCGCGCCGCACGCTGTCGTCCTGGAAGGCGAAATACGACCACGAGAGCGTGACCAGATCCACGCCGGCGGCGGCGAGCGCGGCGAGGTCAATGCCCTGCTCGTCGTGGATGTCGAGCCGCGCCGGAACGCGGATGCACAGCGTCCGCCGCCGGCCGCCGCGTGCGGTGCGATCCAGCACTTCGCGAATGCGCTTTACGAAATCCGTGGTCACGCTCCGCCGCTGCCCGATCGTGCTGCCCTCGTGCGGGAAGCGATTCCAATGGCGGAGAAAATCCAGCTCCAGCCCGGCGATGGCGTAGTTCTCACACAGCTCGCGGATGAGCGCGAACTTGTGCTCGCGCACCTCGGGGATCATCCAGTTGAACACGCCCTGATCCCAGTCCTCCGCGTCGGGGCCCAAGCGGTAGCGCGCGTAATTTTCCCAGTAGTGCCGCGACATGTCCGGCGTCGGCTGCTTGCGCTTCAGCGCCTCCGCGAGGCCGCGCACATGGTGCCCGTCATTGAGCCGATACGAGACGAAAGGCTGCACGCCGATGCGCTCGCAGTGCGCGGTGATTGTCCGCACGAGATCCCCGCCCGCGAGCAGATATTTGGAAATGGCCGACTGCTTCGCCACGCCATGCTCGCCGAGGAATTTCACGTAATGATCCTCCGGCGAGTAGAGCTTCGACTGCCACCACGGAATCCAGCCGAGGCCCGGTTGCAGCAGGTGGACGTCCGCGCCCGCCGCCTCGGAGATCGAGGCGCGCAGATGCTCATCCGTGAAGCCGTCCTTCGGATCGCGAAACGGGCTGGCACACGAGAGAATGTTCGTCGTGTCATTGCTGTAGAGCACGCGCGGCGGCGCGACCTTCTCCACATCCGCGGCCCGCGCACGGAGCAGCAGCGGTGTCACCGCGGCGATCTGCAAAAACTGGCGGCGGCTCAGCATCACCGTTTCGATTCCGGTTTCGCCGCGCGCCAGCCGGCCTTGAGTTGCGCCGCGAATTCGGCGGCGATCGCCTGGTTGCCGGTTCCTGCGCGATGTTCACATTTTCCTTCAGATCGGAAGCTGGTGAGCCAGAGAAGTCTGAAATCCGAAATCGGAAATCCGAATGGTGAAGAGTGCGCGTTCATGGTGAATGGCGGGAGAGTGTTTTCGTGTTCTTGAGTGAAGGTTGAGTGAAAAATTCAGCGCGGCCACCGCGTCCCGGTCATCCCGCTGGCGATGGCCGGCTGGGACCGCCGCCCGCGCGTGGAGAATCCCGTGCCGTGGGAACACTTCGGCGGCACGATGGACACGTATTACGAAATGGCCACGCCCAAGCAACTCGCCGCGCACTTCGCCCGCGCCGTCGTGATGCGTGTAGGCCGGATCGCCCCGATCGCCGGTCGCGCGGACTTTTGGGACAGATATTTTTCAAACCACTCCACCATCGCGGGCACGGCGATGGTGTAATCCTTCGTCGTGAACGAGTGTCCCGCGCCTTCGACGATGAGCAGGCGGCTGGGCGCTTCTCTTCTTGAAGCCGCGCGTAAAGATTCCCGCTGTGCTCCACGGGCACGAGTTCATCGTGGTCGCCGTGGATCAGACAAATGGGCGGCGTGGTGGCGCTGACATGCAGCAGCGCCGAGGTCTCGCCGCGTGCAAGAGGATGAAGCGCCCCGCGCGCCGCACATCCGCCACCGCCTCCGGCACGACGTAGCGCGGCGCACTTCCATGATAGACGCAGAACACCGTGAACCCGCGATACAGCAAAGGCTGGCACGCGGGCAGAAGTTTTTTTGGCTCGCTCCAAATGGAATGCCAGCCGCCGCTCTGTGTGAAGATCACGCCCGCGCCATTCGCCTGCGCGGGATGGAGCACATCGGAAGGTCAGCGCCATGCCGTCCTTGTGTCCGTAGATCACAGCCGGCTGGATGCGCGCCTCGCCGGCAAAGGCGGCGCAGGTGCTCGCGACGAAGGCGAGGATAAGATGGAGTGGATGCGCGGTCGTGGTGAATTGCTCGTCGGTCGTGCACCGGTGGAGATCGCTGTCGCCGTATTTGCGGTCGGGATCGTCGCCCACATTCGTGACGTGGGTCATCTCCAAATAAATCGCGGCGTCCGGCGCGGCGGCGCGCACCGCGGCCACGTCGAGATCCTGCTGCACGGTGTAGTAGTGCGAGGACAGATTGAACATATCCACGCCGGCGCGGGCCAGCGCGGGCACGTCGAGGCCGAGTTCGTCGCGCACTTTTTCCACGGCGGGAAGCCGCAGGCAGAGCCAGCGGCGGCGCCCGGCGCGTGCGCTGCGATCGAGGGTCTGCCGCGCCTCGCGCGCGAAGCCGGTGACGATGCGCGTGCGTTCCTCGCGCGTCGTCGCGCCCGGCGGGAAGAGCCGGAAGTGCCGGAGAAAATCCAGTTCCAGCCCGTCGAGATCGTAGGTGCAGACTTCGCCGATGAAGCAAAGCAGCCGCGCGCGCACCTCCGGCTGGCGCCAGTCCAGCACGCGCAGGTCGCGCGTCTTGAATCCGTCGCCCGCATCCGGCGCGGTTGCCGCGATGCGCAGTTCGGGGTGCTCGCGGCGGAAGCGATCCAGGCCGAGCGAGGCGAAGGGCGCGCCTTGCTCCCCGGCGGCAGATCGAGATGCTCGACCATGTGGTAGTCATTCACCCGCAGGGAAACGAATGGAGCGACGCGGCGGGCGTGCGCATCGGCAACGCTGGACCTGCGTATCGCCTGCATCGCCATCGATCACAACGCTTCGCTGCTCACGCGCAACATCGTGGATTTCGCCAAGGTGCCGGGGCGGCGCTTCGAGAACTGGCTTGACTGATTGCGTCTCAATACACATACGCAAATTCATTGGAGTTGAGCAGCGCGAGGCAGACATCGGCGAGGGCGCGGGTGTGCGTGGGACATCGGCGGGTTGCAGGTCGGGGACGAAGTCGGCGTAGGCGTGCAGCTTATCGGCGAACGAAAATTTCTCGCCGGTGTTTTCCTCGACGGTGTCGCGGCGGACTTCGCGCGGCGTGGGGTTGAGTTTTCCGCTCCTCGAATCCCGCCGTGTTTTCGTTCTCCAGAATTGGCGCCGGCCGCTCGGCGAGTGGCGTGGTGGCGAAGACGGCCTGCACCGCATAGTAGTCCTGCGTGGGGATGGGATCGAACTTGTGATCGTGACAGCGCGCGCATTGCAGCGAGTGCGCGAGGAAGGTCTCGCCCACGCCGTTCGTCACGTCATCGAGGAATCTTTGCCGCGCTACTTTCGCCACCTCCCATGCCGGTGCAGTTCCCACGGCCCCATGCGCAGGAAGCCGGTGGCGATCAAAAGTTGAGAGTTGACGGTTGAGAGTTGAGCGGTCTCAGCCATCTCATCGCCGGCGATCTGCTCGCGCACGAATTGATCGTAGCGCTTGTCGGCATTGAACGAGCGCACCACGTAGTCGCGATAGCGCCACGCATTTCCACGCTCGTAGTCGTTGGCAAAGCCGCTCGTGTCCGCGTAGCGCACGACATCGAGCTAGCGCTGCGCCATGCGCTCGCCGTAGTGCGGCGACGCGAGCAGGCGCTCGGATGAGCTTGCGGATTGCGGACCGCGGATCGCGGATTGAGTCCGCCTCGAAGGTTGCGACTTCCTCCGGCGTCGGCGGCAGGCCGAGCAGATCGAATGTCGCGCGGCGAATGAAGGTGCGGGCATCACATGGGGGCGCGGGCGTGAGACCGGCGGGTACCTTCACGGCGAGGAAAGCATCGATGGAAGACAGGCTTCCAGCCTGTCCCGGCAAGCGTCCTTCCAGGCTGCTCTTCGCGACAGGCTGGAAGCCCGTCGGCCCTGACAGGCTGGAAGCCTGTCTTCCGGGCACCGCCGGCTTCTTCACCGGCTGATACGCCCACAATCTACACCTCGCGCACGGTGGTGGCGATGGCGCTCGCGTGCGTCGGGGTCGCGCCGGTGATGTAGCAGCCGGACTGCACGGCATACACGCCGGTGGGCCGCGCCGCCGCCCGCGAGTTTCGCGTCGAGCAGCCACGGTTTGAAGTCGCCGCGCTTCCACGAAAACTCGGCGATCCGCGAGCTTCGCCATCGCGGCGTAGCTGAAAATGTTCTTCTCCGGGAAGCCATACTGCTGCGCCCACGCGCGCCCTTTCGCCGCATCGCCCGTGATGGCTCCGGCGAAATAAACGCGCGCTGCGCCGGGCAGTTCGGGCGCGATGCTTTTCTCGCTGAAGCCGCCGAGTCCGCACAGCGCGACGCCGAGCTTGCCCTCGTTCGCCGCGTGCGCGCGGACGATGGCGTTGAGCCCGACCAGCGCGGGAAAGGCGAGCATGGAGGTTTGAATGAAAGAGCGGCGGGTGGTGGGTTTCATTTTTCGTCGAGGTTGAAGCGGGTGAATTTCAGCGTGGAAAAAGTGGGCGTTGCCGGGCGGGTCATTGCTTCTGGGCAAGCGCCGCCGGCCAAATGGAGCGCAGTTCATGGACTTCCATTTGGCGCAGCGTCGCCGCGCCGTTCCGGGCGAAAACCGCCAGCGTTTGATTATCCGCTTTCGGCAGCATCGGCCTCGTCATGTAGAGCCAGCCGCGTTTCGAGGAAAATGAAACTGCGGTCGCAGGCGCTCGCCGTAGAGCGGCTCGGTGCCTTTGATGGTGTCGCCGGTCTCGATGTTTTTCAAAGCGGCGGAATCACCGGGCAGCTCGTCCACGATCAGCGCCGCCGTTTTCCCAGCCACGGCGACACGTCGAGAAAGACCCACTGGGCCGGCTCCGCGTCGGCCAGTTCGATGTCGAGATCGCGCACCGTGGCACCCTCGACGACCACGCGCATCCGCCGCTTCGGTGCGCCGTTCTTCACCGGCAAGTTGAGATACGGCTGGTCGAAAACCATCTCGCGCTTCGCCTCGCCGCAGAGGCCGATGCCGGTGAGCAAAACGGTGGCGGCAAGGATGGTGGTCAGGCGTGTTTTCATGGAGTTGGATTCAGGCGGGCGGGAGAAATCATCGCGGCGGCGCATGAAGGTTTGGAAATCATGCAGCGGAAGAAATGCGCGCCGAGTTCAACGCCGGAGGCGTGTCGGAAATTAGCCGGGGGTGGAGCGAGGAACGAGCGCAACCACCGGAACAAAATGAAATCGGAATGCGCCCCGAAGGTGGCGCCGGAACCGCTCGGTTCGTTTCCAGCGCCGCCTTCGGGGCGCGTCCGCTTTTTGCGTCGGTCCGGGGGTTTCGCTCGTTCCACGCGCCACCCCCCGCAAATTTACCACAAGCCTACGGCGTTTAACTCGGCGCGCCT
>JBBRXP010000192.1:0-11357 GCA_038238555.1 Chthoniobacterales bacterium | reverse complement strand
CGTCGCGCAGATTGTATTCATACACCGGATGACGCATGAAAGCGGTGGCAATGAGGACGTTGGGATCATTCGGCGCAATCTCGTCACCCGCGATCTGCTCACGCACAAACTGGTCGTAGGGCTTGTCGTCGTTGAGCGATTTGATGACGTAGTCGCGATACGGCCAGGCAGACGGACGATACGCGTCCGCGTTGTAACCATCGCTCTCCGCATAGCGCACGAGGTCCAGCCAATGCTGCGCCCAGCGTTCGCCATAGCGCGGACTCGCCAGCAGCTCATCCACGAGCCTTTCATAGGCATACGGGGCGTTGTCGTTCAAGAAGGCGTCCATCTGCTCCTTCGTCGGCGGCAGGCCGTGCAGGTCAAAATACACACGGCGCACCAGTTCATGCCCGTCGGCCTCCGGCGCGGGGGTGAGCTTCAATTCCGCGTGCTTCTCCGCAATGAAGCGGTCGATGTCATTGCGCGTCCACTCCCCGCCCGCCTCCGGCGGCGACACCTTTGCCACCGGCTTGAAGAACCAGTAATTCCGCTGCTCCTCGGTGAAGCCTCCCTCGGTCACCACGACTTTTTTCGAGGCATCTTCGGGCCACGGCGCTCCCATCTTGATCCATTTTTCAAGAACCGCGATTTCCGCGTCCGGCATCTTCTTCTTCGGCGGCATCTGGAAGTCTTCGTTCGTATAGCGCACGGCCTCCATGAGCGCGGATCCATCCGGGTTCCCGGGCACCAAGGCCGGGCCTGTATCGCCGCCTGTTTTCAGGTAGCCGATATGGTCCACCCGCAGGCCGCCCTTCTGCTTCGTGCTGCTGTGGCAGTCAAAACACCGGTTCACGAGGATCGGGCGCACCTCCTTCTCAAAAAAGGTCATCGCCGCAGGCTGCGCGTCGTCGGCCGCCAGTGCCGGAACGGCATCACTCAATCCCAACGCGAGCGAAGACATGCTCAACAAGGCGAACCATCCGCGGACCAGTTTTACTGAGCGGCTTTTCCGGGGAAGAGGTGCGGCTGCGGGGGGCGGTTCCGATGGTTCGGGGGTGGACCATTCCAGCGAGCCCGTGATGTGTTGGGCCATCATTTTGGCGGCCACTTCTGGCCGACGGGCGGCCAGTGTCTCCAGCACCTTCCAATGCCCGTTCACGGTGAAGCGGCGGAGATCGCAGGCCAGCTTGTCCTGAAGCCGGTGGATGAAAGCCAGCGCCATCTCGAACTGCCAGCGAACGCATTGCCATAGCACGACCAGCCGTTCGTTCCCGCTGCATTTCATGATGTATTCATGCATCGCGATGTCCAACTGACTGAACTCCGCGCCGGTCAAAGCCTTCTCCTGTGCCGCGATGCTGTTTTCTATCCAGCGGCTGTCTTCCGCAGTCCAACGCATGGCGGCCAATCGCGCCCCCATGGATTCCAGGGCGATCCGGGTTTCGAGAATCTCGGCAATGTCCTTTTCCTCCAGTATCCTTACGCGAGTCCGTCCAGACGTCTCGAACTGAACCAGACCGGCGCGTTCCAGCTCGATCATGGCTTCACGCACCGGCGCGCGGCTGACGCCAAATCGTTTCGCCAGCACCGGTTCAGCCAGAGCTTCACCCGGCTTGAAAGCGCCGGAGATGATATTACCGCGCAGTTGCAAGACGATTTCATCGGCCAGGTTGCGCCGGGGCTGGAAGTGAAGTTTTGACATGGGAGAGCTAAAGTGTCGACAGTTTCGGCTCAAAAAACAAAGAATGTCGACACTTTATTTCACACAAACTCTCTCTAACTGAGGAATCTGGCGTCAGCTCGCGCGCAAGATCTTGATATCGAAGACGGGGGCGGAGACTATACTTTGATGATGCCTCGCCGGATCGCTTCGGCGGTGGCTTGGGCGCGGTCATGCACCCCGAGCTTCTCGAGAATGTGGCTCACGTGGCGCTTCACGGTGTCCTCTGAAATCTCGAACAACGAGGCGATCTGCTTGTTGGCGTGTCCGTTTGCGATCAGTTCCAGGACCTCCCGCTCACGCGAGGTGATGGCGGCGCAAAGGCGGAGATTCTTCAGCCGTTGAGCCAGTTCCGGCGGGAGATAATTCCCGCCAGCGGCCACCTGGCGCACAGCCGCCAGCAGCTCGTCGCGCGAGGCGGATTTCTGCACATAGCCTAAAGCACCGGCGTCCAGCGCGGACTGCACTTCGTCGTCATGCGCGAAGGTGGAGTAAATCAAAATGCGTGCCTGCGGATCGTGGGCGCATAGGGCGGCTGTGGCTTGCACACCGCCGAGTCCGGGGAGTTGTAAATCCATCAGCACCACACCCGGTCGCCGGCGCTGATACGCCGCCAGCGCTTCGTCGCCACGCTTTGCTTCGCCGACAATCTCGATGTCGTCCTCGACCTCAAGCGATGCCGCCAGACCGCTGCGCACCACGAAATGGTCATCGACAATCAGCACAGTCAGCGGCGGGGTCATGATTTGGAGAGCAAATGTGCGGCGTGGCCATTGCTGGCTGCGGCGGGTTGTTCCAGCGATAGTTCAATCTCAACCGTCGTGCCCTGGTCAGGCGCGGATTGCCAGCGAGCGCCAGCGCCGAGCTTTTCGCAGCGCTCCTCAATACCGATGCAGCCAAAGTGCCCCGCTCGTCCGCCGCGCGGCACCTCGGGATTGAAGCCTTGTCCGTCGTCGGCAATGATCATCCGCAAGCGTCCGTCTTTCACGTCCACGGTGACACGGATGCGGCGCGCGCGGGCATGCTTCAGCGCATTAGTCACTGCCTCGCGTGTGATCATCCGCAAATGATGAACGGTGCGCGAAGGGAGTGGAGGCAGCGATGTTCCGGCCTCCAGTTCCAGAGCAGGTCCACAGCCAGCGGGATGCTCCGCAACGATCTCGCGCAACGCCGCCACGAGGTCCGCGCTCTCTTGCGAGGGTTCGCGCAGCTCCGAGACGAGGCTGCGTGTCTCCGCCTGAATCTGCGACACCAACCCGCGCGAGGCTCGCAGCAACTGTCCGCTTTTTTCATCAATGCCGCGCGCATGCACGGCTTCGAGCCTGAGCGAAAGCCCGGCGAGCCCTTGCTCCAGCGTATCGTGAAACTCGCGCGCGATCCGCAGCCGTTCCTCGTGCGCTGCTTCGAGCTCGATCCGCCGCCGCAGGGCTGTCGTCTGACGCCGCACCTGACGCCGTAGCGCCATGATCCACAGCGCGGCCAGCACTACCGCGAGCAGCAGCACGCCCGCAGCCAGAGTGATCCGTGGCACCGTCCACCACGAAGGCGAGCTGAGCACCGTCACGTCGCCGGGACTGCGGCCGCGCAGGCTCACCATGCGTGGCAACGATTTGACGCCTGAAATGGTGCTCGATTCCACCTGGCAAATACCAATGACCCGCACTCGCGCACCAGTGGGTGGCTCGTGCGCCAGCGGCGGCACTTGGGCGCGAATCGTGCCGCCGCGATCCTGGAGCACCAGGACGTATCCATCTTCGGTGCGGAAGCATCCGGAAAGCGTCGCCATCACGGCCACGAGATCGTTGTCACATGTCCCGCTTAAAAGATCGGCCACGCTCGCTTCGGTCGCCCAGGGTTCCGGCCCAGGCTCCTGCTGAACGAGGCTCGCGCTGGCCAGCGCTGCGCTGAAGCGCTGCATCTTTGGAAAACCGACGGCCTCGATCCGCGTGCCGGTGCTCAGTGAGACGGGCGGGAGAAATTGCAGGCCAAGCGCGGTCGTCCCATCGCGAATGAAGACCGCGCCATCGGGCAATGCGGCGATGACCGTGCCCGCCACGCGCACGCGATGACCGCCTTGGCCGACCACCTGAAATGCGAGCAGTTTGCTGCCAGAGATCGTCGGCACTTCACTCTCCGGCGGGGCGGCCTCCAGCACTTTGAGCCCACTCCAATCTTGCAACCACACGTTTGGCTGCACGAGTTGCCGTCGGTTGTTGATCGACCCAGCCGCCAGCCCCTCGATGCGCACGCGGCTGTCCACCAGCGAACCTCCCTCCTTCGGCGGCGCATAGACACGCACTTCGAGGAGATCCTGCTCCATCGCGAGCGACAGGATCGTGCGAGCCTCGTCGCCCGTGACCGTCACGGCATGCACGATGCCTTCCACTGCCACGCGCTGGTAGTGGTAGCGGCCGGAGAGTAAATCCGCGTAGGTCGCCGGGGTGCCGGGCGGCACGGCCTGATGGCCCAGCGTCTCATACGTCGCCTGCTCGATGCCCGGCAGATACATCCCCGGCGTGGTCACGCCCTTCACGGCGACTTCGTCGCCCATGCGTAGCGTTCCTCCGCCCAGGTCGCGGACGAACGTTCCTGCAGTCTCATCCTGAACCAGTGCCGATCCGCGAGGACCCTCCACGAAAACCACTGTTCCGCGCAGTTCCACCGGCAGCTTTTTTGCCGCCTCTTCCGGCGGCAGCGAACGCACGGCCAGTGCGGTGGTGAGCGGTATCTCCGCACCTGGAGCCGCGGCGCAAAGCAGACCGCTCGCGAGCAGGAGGAGCCAGCGGAAGGCTGACGCGCCGGTTACGGGAGTGCGAAGGTTCGTGGACATGCGGGACAGCTTCCTCTTTATGCAAAGAGCGCCGGAATGGGTTTGCCCTCTTCGGTGATCGGGATTGGACGAGCACCATCCATCAGCGAACCCCGTGGATCAATGCCCATTGCCGCGTGGATCGTCGCGTGAAAATCCGGGATCGACACTGGATTCTCCACAATCTGCTTCGACAGCTCGTCCGTCACGCCATAGGCACCGTAGTGCCGCAGCCCGCCTCCCGCCAAGGCAAGGCTGAATGCCGTGCCCTGGTGCCCGCGGCCGCCGCGCCCGTCAAACTCTGCAGGCCGCCCGAACTCCGTCCCGATCACGATGAGCGTCTTATCGAGCAGTTTTTTCTCTTCAAGGTCGAGGATCAAAGCAGACAGCGCGGTGTCCATTTCACGGATGAGCGTGTGCTGGTTGAGCTGGCCTTCGTTGTGGGTGTCCCAGCCGGTGCCGTTGATGAAATTGAGATTGTGCGATACTTCAATGAAGCGCACACCCGCCTGCACCAGCCGCCGGGCGAGCAGGCAGCGCTGGCCGAATTCGCCGCCGTATTGCTGCCGCAGCGGGCCCGGCTCTTCGGCCAGCTTGAAGTGCCGCATGAAGCCCGGCCCTGCGAGCCGCAGCGCCTCGCGCTGAGCCAGCTCGTATTCTCCGGTTATCGTGCCGTCTGCCGCATGATTGAGCAACGGTTTCAGCAGTGCCTGCCGTCGAGCCGCGCGATCCATGTTCACCCATTCCGGGCGCGATAACCCCGCCGGGCCGGATTCCGTGTCCACGAGATACACATAGCCGTGGCGTGCGCCGAGAAAGCCTGGTCCGCGGCTCACATTTGGGAAACCCATGAGCATGTAAGCTGGCACATTGGGATCTGCCGCGCCGCGCTGCTGGGCCACCACAGAGCCGATGGAAGGGTAGGTCACGCTGCCGCTGATCATCCGGCCCGTGTGGACGAGATTTGTCGCAAAGGCGTGCTCATCCACTACATGATGATTCACCGAGCGCACCACCGTCATCCGCTCCGCCAGCCGTGCCATCTTGGGCAGATGCTCGGCGAATTGCACGCCCGGCACTGCGGTGTCAATCGCTGCGTAATCCGAGCCTGCGACTTTCGGTGAAGCCTTGGGATTGCCCCGGCGCTTGGGATCGAAGGTATCGATCTGCGCCATGCCACCGCCCAGCCAGACAAAGATGCAGTGCTCGGCTTTGCCCATTGGCAGCGGGGCAGCCTTTTCCGCATAGGTCATGTGCGGCAGCAAGGGCGTGGCCGCGAGGGCTGTGGCGCGCCGCAGAAAATCGCGGCGGCTGGGGTGGAGCAGTGAGGTGGAGTTCATGGTGAGATTCTTCAATGAAGTTTCAGCATTAGGGTGCGGTGATCCAGCTCGGCGCATTGATCAGCGCCCAAACCATGTCTTCCAGCCGCCCGCGCCAGTCGGTCTCCAGCCGTGCGGTAGGCTTATCCCCTCGGCGAGCCTGCGCGCCCTGTTCCTGTCGCACCACATTCGCCTCAGCATCCACATGATTGGACCAGCTCACGTATTGTTCGCGCACGCGGGGCCGCAGTTCTGGCTTCGGCAGTTTGTCCACGGGCACGATCCGCTCCGTGTATCCTCGGGCGAGCAGGGAGACGTAAAGTTCGCGCTCTTCCGCCGAGGGCATGCGGGTGAGCAGCCGTAGAAAGAGCCGCTCCACCAGCACATCCACTGGCTGTTCCTCAAGTGCCAGTGGCACCAGCCCGTGATCGTCGCTGAGCTGCGTGAGCCACCCGCCCACGGTCCCGTTGGAGATGATCGCGGGTTGCAGCGCGTTAGGCGAAGTCTCGCGGCGGCTAATGGTGCTTACGCGCGCGCCGTTCCAGCCAAAAATCTCCAGCACATCCGCCACCGCCTGGATGCGCGGCAGCATCAGGCTCGGGCGGTCGCGCTCGTTCGAGGTGGAGGCAAGCATCCAGGCGCGTCGCGGTTTGCCCAGCGTGATCGACTCCGCCGCGCTGCGGTCGCCATCCACATCGAGGCTCATTTCCTCTAGTGCAAACGGCTTGCCCGTCCCGGCAAAAAGCGAATCGACGATCTGCTCCGCCGCGAGCCGTCGCGGCGCGGGCGAAACGAAAAGTGGCTCCTGCTCGCGCAGCGTGGGATCCACCTGCCGCTGGTATGCATGCGAATTCAGAATGAGCCGCTGGATTGCCTTGGCACTGTAGCCAGAGCGCACAAACTCCCGCCCGAGCCACGCGAGCAGCTCCGGGTGCGAAGGCCGCCCTTTCTCCCAATCCTCCACAGGCTCCACCAGGCCGCGTCCCATGAATTGCTGCCAGAAACGATTCACCATGACCTTCGCAAAGCGCGTGTTCTGCGGTGCGGTGAGCAACGCGGCGAGCTGGTCGCGCGAATCGTCGGCATTCTGTGCCAGGGCGGTCGCCACGCTCTCGGAGCTGAATTGCCCGAGCGGCCACTTCGGCTCCACGGTGCTGCCGGGCTTGAGGGTGATCTCGATGAGCGGCTTGCGCCCGCCCTGATGAATGCGGTCCAGCGGCACGCTGCTCGTCGCGGGCAGTTTGATCGGTTTTTTCTCCAGCATCGCCGCCAGTTCGAAAAGGTCCTGCTGTCTGCTCAAATTGGCCGGAGAATCGTGGCACCGGGCACACTTCATATCCACCCCCAGGAAGGCACTGCTGACGATCATGGCCTTTTGCGCCATTGGCACATCGTTTTGCGCAGCCATGCCAAATCCCGCCGGGCCGCCGAAGAGCACGCTGCCTTCCATGCGGATCAGTTCGGTCACGAAAAGATCCATCGGCTTGGCGTCCAGGAGCGACTCGTAAATCCACCAGCGAAACGGCCCCGTGTTGTTCAGCGAGGGATTGAGGATGTTGGGGTTTTCCGCGAGCACGTCCTGCCAGTAACCCATCCAGCGATCCGCCCAGCGAGGGTCCGCCAGCAAACGGTCGATCGTCTTTGCGCGCCGATCTGGCGACGCATCCGCGAGAAACGCGCGAATCTCACCTTCGCTCGGCACCACGCCTACAGTGTCCAGCGTCACACGGCGGAGAAAGGTGAGGTCGTCGGACAGCGGCGTCATCTTCAGTGTAGAGACGCGCAAGTCAGGCCAGTGAGCGCCTTCAGCAATCCAGCGTTCGAGACTGGCCAGTTCCGCGCGGTTCAGCGGCTCTCCCTTGCCCTGCGGTGGCATGATTTCGTCCGAGTCTGCGGTCGTGCGGATGAGCAACGCACTCTCCGCAGGCTGGCCGGGCACGATGGCCGGGCCGTCAGACTTACCGCCCTTCAAAACTGCGGCGCGCGAATCCAGCCGCAGCCCGCCCTTGGCCTTGCCGCCCTGATGGCAGCCGTAACATTTCGCCTCCAGAATCGGCTGCACCTCGCGATAAAACTCCACCCCGTCTTTCGGCGTGGTCGAGCGGTCTGCGGCAATCTCCGCGATGCGCGCCCCGACGAAATGATCGATCTCATTGTTCGCAGGAAAGCTTGGCGGCAGTTCTGGCACGCGCACTTCCGGTGTCGAGGCCAGCCACTTTGCCGACGCTTCCCGCCGGCCACTCCAGTAGTCCTCTTGCTCCTGACGACGCGCGGCCCGCGCTTCCGCATTCACCTTTGCCAGGTGCGCGCTCCGCTCCGCCTCGTAGGCCGCCCAGCCAGCGTCCGTGTAGGGTACCTGCCTCGCCCCGGGCGAGAGCAGAGCCCACGCCGTGGAGCCTTCGGGAGAAATCGCGACCACCGTCTCGCCCAGCTCCGGCCGGTAGCGGCGCGCACGGGTGCCCCCGCCCACCACAGTTTCCAGGACCACAAGATGCACCTCGCGATCCCCGACGAACGTGCCGGTTGTTTCGCGATTGCCTGGCGGCGCGAAGCGAAAATCGGGACCGAGATTCAGATATTGGGCCTGCTCGGCAAGGGGGGCGAATCCATTCCTCGCGCGTTCCGGAAAGGGCGTCTGCAACACCGGCTGCCCATCGATGAACAACCGCGCCGCTCCACGCCCGCGCAGCAGCAATCGGTTCACTCCTTCCGGCAGCCGCACCAGCGCCGAAGCCCGCAGCAGAAAGGCCACGGCGCGATCTCCGCGCACGCCGGTCGCGACGTAGCGCTGGGGCAGCTCGGAAAAGCCAAACACATCCTCGATATACGACTCCGTCTGCGCAGGCGATTCCACCGGCCACATCGCCAGTTCCGGCACGCCCTTTTCGCACAGCTCCACCAGCACGCGACCGGCGGGCAGTTTGCTGCGGTCGATCTCGGGCACCGGTGCCGCCGCCACTGCAAAGTGTGTCCGCAACGTGACCGCAGGCAGCGCCGCGCGATGAATGGCGACTTCATCGAGCCAGCCATCCAGCGTCTCCGCGGGACCGCGCGTGTAGCCGCTGCCGATGACCAGCGCATCGCCATCGCTCACCGGCCCGCGATCCGTCGCCCCGCCGAGATCCCAAGCCCCCTTCATCTCCGCCCCATCAATGTATCCCCGCAGGCTTTCCTTTTTCCCAAAGGTGTAAGTCACCGCGACATGATGCCATCCCGTGTCGGTCTGGAAGCCCTCCGTGCTCCACCACCGGTGCCAGCTCACCGGCTGTCCGGCCGCCACTTGCGCCGTGAAAAGAAAACCAATCGCCGCGCGCCCGTTCACACCTTTCAGCCGCAGCGCATAGTTCTGGTTGTCGTCGCCGAACTCCTTCACCCCATTGCGCCCTTTGCCGATGAGATACACCATCTGCCCATCGCGGATCGTGCGCACCTTCACCCACGCTTCGAGCGTGAACGCGTCGCCTTTCTGAAAGCGCAGTTGCGGCGCGTCCGGCACCACCAAAGCCGCATCCCGCCCGGCCAGCTCCATCGCCTGATTCCCCGCCGGAAACTTCGGATACCCCGGCCCCTGCGGCCCAGGCACCTTGCGCAAGCCTTTCCCTTGCCACACGCCGGGTGTATCCTGGCCCTCGAACCTCCATTGCGCTACGGGCGCGTTCATTTCTGCGGCACAGGTGCCTCCCGTGCAGATGAGCGCAAGCAATGCGTACCCTGTCCAACATAGAACAGAGGGAAAAAGCAGAACAGGGCGGGATAAAGCGGACATAAGAAGATGAAGTTCACACTGATCTTACCGGTGTGAAGGGAGCCTCGCACCCCTTGCGACATCACACGATCGTGCGCGGAAGAAGTACTGCGACTTGGATGGTCGCAGTCATGCTGGCAGCCCGTGGAACCACTGCCGAGTTGAATCGACGTGCCCTCTGCACCCGACAATTAGGAAGACTCAAACGCCTTCGCCCGTCAACTCTGCCGGAATGAACCACTACGTCAATACGACGGAAAGCCCAATCCGCCTGAGTTCGTGGCGATTGCGCGGTGCGAGAAAGTTGAGAGAATGGCAGTCGCCAGTACAGGCTTTTGGCTCGCAGGCACGCATCATCGAAATTCTCCTTTGGATACCACCCGCCGTCCAACCGCCCCTCTTATGCGCCTCTCACTCAACTCCTCCACCATCAAACCGACCCCGCTCCTCGAAAAGATCCGGGTCGTGGGCCAGGCCGGATATGCCGGCATCGAACTCTGGGCAACGGAGCTTTACGAACATGTCGGTCGCGGCGGCGAGATCTCCGACGTGCAAAAAGCGCTCGCCGATCACGGTCTCGAAGTCCCCTGTTTCATCGCGGTTCGGAACTGGGGCGAAAGCAGCGGATGGGAATACAAACTCGTGATGGACGAGGCCAGACGCCGCTTCGAACTCGCCGCCCGCCTCGGGTCTCCGCTCATGGTATGCACCCCGCCGTTGGAAAGGCCCGGCATCGCAGGGCTTTGCCGGGGCTACGCCGACCTCCTCCAAATCGGTCGCGAAACAGGCGTGCGCGCCGTGCTCGAATACATCAGCTTTTTCGCGAGCCTAAATAACATCGCGGATACTGTCGCCGTCCTCGACGAATGCGGGGCTCCTGACGGATGCACTATTCTTGATTCCTTCCATAGCTGGAACAACCGGACAACCCTCGACGACATCCGGGCGCTGCCGCTGAAACGCATCGCCCACTATCACGTTAACGACGCCGCCCCCGGTATCCCGTCGGGCCAACAGAAAGACCCGGATCGGGTCATGCCGGGCGACGGGGTCATCGATCTTAAAACCGAATTCAGTGTCCTGAAAGAAAAGGGATATGACAGTTGGATCAGTCTCGAACTATTCAACGCCGAATGGTGGGCCAAAGATCCGCTCGAAACGGCAAAGATCGGACTGGAGCGGATCAAGGCAGTCTGCGAGGAAGCGGGGTTTCAAGTTTGAAACCAACGGTGTCTGCTCCTTTGTCGTCCGAGGCGGCGGGCGCGGCCATCGTGAAGGCTTTGCCAAAGTGATTCCGACCAACGACAACCACGGCAGCCTCTCTCGACTTCATCTAGACTGTGTCGTCACAAGATTGATGCCCATAGGATGGCGCAACGGAATTGAACTGCAGCAAGGTAGCCTAAACACCTGAAATCATGGGAAAATTGGACTGGCCTAGATTGGCCGAAATTAACAAGTGGTGCCCTCTGCCGGACTCGAAGTACCCGCAAAAGCTTTTGAAATCCAAAACAAAACTCAGTTTGGCTTTCTACCGACACCCCCACAAACACCCCCGAAGAATTCCCACCCATTGGAACTCGAATTGGCTGAAGCTTACCCTTTTGACATTCATGTTAGTTTTTGATCAATATCAAGTCAACATTTCAATGATGGCATCCAATTACCAACCAAAACCCTTGATGGTATATATCTTCTTCACATCAGCAACATCCTTTTGGCCCGCAGCACGAGGAAGCGGGTTCTTTGCCGTTTTTAGCAGGGAGTCCGCATAGCTCCTTT
>JBBRXP010000191.1:0-11401 GCA_038238555.1 Chthoniobacterales bacterium | reverse complement strand
TCCCATCCACCGGCCCAGACCTGCACAAAGCGCACGCCATTCTCCACGAGCCGGCGCGACACCAGCATCCGGCGCCCCGTCTCCGAGTCGCCGTACATGTCGCGGATGTTCTGCGGTTCCTTGGAGACATCGAAGACGTCAGTCGCTTCCGTCTGCATTTTGAAGGCGAGCTCGAAGGATTGAATACGCGCGTCGAGCACTTGCTCGCGCTTGAGCGCGTCGGCGTGCATGTCGTTCATCTGCTTGAGCAGGTCGAGTTGCTGGCGCTGCTCGGGCAGCGAGGCGTAGTGGCTGCGGATGTTCTCGATGATCTTCTCCGCCGGCGCGCTCACGCTGCTCACGAGCGTGCCTTGGAAGGCGCCGGGCAGGAAGGCAGAGCGCCAGTTCGATGCGCCGCCGAGCCCGCCGCCGAGCGCGATGAAGCCGGGTAGATTTTGATTCTCCGCGCCGAGGCCGTAGAGCGCCCACGAACCCATCGAAGGCTTCACCAGCCGGCCCGAGCCGGTGTTCATCATGAGCGTGGCAAATTCGTGCGACGGGATGTCGGTGGTCATGGACCGGATGACCGCGATGTCGTCGATGCTCTCGCCGATGTGCGGAAAAATCTCGCTCACTTCCACGCCGCTCTTGCCCATCTTGGTGAACTTAAACTGCGAGGCCAGCGGCATTCCGCCGATCATGTCCACATTCTGCCCCTCGTACTTCTTCATGCCCGGCTTGGGATCCCAAGTGTCGATGTGCGACGGTCCGCCTTGCGAGAAGATGTGAATGACGCGCTTGGCCGTGCCAGGAAATTGCGGCTGGCGCGGAGCCAGCGGCGAAAGATTGACGGCGGCTCCGTGGGCCGTTCCGCCGAGCGACGGCCCGAGCAGACTGGCAAGGCTCAACGCGCCGAAGCCCATGCCGAAGCGGTTAAGAAATTGGCGGCGGGTGACGCAGAAGTCGCGCAGGGATGGCTGATGTTGGGTGATGTCCATAGAGGTAGAGGGTGTGTTTGGCTGAACATTCCGCGCCCGTGAAATTCCTTAGATGGCGTCTAAAAATTCGTTTCGTTGTCATTCTGAGCGAAAGTTTCGGCGTTCCGAATCGGAGTTGAAGAACCTCTAACTCCCCGGGCGGAGGTGGTCGCGTTCGAGGGTAGTTGAGAGCTCCTTCACTCCGCTCAGGATGACAAACGTACGGAGTTTTAGAGGCGCTCCAGCGAAATGGCCGATCTTTTTTCCTGTCGGTCCCAAAACCGGAATTTTCGAAACCACCTGCACCGCATGCGTCAGCGCGAATTGCCGCCTTCTCCTGGGTCATTCTGAGCGAAGCGTGTTCGGAACGACATTTTTTGGAAGGGCCGCAGCACGGCAGCGGAGTTTACAATCACGGCCTAAGGCTTCTTTCCCCGGCCCGGCTGGTTCGGTTTCGCTTCACCGTTGAGGGGCTTATTGCCCGATGCGCCGGGCGGATCCTGCGCAGGCACTTTCAACTCGGTGCGAAGGCGGCTAAGTTGTTCCTCCATCTCTTTGCGCGCGGAGGCGTAGTCGGGTTGGTCGAAGACACTGCGCAGTTCGTGGGGATCTTTCTGTAGATCGAATAACTCGGAGTAATCCTCTCCGGTGCCGTAGAAGTGCATGAGCTTATAACGGTCACTTATAACTCCGTAATGTGGGCGGACATGGTGCGGCGTTGGGTATTCGTAGTACTGGTAATAGAAAGCTTTCCGCCAGTCCGCGGGAGTTTGGCCTTTTAACACGGGTAACATACTGCGTCCTTGCATCTCCCCGGGGATCGGCACGCCCGCGGCGTCGAGGAAGGTTTCGGCGAAGTCGAGATTGGATACGATGTCCTTACTTACTCCGCCGGGCTTGGTAACTCCCGGCCACCTCACGAGCAACGGCGTGCGCAGGGATTCTTCGAAAATCCACCTCTTGTCGAACCATCCATGTTCGCCGAGATAGAAGCCCTGGTCTGCGGAATAGACTACGATGGTGTTATCCGCGAGTCCCTCGTCTTCGAGATACTGCAACACGCGGCCCACGCTCTCATCGACAGCGTGGATGCAGCCGAGATAGTCGTGCATGTAACGCTGGTATTTCCAACTTACCAACTCCTTGCTGGTAAGGTTTAACTTGCGGAAAGCTTCGTTGCGCGGCTCGTAATAGGCATCCCATACTTTTCGCTGCTCGGCGGTAAGTTGCCGCGGCGCTCCGTCGAGCTTGAGATCGGAGTTATTCATCGTCTTGTCGATGGTCATATCCTGGTCGTGCTCGGCGATGCCGCGTCCGGTGTAATCGTCGAAGAGCGTCTCGGGCTCGGGATACTTGCGGTCCTGATCGTGATTAAGGTGCCGCAGCGCCGGCTCCCACTGGCGGTGCGGCGCCTTGTGCTGGCACATGAGCAGAAAAGGCCGCGACTTATCGCGGCTCTTGAGCCATTCGAGCGATACGTCGGTGATAATGTCGGTAACATACCCCTCCGTTGTGACCTTCTCGCCATTGCGCACCATCGGGGGATTGTAATAGACGCCTTGTCCCGGAAGCACCTGCCAGAAGTCGAATCCGGTCGGATCACTTATAAGGTGCCACTTACCCACGATCGCGGTCTGATAACCCGCGCCTTTGAGTAACTTGGGAAAGGTTACCTGCGACCCGTCAAAGCGGCTGTTAGTGTTGTTATAAAATCCGTTGATGTGGCTGTATTTCCCGGTGAGCACCACCGCCCGGCTCGGGCCGCAGATGGAGTTAGTGACCAGGCAGCGGTCAAAGCGCATCCCTTCCTTACCCAGCCGATCGATACTCGGAGTTTCGATCAAAGCGCGCGGATCGTGGTAAGCGCTAATGGCTTGATAGGCGTGATCGTCCGAGAAGATGAAGACGATATTCGGCTGCTTGCCGGGCGAGGCTTGTGCAAGGACGAGGCAGGTAACGAGGGTGAGGAGGATTTTCATAAGACAGGCCGGGAAACCTGCGGACCACAGAGCGCGATGTCGAGCCTTGGTTTGCGCGCGGCGCGCCTTTGGCGTGTAGTGCGCGCTCATGAAGCGCATCGAATATCCCGCGGCGATCCAGGGGCTCATCGCGGAACTTAAGCGAATGCCGGGCATCGGCCCGCGTAGCGCGGAGCGCATCGCGCTGTGGATGATCCAGTCCCGCGATGCACGCGCCGGCGAGATCGCGCGCGTCATCGCCGAGGTGACGCAGAGCGTGAGGCCCTGCACGCGATGCGGCTTTTTTACGACCGGGCCGCTGTGCGACATCTGCGCCGATCCGGCGCGCGACGCGGCGGCGCTCTGCGTGGTGGAGCAATCCACCGAGATTCTGCCGCTCGAGCGCACGGGCGTCTTCCGCGGCGGCTACCACGCGCTGGGCGGCCGCATCTCGCCGCTCGATCACGTGGGCCCGGAAGACCTGCGCATCGATGCGCTGCTCGATCGAATCAAGACGGAGAAACCCACGGAGGTGATCCTCGCGCTCGGCGGCGATGTGGAAGGCGAGGCGACGGCAAACTATCTCGCCGGACTGCTGCGCGAGTTGCCGGTGAGCGTCACGCGCCTGGCCCAAGGGATGCCCGCCGGCGGCGGCCTCGAGAGCGCGGATGAACTCACGCTGACCCGCGCGATGGCGGGCCGCACGAAACTCTGACAACCCGGGCCGGTGCGTCAGGCGACGATCTGCTTGACCACATTGCCGTGCACATCGGTGAGGCGGAAGTCGCGGCCGGCGTATTTGAAGGTGAGCTTCTCGTGATCGAGGCCGAGCAGGTGCAGCACGGTGGCGTGCAAGTCGTGGACGTGCACGGGATCGACGACCGCCTTGTAACCGTAATCGTCGGTCGCGCCGTAGCTCATGCCACCGCGCACTCCGCCGCCGGCCATCCACATCGTGTAGCCTTTGGCGTTGTGATTGCGGCCATCGGGCCGGTTGCTGTCGGGGGTGCGGCCAAATTCGCCGCCCCAGATGACGAGCGTGTCTTTCAGCAGGCCGCGCGCTTTCAAGTCGGCGAGCAGGCCGGCGATGGGCTTGTCGGTTGCAGCGCAATTGGCGGCGAGTTTGGACTTGAGATTTTGGTGCTGATCCCAGCCGGAGTGACAGACCTCGACGAAACGCACGCCCGCTTCCACCAGCCGGCGCGCCATGAGGCACTGCTTGCCGAAGTTGTCGCTCGCGCCACTTCCGATGCCGTAGAGATTGAGGGTCTCGGCGGATTCCTTGGCGGTATCGAGCACGCGCGGCAGTTCGGTCTGCATCTTGAAGCCGAGTTCGAAGGACTCGATGGCGCCTTCTATCTCCGCGTTGGGGCCGGCGGTGAGAAGATCGCGGTTCATGGACTGCACGAGGTCGAGTTGCTTGCGCTGGAGTGCGGATGGCAGATCGGGATTGCGGATGTCGCCCATGCTCGCCTCGCCCACATCGCCGCGCTGTGCGCCGAGCCGCGTGCCTTGATACACGGCGGGCAGAAAGGCGCTGCCGTAATTCTGCGAGCCGAACTGGATCGGGGGGCTGAGGGTGACGAACCCGGGCAGGTTTTCATTCTCCGTGCCGAGACCGTAAAGCGTCCACGCGCCGAGGCTCGGGCGCACGAATTGCGCGCTGCCGGTGTGGAGTTGCACGAAGGCCTGCGGGTGATTGGGGATGTCCGTGTTCATGCCGTGCAACATGCAGAGGTCGTCCGCGTGCTCGGCGACATTTGGAAACAACTCCGAAATCCACAGCCCGCTCTGCCCGCGCTGCGTGAACTTGAAGGGCGAGGCAAACAACTTGCCGCCCTTGGCTCCGCCTTCCTTGCCGGCGTCTTCGTTGAGCTTCGGCTTGTAATCGAAGGTGTCCATGTGCGAGGGCCCGCCTTGCATGCAGACAAAGATCACGCGCTTGGCCCGGGGCGCGAAATGCGGCGCGCGCGGCGCAAGCGAGGATTGGCTCGGCGCGGCGATGGCGCGTCCGGCGAGCCCCTGGAAAGCGAGCCAGCCGAAGCCGGCGGAAACCGTCTTGAGCAAATCGCGGCGGGTGAGCGCGCGTGGGGTGATGCCGGAGCATTCGAATGGGAGGTTGTTATTCATAGGATGGATCAACGGACGTAACGAAACTCCGCGCAGGCGAAGAGCGCCTGGCAGAAGGTGGACCACGAGAGTTGCGCAGCGGTGTCCTTGGCGTTGCTCTTTGCCTGGATAAGACCGCGCGCTTCATCGAGCAGATAGTGGTCGGCGCGCTGGCGCTCGGCCTCGGTGGGCGGGCGGCCGAGCGCGAGCTGGTAGGTGAGCTGGATGCGGCCGGGATAGTCGAGCGGCGTCGCGAGCACGCGCGCAGCCATCGCGGCGGCTTGTTCGCGGACAAAGGAATTGTTGAGCAGAAAAAGCGCTTGCGCCGGCACGTTGGTGACATCGCGCGCGGCGACTACCAGGCTCGGCTCCGCGAAGTCGAACAGCTCGAGAGCCTGCGGGACAAAGTCACGGACGACCGGAAAATAAATGCCGCGATGCGTGGACTCGTACTCCGTGAAGATTTCCGGCCGAAGACCCTTGCCGATGTAGCCGTCGCCGTGGGTGGCGACGAGCGAGCGCGGCAGCGGAGTGAGATCGAGCTTGCCGCTGGCGGCGAGGATGGCGTCGTGAATGGCCTCGGCCTCGAGCCGCCGCACGCTGGAGCGCCAGAGCAGTTGGTTGTCCGGGTCGGCTTCATTGGCAAAGCTGTCGTAGGCGCTGCTGAGTTGGTAAGTGCGGCTCAACACGAGCGAACGGACGAGTTGTTTCACGCTCCAGCCCTCGCGCATGAATTGCGTGGCGAGCGCGTCGAGCAGCTCGGGATGGCTCGGCTTTTCGCCCGTCGCGCCGAAATTATCCGCCGTCCGCACCAGGCCCTGCCCGAAGAGGTGCTGCCAGATGCGGTTGACGGCGACGCGCGCGGTGAGCGGGTTGGCCGCGTCGGTGAGCCATTGCGCGAGTTCGAGCCGTCCGCTCGCGCTCTCGGGAATGGCGGGCGCTGCGCCATTGGTGAGCACGGTGATGAAGCCGCGCGGTACGTTCTCGCCGGGGGCATCGACTTCACCGCGGGCGAGCACACGGGCATTGCCAGGGTGGCCTTCGCTCAGCGCCATGCAAGCGGGCCCGAGCAGCGGCTGCGCCGCGGGCGTTCCGTATCCGCGTTTGCCCGATTTGCCGAGCGAACTTCCACTCGATGCTAAACGCTCGAGGAGCGCGGCCCTCTGCGATGGCGACAGGTTCGCGAGCTTCTGCGCCTTTTTCGGATCACTCGCCACCAGCATCTTCAAACGCTCTTCCATCCTGCCCGCGGCTTGTGATTTGTCGGAAATCGCAGGCACGGCCACGGGCTTCGGGGCTTCGACACTCGCCTTCGGCTCCACGGGAGGCCCGAGCGGCACGAGGGTGGATGGGTTGCGATTCTTCCCGGCGATCGCGCCCGCCGTGCCGTAGTGGGTTTCGGAACTGCGGAAGATTCCGGCGAGGCTGTAATACTCGCGCTGCGGGATCGGGTCGAACTTGTGATCGTGGCAGCGCGCGCACGCCACGGTGATGCCGAGCACGGCGCGCGTAGTGGTATCGATCTGCTCATCGATGAGATCCATCCGAAAGATTTCGCGGTTCTTTTCGTTCAAGCTTTTCGGCCCGAGCGCGAGGAAGCCTGTGGCCACGAGCTTGTCGCTCCGATCCTTGTCGTCCTTGGCGGGCAGCAGATCGCCGGCGATTTGTTCGCGGATGAATTGATCGTAAGGCTTGTCCGCATTGACCGAGGCGATGATGTAATCGCGATACCGCCATGCCTCGCCAAAAGTCACGTTGCGCTCCTTGCCGGTGCTCTCGCCGTAGCGGGCGACGTCGAGCCAGTGCCGACCCCAGCGTTCGCCAAATTGCAGCGAGGCCAGGAGCTTGTCCACGACCGCGGCCACAGCTTTCTGCCGGTCGGCCGCGGCGACAAATGCGTTTACCTCGGCAGGCGTGGGCGGGAGGCCGATGAGGTCAAAGTAAATGCGGCGGATCAGCGTGCGCGGATCGGCATCGGCCACGGGCTTCAATTGCCGGCCTTCCTGCGCGGCGAGGATGAATTTGTCCACCACAGTGCGCGGCCATACAGTGTCCCTCACGGCGGGCGGGGCGACGGCCTTCGGCGCTTGGAAAGCCCAAAACTCTTTGCCCTTCACGAGATCCCATTCCTTCTTCGCGGGCTTGACCGAAGTGCCATCGCGCGGATCGGGCGCGCCCATTTTCACCCACTTCTCAAAGTCGGCGATCACGCTCTCCGCAAGCTTGCCGCCGGACTTTTCGGGGGGCATGCGCGTGTCCTTATCCTCCCACTTGAGCGCGGCGATGAGCAGGCTCTCCTTCACATTTCCCGGCACCACGGCGTGCCCCGAATCGCCGCCCATTCGGATGCCATCGCGCGTGTCGAGCAGCAGCCCGCCCTTGACTTTCTCCGCCTCGGCCGAGTGGCACTTGTAGCATTTCTCGGAGAGCACGGGGCGGATGCTCTTTTCAAAAAAGTCGCGCTGCACAGCCGTGAGCGGGCCCTCGATTTTGGCGGTCGGCTCGACGGTGAGCGCGGCGCAATGTATGGCCGCGACGAGGAGCGCGAATCCAAGACGGAGAGTGGGAACGGAGTGCATGGGAAATTGGGTTTGATTTAACTACAGCGCGAGAACTGGTGGCTGGGACAACCAAGCGCGGCGGAGATAGTTTCGCGCCTCGCCATCGAGCGCGCGGGCTGCTCCCATGCTCCGGTGGCCATGATGACCTACGCGGAACTCGAAACATTCTTCACCGGCCTCGTGGCCACCGCGCAGGCGCGCGGCATCACCTGCGGGATCACCCGCGGCATGGCCTGCGTGCATTTCGGCGTGGCCGCGACCACCAAAGATTGCGACGTGTTGTAGAGCGAGATGGATGAGTTGCGCATCCGCATCTATCAGCGTCCACTGCGCCCTTACACGTCAGCGGTGCGCAAGGCGGGCGGAAACCGCGCCGCCTTGGCCGAGTCCCACGAAATCCGGCTCCGTTGCGCCACGGAGCATCTCCCCGAGCGCCCGCTGACGCAGTACGGTCTCGCCAGAATGATGCGCGAAGTTTGCGAAACCGTGGGCGTGACAGGGGGGTCGGACGTCGTAGAATGGATGCCGGATGCCGCGGGAAATTTCCACGGCCTCGAACCATGAGCGAAGCAAAGTGGAAGCCTCTCACTCCCGCCCAACGCCGGCGGATGCGCAGGGTGCTGTACGACTTCCACGTCCGGGCCTTCGGCGAAGAAATGGCGCGTATCAACTTCCTCCCGGAAGCCGAGCGCAAACGCGCGATCGGCGAGATGATCGACCACGCGCGCCGCAAAGGCGTAAACCTCACGCGCCCGGCGCTCGGCGTCACGCCGTAGGCTGCTCAAGGAATACGCGGACCGTCCGTGCCCGGAACAGTTGCATCTTCGCGCCTTCGCGCCTTCGTGGTTGATTGCCTAACTGCGCGGGTCAACGGATTTTTATCACGAAGACGCGAAGGCACCGAGGCGAAGCGGCGGGACTGCTTGTGTCCGAATTCTCGCTGGGAATGCTATGAGGGTTTGGCAATTCGGCCCCGACCCGTCACTAACAAAACTGAAGCACGTATAAGCTCATCCCGTGAATCTCGAACCGGATCCCTCTCTTGAAAGAAACAAGCAACTGATGCTGCTGATGACGCAGCACCAGCGGCGCATCTTTTCCTACATCTACACGCTGGTGCCCGACCGGCATGACGCGGAGGACATTCTTCAGGAGACCTGCCTCGTGGTCTGCGAGAAGTTTCATGATTTCCGGCTCGGGACGGATTTCGCAGCGTGGGCTTGCCAGATCGCTTACTGGCAGGTGCGCGCGGCGCGGACGAAATACGCGCGCTCGAAGGTCGTGTTCAATCAAGAGGTCGTGGATGCGGTGGCGCAGACCGCGGCGACGATGATCCCGGAAGTGAGCGCGCGTCACGAGGCGCTGGCGAAATGCCTGCAAAAACTTCACGCGCGTGACCGCGAGATGGTGCTCCTGCGCTACGAGCCTGGCTGCGGTGTGGAGGAGGCGGCGCGGCGCGCGGGCCGTTCGCTCGATGCCGCTTACAAGGCGCTCGCCCGCATCCGCAAGCTGCTGCTGGATTGCGTGACGCATCAACTTTCCACCGAGGCCGCGCTGTGAAGAGCGGGAGAAATTTTATGAACCTGACCGACGACGAAACCTTGGAGCTCAACGAACTGTGCAATGCGCTCGTCGATGGCGCGATCTCCCCCGTGGAGCGCGCACGGCTCGAACGCTGGCTGGCGACTTCCGAAGAGGCGCGCAAATTCTACGTTCGCGCGATGGCGCTCTCGGCGAGCCTGTGCGATTACGCCGGAGAGATGCAGGCCGAGGCACCCGACGCGCCCGCGCGCATCCTCCGCCCGGCTCTGTGGCAGTGGGGGCTCGGAGCACTCGCGGCGGCGGCCTCGGTGATGCTCGCGTTCTGGCTTGGCGGGCGTCCTGAGTCGCCTTCGCGCGCAGACGCGGAGGCGGAGGAATCCGTCGCGTGGCTTTCCGGCGGGAAAGATTGCAAGTGGATCGCCGGCGACTTCAAGACCGGCGACGAATTGCGCCGCGGCCAGCGCATCGAGCTGGCAA
The DNA here is from genome assembly GCA_038238555.1 of Chthoniobacterales bacterium. Classification (GTDB taxonomy): domain Bacteria; phylum Verrucomicrobiota; class Verrucomicrobiia; order Chthoniobacterales; family Chthoniobacteraceae; genus JANNXQ01. The sequence continues at coordinate 1,798 of JBBRXP010000191.1, read as the reverse complement.
GCGGCTTCGCGGAGATCACCTTCGACTGCGGCGCGCAAGTCACCCTCGAAGGCCCGGCCTCGCTCGATCTCACCTCCGCGTGGGAAGCCGTGCTCGATCGCGGCACGCTGCGGGCCCGGGTGCCCGCGGAGGCCATCGGGTTTCGCATCTCCAACCCGCAGGTCGATGTCGTGGACCTCGGCACCGAGTTCACGATGGTGGCGGACACCGGCGGCGGCACCGAAGTGTACGTGCTCAAGGGCGCTGTCGAGGCTGCCGCGCGCGAAGGCGGCGTGCGCGGGCGCGATGCGATCGTCCTGCACGAAAAGCAGGCGCGGCGCTTCGCCAAGTCCGGCGTCTCCGAGGTGAAAGATCGCGATCAGAAAATGGCGCGCTTCGTCCGCAAGGTCGCGCTCGACCGGCTCACGCATCCCGCCGGCTACGTGCATTGGAGCTTCGATGAGACGACCGGTTCGCTCGCTCGCGCCGAGTTGCTCGGACCCGCGCGCGGGGACTTTGACGCGCAGCTTCTCGCCCCACTCGGCGCCATGCACGGCCCCGGACGCATCAATGGAGGCCTGCGCTTCGATGGCTCGTTCTGCGCCCGTGCATCCTTCGCCGGCATCGGCCAGCGCACCGCGCGCACCGTCGCATTCTGGGTGAAGGCGCCCGACGATGCGCAGCTCCCCGAGGCCGGCCCCATGCTGGCGTGGCCGCTTAATGGCAAGGATTCGCGCCCCGTGGAAATCGCCTGGAACCGCGATCCCAATCGAGGCTCGCTCGGCGCGCTGCGCACGCGCGTGGGCCGCAACTTTCTCGTCGGCTCCACTCCGGTGCGCGATGGCCGCTGGCATCACGTCGGCGTCGTCTTCGGCATAAAGGGAAAGGCCGACGGCCTGCCGCAGATCAAGCACTACGTGGATGGGCGGCTCGATGCCCCCGCCGCCCGGCACTGGCTCAAGCAAGCACCCGGCGCAAACGATCCGGCGGACTCGAGTGAGGAGACGTTGTGGATCGGCGGCAGCAACGCCGAGCGCTTCCGCGGCGAACTCGATGAGCTCTTCGTCGCCGACCGCGCGCTCAAGTCGCAGGAGATTCGCCATCTTATGCAACACAACGCTCCCGCGCCCGCCGAGATGCTCGCGGCGGAATAAAGATCAGGCCGCCTCTTCCGCCAGTTTGCGCAACTCGCGCAGATTGGCCTCGGTATCGAAAATGGCTCCCACATTGATGCGGAAGCCCGCGACCTCTCCGCTCACCAGCGTGCCGTTTCCGAAGCCACCTGCCGGCCGGAAGCGGCCAGGCGAGGTTCATGCCGTGGATGCTAAGCGCGCTGCGAGATTCTCGCAATTACCTTGCCGCTTCCCTCGACGCATTTCCGCAACTCTCGCTCCGGTCGAGACGCGCTCCGTGAGAAGAACCCGAGGAAAGGCGACACTCCTGTCGCCTCTCGCGACGAAGTCTCCTTGGAGCCGCCGCGCTTGACGCTTTTGCGCGGCGGCACATAGCATCCGCCCTTCGTTTCACCCGCCGAGCCTTCGCCACCCTTGGACTTAAAACAAATCAAAGAGCTCATCGCTCTGATGAAAAAAAATGACCTCTCCGTCTTCAAGATGGAGAAGGAGGGATTCAAGATCACCCTCAAGAAAGGGAGTGACTTTCAACCCCTCGCGGCCCTGGCGCCTCCGAGCTTTCCGCTTTCGCCGGTTACGCCCATAGCTATCGACGAGGCGAGCCCTCTCAAGGAGATTGCTTCGCCGATGGTTGGCACCTTCTACGCCTCGGCTTCGCAGGAAGCAGGGCCTTACGTGACGGTGGG
>JBBRXP010000190.1:0-11449 GCA_038238555.1 Chthoniobacterales bacterium | reverse complement strand
CGCGCAGCACGGGATTGAAGTCGGGTGTCTTGGCGATTTGAAAATGGAAGCCGTAGCGGTCGTTCTCGCACGCGACATTGCGGGTGAAGGTGTTCCGCCCATTCGCCCACCAGAAGCCCGCGCCATCGTTGGGATCAAATGACAGAACCTGCTTCGGCAAGGCCTCGCCCCTGAATGCCTGCACGGCGAGATTGCGGTCAAACACGTTCCATTGCTCGGTGGCGTCTTCGAGGAAGAAGCCGTGTCCGCGCGACTGGTAACCGACGCAATCGCGAATGAGCAGATGATCGGTGCCGTGGATGGTGACCCAGCGGTTGAGCGAATCCCAGATGCTGGCGCCGAGCACGCCGCTGCCGCGCATCGTATCGCGCACGAGATGAAAATGGATCGCATACTTGCCGAGCACGCCTTCTTTCCCAAGATGCCTGAACTCCGCGTAACTGATGCCGCCCGAAGAGTCGCGGTGATACATCGTATGACCACGCACACCTGCTGGATCGGCAGACTCAATGACAATATTCCGGGAGAGGTTCGCGACTTCACAACGCATCCCTTCTTCGCCGTGGTGCGCTTTAGTTAGAGGACGATCCAGCGTGAGCACCGCTCCTTCGATGGCAGTGACCACGCGCTCTTCCGTGCCCACCGGTTTGTGTTGGGGATTTTCAATATTCCTGATTTGAAAGCTGGGCCCAGACTCCAGGGGTGCTGCGTCGCCCGTCGTGATGATGATGTGATCACCAACATGCCAGTCCGTCACCGGTTGCTCCCCCGTCACACGGACATCGCCCACCTTCGCAGGGGCGGCTAGCTTCAACCAGGTGCGCTTCATCGGCGCGCCATGCACGTCCCAGCGCCCGCCGCAGGCAATGATGGCGGGCAGTGTTTCTGGATTCGTGCCCTTGAACTGGCGCAATCGGATTGTTGCCTTCACACCTGCTGGGATGGGCGACGCCAGCGTGCCGATTTCCAACACCGGCAGCGAAGCGCCCGCCTGTGGCGCGGGAGCTTCATCGTGGCAGTTGAAACCATCTTCAGTCGTGGTTTCGCCAGGTTCGACCTTGATGAGGCCGACATCCAACAACGTGGACACTTCCCGCGAAAATGTGAGCGTGCCCGCGACATGAAGCATCCGCAGCGCAGCATCCGAAGACACGTCATAGGTCACGACGTGTCCAGAACGCACCTGCACAAAATCGCCCGCCTGTGGTTGGCGCCCATCTTCCCATGTCTGAGCGTCCGACCATTTGCCGCTATGCGCCGTGCGTGCATTGAACACCACGGGTTCCGCTGCGGACATCGCGGCTGTAAGTATGAGCGTGCAGAGGAGGGTTAGATTAAGATTCATCGCGATGATTCCATCTTGGTTGAATTTGAGCGGGGGTGAGCAGCCGGACACGGGATTCCTAATTTTTCTTCGGGACGCCGATCTCGATGCGGACGAAGCTTCCGTCTGTCTGCCCGTAGTAAACGGTGACAAGCGTCCCTTCCTGGATCTTGGGCAAAGCCGTTGCGGGTGTGCCTGCCAGCGTGAAGTCGCCACCGTCAATGCTTTCAAAAACGGCGACGCTTTCGGAAAACTTGCCAAAGTTAAGCTGGTTGCCGTATTTCTTGGTAAAGTTGCCCGGCTTGAGGTCTTTCCCCAGCAGCAGCATCCGGTCGTTCTTGAACGATACGAACGTGCCCGTGATGTGACCTTCTTTCGCCGCACCCACCCGGATGAGCGTCTTGTTCCCGGCAACAAAGACCCATGTCCCGACTTCCACTTTGCTCAAGACGCCAACGATGCCCGAGGGTTTATCCAGGTCGGAATTCTCCGAGAGAAAAACTTTGGTTTTCTCGGTGATGTTATTCCAGACCAGTTCGCCGGCATTGCCCTTGAGTGTCAGTGTGCCGTCTTTGAATGACACGAACGTGCCCCATCCGGCTTTTTCCATCTGGCTGGTCTTTTCCGCTGCTGGCGCATCAGCTGCAATGAGATTTAACGGCACGATGCCGAGCATGGTGACGATTCCGGACAAGATGCCACTGACGATGTTATGAGATACAGTTTTCATGTTGTAGGTGTTTGATGACTTGGGTTTTATTGAACAATGAGATGCTGACGTTAATGGAGATTGGATTACTTCTGCTTCGGCACGCCGATTTCGATGCGGACGAAGCTTCCGTCTGTCTGCCCGTAGTAAACGGTGACCAGCGTCCCTTCCTTGATGTTGGGCAAAGTCGTGGAGGGTGTGCCTGCCAGCGTCAAGTCGTTGCCATCAACGCTTTCAAAAACGGGGACGCTTTCGGAAAACTTGCCATAGGAAAGCTGGTTGCCATATTTCTTGGTGAAATTGCCCGGCTTGAGGTCTTTCCCCAGAAGCAGCATCCGGTCGTTTTTGAAGGATACAAAGGTGCCTGTGACGTGACCCTCTTTCGCCGCGCCGACACGAATGAATGACTTGTTCCCAGCAACGAAGACCCATGTCCCGGCTTCCACTTTGCTCAAGACGCCAACGATGCCTGAGGATTTATCCAGGTCGGAATTCTCCGAAAGAAACACCTTGGTTTTCTCGGTGATGTTATTCCAGACCAATTCGCCGGCATTGCCCTTGAGTGTCAGTGTGCCGTCTTTGAATGACACGAACGTGCCGCCGCCAGCCTTGTTCTTCTGGTCCGTGCTCGCTTGTGCTGGGGCCTCCTTTGGCTGCTCGGCTTTGACCTCTTGCGCACGCGTCGCACCCACCAGCGTGAGCGCGGCGATCATCAGTGCCGCAGCCAAACCCGACACGGGATGCGGTTGGCGATGAGTGGCGATGGCGCGAATGCGCGAGCGCATTCCGGCACGCTCGAAGATGCCGACGAAGGCGAGACCGAGCGCGGGTTGCGACGCCGTGTGCTGGAGCTTCAGCAAGGCATGGCCATAGTCGGCACGACGATCTTCCGCGTCGGCTCCGAGCACCTGCGCATCGCACGCCGTTTCGCGGTCAGTCCTCATGCGGGCAAAGGCGAGCCAGAGCAGCGGATTGAACCAATGAAATACCTGGAGCACGCACAGCAGCCAGTTCAACGGCAGGTCATGGCGTTTGAGGTGCGTGAGTTCGTGCAGCAAGACCATGCGCGCCTCACCAGCGGAAAATCCATTTGGAAAACTCGCCGGCAGAAGAAGCACAGGACGAAGCAGGCCCGCCACCGCCGGGCTGTCCACCGCTGTGGATACAATCACGCGCGGCAAACGTTTCATGCCAAGCTGATGCGCGTCACGGGCAACCAACTCAGTGATCTCCGCGCTCGTCACCACCGCTTCACGCGCGATCCGGCGCAGGCTCCGCCGATAGCCGACGCCACCGACGACCAGCACGCCACAAGCCCCCAGCAGCCACGTTGCAAAGAGGATTTGCCACCCGCCCGGCTGCCACGATGCCGGCTCTGCCACAGCCGGGATTTCGGCAAACGCTTCCTGCACCGCGGCGGACTGTGCCTCGGCGGACTGTGCGACAGCTTGAACGATGACCGGCTTTGAAAGAAAACCGTTCTCCACGCTGAAGCGGGTCGCTGGCAGCACGGGCACCAGGAGCACCAGAACCACCGGCAGCCACAGTGCATGACGCCACCGCGCGGGCAGCCAGCGGCTGAATGCAAATTGCAGACCCAGCACCGCGAGTGCGAGCACGGATGCGCGCAGGCTCGCGGACAGGAGCCATGGGATGAAGGAATCGAGGGTGTTCATAAGATTGTTGTGGTGGAGGGTTCAGGATTGGTTCTTGAGAGATTGATCGAGCATCTTTTTCAGCTCGCGCACCTCTTCCGGCTTGAGCTGCGCATTCTGCGCGAAATGAATGAGCAGCGGCTTCGACGCCCCGCGAAAAACCCGCTGCATGAAAGACTCGCTCTCCGCGCCCACACACGCCTCGCGCTTCACCGCAGCCGAGAAGACGCGGGTGCCGCTGGCGTTCTCGCCCGTCTTCAGGGCGTCCTTTTCGACCAGCCGTGTGAGCAGCGTGCGGACTGTGTTCTCCGCCCAGTTCATCGTGGGCCGCAGAGTCTTGGTGACCTCGGAAGCGGTCTGTGGAGCGCCCTGCCAGAGCGCCTCCATCACGGCCCATTCGGATTCGGAAATGTCAGGCGGTTTCATGATTGTCGCGGGAAATACTACATCCGTAGTGATTCGTCAACGACAAATGTAGTGATTGTGATCACGGAGTCGTCTTTGGCTCAGCCCCGTGAACGCCAACGGCGCCGCTGGCGGGAGCGAAGCATGGGAACCCCATCATGCAGGCGTCGGGGATGGCCATGAGGCCGACGACTACGGCCCATCACGGCTGGCATGGCGGGTTTCTCAGCGTTCGATCCAGCGATATGCCGCGAGCGAGTTCTTCCAGAAATACTTCTCAGAAGCGCCACTGCCTTTCGTCGCAAAGTATTCGCTGACGATCTTGAACTCGTCGGCATACGTGCCGCCTTTCTCGCACACCGGCCAGTTGCTGCCATAGACGACGCGGTCTTCGCCGAAGCACTCCCAGCAGTGGTCGAGGACCGGCTGGTAGTAAGCGGTGTCGCGCGGTGCGTGGCCATAGGACTTGGATGATTCGTCCGTCTGCTCGGTGAGCGCGGAGATTTTCAGAAAGATGTTCTTCCGCTTGCCTGCGGCCCTCATTCCTTCGCGCCATTCATCCGTGAGATGCGTGGCATCACCCGCGCTGCCGACATGGTCAATCATGATGCGCAGATCGGGCAGTCCACCCGCGATTTTCGCTGCTTCCGCGAGCATCGAAGGTTTGCCGTTCAGTTCCAGCACGAGGCCGTGATCGCTCAACTCCTTCGCGCCGCGCTTCACGTAATCCTTCGTCGCGTCCAACTGCACAAGATCGCCACGCCAGCGGATGCCGCGGAACAGCGGGTTCGCGGCGAAACGCTTCAAATTTGCGGAGAAGCCTGCGTCCGCGGGATCGAGATTTCCGATGAAGCCGACGATGCTTTTCTCGTTCGCGGCGAGATCGAGAATCCACTGGTTGTCCTCCACCCAGTGACTGGCCTCGACGACGACGGTTTCTTTGACGCCGTGCGGCGAGGCGACCTTCTTCCAGTCGGCAGGCAGCACAGGGCGGTAGAGCGGCGACCCCTTCCCCGGCAACGGCACGCCTTGCTCGCGCGTGGGATCCCAGAAGTGAACGTGAGTGTCCACAATGCGCGTGGCAGTCTGTGCAAGGGTGGCAATGCAGCGCCCGCAATCGTTGCGGCGGTGGTTTGGAGGAAGGTGCGGCGGTTCATGGCATTCCGTTGGAGTTCTACTTGAGCTGTTCGAACACGCGATCCAATGCGGCTTATCAGCTCACTCGTGCTGAGAGCGCTCGATGAAGCCGCCCAGTGCGTTGCGAAGCAAGTGGTAGGCGTTTGATTGAAAGTTGTAGTGACGTTGGTCGGGCACCAAGTCGGCAGCTTGCTTGAGTAACGTGCGGGCCTCCACTCCGCGCTTGGGATCGTCGCGGAAGCGTTCGACCATGCCCAGCAAGCTGGCGTCTTCGACTCCATCGCGAAGATTCTCGCTGCGGATCGAAGGGCACGGCGGATCGCCTTTGGGCAGCGGCGGATAGCAGGCGGTCATGGCGGCCGCGCGACCCGGCGTGCAGACACCGCTGGCGACGTAGAAGCTGGTGAAGCGCGTGCCCTCCGCCGCCATGCGATCGATGTTCGGCGTGCGATGAACCTTCGAGCCATAACAACCGGGAACGCCGCTGCCGAGGTTGTCCACGAAGATGAATACGATGTTGGGCTTCGATGGCCCGGCATGGATGGCCCATGGAACACATAGCGCCGAGCAGAGCGAGACCGACAGCGCCACCTGGCGGAACGCCGGGCGAAGCTTGGCAACGCATGAAAGGAGAATCAGGCGGATGGTTTTCATGACCGGCTGATGACTGGCAAATTGGAGTGCGTGGTTCATGGTGAGAACGCAGTCTTTCATTCGTTCTTTAGGCGCCGAAACTTTTTCTTCGCTTGGTTTGCGGCGGACACAAATACAAATCCAGGTTCCCTTGCTCGTCACCGCCAGATTGACAAACTCCGCCGCGGCGACAGCAATGATATTCCTCCTCAAACAATCAGCGGACAATCCGATAAAATGCAACACACGAAGCGCACCGTGAACCCAATTAGCTGGATTTTTTCGTTGCTGGTGGCGCTGCCGCTTGTCGCGGACGGGTCCGACACTCCTGCCCCGATCGACAATCCGCCCGCGGCTGCCGCAGAAATGGTCGGCAATCTTCCTCACATGGTGGAAGCTGACGGGCGGCTGCGGTTGAGTTTCGGGAAGGAGCGGCTGGTGCTCCCGCGAGGCTTGCAACCTTCGATGCTTTGCACGAAGTCGGGCGCGCTGGTGGTGCAGGCACAGGTGCCGGAAAAGCCGTTTCCCTCTTCCCGCATGACCTATTTCGCCGCGATGGAAACGGTGGTCTCGCGCGATGACGGGCAGCACTGGACGAAGATTCCGCTCAAGCCCGGTGCAAACGGGTTGAACATGGAAGGCGGCGCGGTGCAATTGCGCGATGGCACGATCCTGGCGCTCGATACTTACATCACGCCGGGAGCGCAGCCGGACGAAGGGACCGGGCAACTTTATACCTCGACAGACGACTGGTGCACCTTGGAAGGGCCAAAGGATGTCACCTTCGATTTGCCGGGAGTGGATTTTTATTGCTCGAAGGATGATGGCGGCCACCCGCACGACGCCCAGCGCCTGCATCGTCGGATTCTCGAACTGCCGAACGGAGACTTGTTGACCACATTTTACGGATGGATCAAAGGCGACAAGACGCCTGCGACTTACATGCCCAGCATGATGAAGTCGCGCGTGATGCTGGCGCGGTCGACGAACCGGGGACAGCATTGGAAGCTCATCTCGACCGTGGCGGTGGACCCAAAGGCCGGCACCGAGGGGTTCGGCGAACCGGTGCTCGCGCGCGTGAGCCAGGGGCCGAATCCCGGCCGGCTGATCTGTCTGATGCGAACGGGGCGCGAACTCTGCGAGGCGATTTCCGACGATGAGGGCGCGACATGGAGTGCGGCTCGTCCACGGGTATTTGCTAATCTCGATATCTACCGGACGGAACTGTGGGCGGACATGTTCCGCGACTTCAAAGATTTCCACGGACGGCTTTTGGATGAGAAGAACTCCGACGAACTCAGGGGCGCGGTGGTCGATCCCGACTTGATCGAATTGCGCAGCGGACTGCTCGTCGCCGCCTTTGGAGTGCGCGTGCCGCAGAAACAATGCTGGAAACACCCTGAACATCCATGGAATGGCAACTACCTCGCCTTCAGCCACGACCACGGAAAGACCTGGAGCAACGTGGTGCGGATGACCTCCGGAGTCCTGACCACGCATTACATGGCCATTGAGGAAACGCCGGCGGACAACCACCTTTTTGTGACTTACGACCTCGGCGGCTGGACCAAGGGAATGCGGCGCGACATCTATGGACGTTCGGTGCGAATAGCGACCAATCCAGAATAAGCGTCTGACCCAGAACGCAGGCAAATCACCGTCCTCGGGATAAAACCGAGGGTGCACCGGCTTCCCGGCGATTGCTGACAAGTCTTCCGCGCCCTTCCACTTCACCGCGATGCATTTCGAATCGGCGCCGATTTATCCCCTTTTTACTCCCGGAAGCGCAGAGAGAAGAGATCGGCGTCCTCCATGGCGAAACGGAGGCGGACGGGTTTGCCGGCGAATGTGCTTACATCATCGCCGGCATTCCATTTTACGATGCGCGCGATGTCGTCGCCGTAGATCGGCAGGCAGTCATCGAGCGCGAAGCCCGGCAGCGCCTTGCCATCCGCATCCTGTATCTCCACCCGCACCCTGCCCGCGGCGCTGGTGGAGTAATTGATCTCCAGTTTCCCGCCGGCGAACTTGAATGGCTTCGTGATCAGTTCGCCGCCACTGAGCGGAGCATTGATGGAGGCGAAGCCATCAAGCCGCAGCGTGTAGCGTCGTCCGCCGGTGAGGAAGAGGGACATCTCCGTGGCGCTCGTCTGATGGATGCCGATGGCGGCATAGTTCGCGCGGTTGCCCCATTTTTCCTTGCTAAGTCCGGGGCGGATAAAGGCCTGCGTGAAGGTGCGGTCATATTTCGCGCCGCCGCGTGTGGTCATGAATAGGATGTCGGTTGCCGCGCCGCGCTGATCCATGAACCGCGTGGGCGTGGCGACATAGATGTGCGGCGCGCGGAAGTAAGGCTGCGTGCAGCTCGTGTAAAGGGTGCTCGTGCGGGAGGTTCGCCTCCATCTCGACGAGATCGGTCCAGTGGATGAAATCCTGCGACGTGGTGCGGGCGATGCCGCGCCAGCCTTTGATGAAGCGACGGAAGTAACACACATAGCATTGCTCGCTCTCGCTCCAGAAGGCATAGTTCTGCGAGTCGAAATACTTGCCCCAGTCGTCCGGTATGACGGCTTGCTCCTGGAGCTTCTTCCAATGAATGCCGTCGGGTGACACGAACGCCTTCAGCCCGCCCGGCCCACGGCGCGCGCGGATTTCCTGATACATCGGGGTAGGTTGATACGCGAGGCCGCCGAGCGCCTTGTATTTCTGGTCGGGCGGCGTGCCGGGCTTCGTGTCAATGAATGGTGTGAAGTTGTGGTTCACGAGAAACTCATCCATGAGCACGATGTTGCCCTCTGGAAAACTCGGGTGCTCGAAAAGCTCGAGCTTAGGCAGCGTCCAGTGAATGGCATCCTTGCTTTCCGCAACCAGCGTTACCTCGCCTTCGTGATAGACCTCCCACCCGTGAGTCTTCCAACCAACCTTCGGATCTTTGTCGCCGCGATAGTAGAATTGAAAGCGATCTCCATCGCGCAGCACCGTCGCATAATGTCCCTGCGGGCGCGGTGGATTGACCGGCGGGGCAAGCTCCGGCGTGTGCAACTGAAATGCGACGCTTTGCAGATCCTGAACCAGCCAGGAATCCACGAACAGTTCCCGCCGCGAGCCGATGTCGCGCACCGCATCGTCCTCAGCGGGATCGGCTGGCGACTGCGCGGCCACAGTGCCGAGGAAGACGGAGCTGAGAAGGCACGCGAGGAGGATTGATGTCTTTGTTTTCACGGTCTGAGAGGATGGGAAAATCGGGTTAAAAGCCGCACCCGCGCGGGACGGATGCGGCTTGATTCGTGTGAACGGCCGGGCCGTTCGCGAAGAAGTTATTTGTCCTGCTTCCCGCCGCTGACCACGGCCAGGAACTCTTTCAGCGTGATCTCTTCTTTGCCATTGGAGACGTGTTGCCACATCTGTTCGGTTTTGGCGGTGTCGCTCTGGAATGCGGGGAAGACCATGAACTCGGCTTTGGTGACCTTGCCGTCACCGTTGGCGTCGATCCGCTTGAACATTTCTTCCTGTTCCGGGTTCGACTTAGGCTTCTCGCCGGCGGCTTTGAGGGATATGGCGCCGCAAATGGCGAGCGCGCAAAGGGTCAGCTTTAGAGGAATTGTTCTATCACACCTCACTTCTTGGAAGTGCCCTCGACGTTCACGATCACGGCTTCCAGTCCTGCTCGATTTTCATCATTGAAACCACGCAGCCCGCTGCGCCGGCGTCCTCGCTGCGGGTGATCTGTAATTTGATCTGTTCAGGTGTCACGTCCCAGCCTTGCAACACCGCAACGAGACGATCCGGCGGCACGCCCCCGGCCTGATAGCGCGCCGGCAGCGTGGTGAATGAGGCGAGGGCCGGCTTGATCCAGCCCGCTTCCGCGCCGTAACGCGGCAGGTCGCGTTGCAGCGCACGATAAGGAAGCAACACGCCGAGCATCTCAACCTCGGCCGCAACCGGCATCAACTGCGCGGTCCACTCGCGCCAGCAGGTCTTCTCGAAGCAGGGAATGCCCGCGCATAATTCATCCTTGTCCTGCTCTTCGCATTCCGTCGCCCAGACGGGAACGATTTTGGACTCCGGCGCGAGCTTCTTCACTGCGGCAACGAATTTCGCGGCGGCATCCGCGCCCAGCGGCGTGGCGGTCTTGATGGGGCCGTAATCGCTGGTCCAGCGGCAGAGATGATGTCCGCACCCGCAGGCCGAGGGCGCTGCCTGGAGATCGTTGAGAAAGATGCCGCGCGGCGCGGGCTTGTCGCGCAGAAGCTCCTTCACGCGCTCCAAATGGGCCGCGAAGGTTTCCTTGTAGAGCACCGGCACCCACGGGTAGTTCTTCACGACCTCGCCGTTGGCAGGCTTCGGCAGCTTGGGAAAAAAGCGCCGCCATTCCTGATGGCCTTGCAGACTAGCCATCCATTCGGGGTGCGCGTCGGCGAGCGCGGGACTGCGCGCGATTTCGATCCAGTAGAAGAGGTCGAGGCCCGCAGCCTGAACCCGGTGCGCGGCGTCCTTGTGTTGAGCCGCGTCTTCCGCCGAGAGATTGAGCACGATGGAATTGTAGCCTTGCGCTTTGAGGGAACGGAGTTGTCCGTCGTCGGCCTGGGTCGCCGTAAGCAAAGCGCCTTTCAATTTTGCAGCAGGCCCGGCAAGGCACGCGCTGAGCGGAACGCACAAAATCAAGGCGAGCAGCAACAGTCCTCCCGGGCGGCGGCTGCGCCAGCCGTTCATGTTATTTCTTCGGGACATACAATTCCGTTTCAGGATACTCCGCAGCCCAGGCATACCAGCCGCACTGGATGCTCTTCACCCAGGTGAGTTCCTTGCCCTTGAGCGGCCCGTCCACCGCGCGGCCCGCCAGCGTCCAGCGCGAGCCGGTCTCCTTGTCTTTGAACGGCGCGGTTTCGGGGGAGATGGTGTCCGCGTAAAGCGTGAGCGTGCGGCCGTCGAGCCGGCGGCTGAAGGCAACGGCGCTGCGCGTCGGCCCATACCAAAACACCGCGATGGGTTCGCTGCCGATCGTATCCGCGAAGCACGCGCGCTCCACCGCCTCGTCGAGCGCGTAGGCTTTTCCGCGTTCGCTGATTTCCACGCCGAGCACCGGGGCGCGCGGCGGCAGTCGCGGGTCGGTCTGGCCCATGCTCGCCTTCGCCTCCGCGCTCATCCCGGCTGGCAATTCCGCCACCTGATATTTCTTTCCGTCGAACAAATCGTAGGCGGTGGATTCCGGCTGGAGCATCAGCCAGTGGCCCCATTCGGTGAGCAGGCTGGGCAGGCGTTCGAGCCGCGCGCCCTTTTGCGGACCTTCGATGCCCAGGCCGGTGAGCGCCGACCACAGCGTGCCATCGCGCCCCTTCACGACCATCACTCCGCCGCGCCAGCCGTAGAACTCGTAGCCCTTGTCCTTCTTGAACGCACTCACGTAACCGCCGTCGGGATCGTAAAAGAACAGGCCGTAGGTGTCATTGATGACCCGGGGCGCGGCGAGGAAGTGACGGATGGAAATGGCGCCGCCGTTGTGCTTCCCGCGAATCCAGGCGAGCACGCGGTCGGCCGGCTGGATGAACCCCTTGCGGTTTTGCGTGGAGCAATAGGAGCAGGGCG
>JBBRXP010000189.1:0-11534 GCA_038238555.1 Chthoniobacterales bacterium | reverse complement strand
TGACGTCGATACCGCCTTGGCCGAGACGATCGAGCCCGTGATTGCCGCTCGCCGCGTGGACGACGTTGAAGCCAAGCCGCGTCAGGCCGCGGCTGACCAGCCGGGCCAGCGCCTCGTCGTCATCGATGTACAGCACGGTGGGCATGGCAGAGGTCATGTGGCGGCTTGCGGAACCTGGATGACGGAGAAGAACAGTCCGAGCTGGCGAATGGCGTTGGCGAAGCTTTCGTAGTTCACCGGCTTGGTGATGTAGACATTGCAGCCGAGTTCATAGCAGCGCTTGATTTCCTGGGAATCGTCGGTGGTGGTGAGCACCACTACCGGCGCGCATTTGAGAAAATTGTTTTCCTTGACCCGGCGCAGGATATCGATGCCGGTCATGTCGGGAAGATTGAGATCGAGCAGGATGATGTGCGGATGCTGGCTGCGGGCCATCTCCAGACCGAGCGCGCCGCGCATCGCGGTCAAGAGGCGATACTGGGGCCGCGAGTGAAAGATGCGCTCGACGAGCCGCACGTTGAGCTCTTCGTCTTCGATGTAGAGCACCACGCGCGGCTCAGGATTTCGGATCTCCGGCGGCGCGGGAACGGCGAGGGGAACTGTGGCAGGCGACTCCGGTGCGGCCGCGCGCGGGAGCACCACCCAAAATGTACTGCCCTGGCCTTCGATGCTGTGGACGCCGAGTTCGCCGCCGAGCGCGGTGACGATGCCGCGCGCGAGCGCGAGCCCGATGCCGGCGCCTTCCACATCGGTGGCCTCGGCGCCGAGCCGCTCGAAGGGGATGAAAAGGCGCGCGAGATTTTCCTCCGAAATGCCGGGCCCGGTGTCGGCCACGCTCACGCGCACGGAATTCTCGAGCAGACCGCAACTCACGGTGACGCGGCCTCCCGCGCGATTGTACTTCACGCCGTTGGAGAGCAGATTGACGAAGACCTGCTGGAGCCGCCCGCGATCAGCGAGCACCTGCAGCGGGCGCTCGCAAGTCTCTTCGACAATGACCGTGACCTCGTGCCGCGCGGCGAGCGGCGCGACGCGCTGGAGGGTCTCGCGCAGAAACGCGTCGAGCTCGATGGGCTCGGGCGCGAGCGCGAGCCGGCCGGATTCGATGCGCGAGATGTCGAGCACTTCGTTGATGAGCGAGAGCAGATGTTTCCCGGCGCGCGAGACGTGGTCCACGCTCTCGGCCTGGCTCGGCGTGGGAGCGTCGATCTCGAGGAGCTGGGTAAAGCCGAGGATGGCGTTGAGCGGCGTGCGCAGCTCGTGGCTCATGCGGGAAAGAAATTCGCTCTTCGCGCGGTTGGCCCGCTCGGCCTGCTCGTGCGCGACGCGGATGTTCTCCTCGGCGCGCTTGCGATCGATGGCGGCGGTCAGCACGTTGGCCACGGATTGGAGGAAATGAATGTCATCCTGCGTGAAGCGCCGCAGCTCGCGGCTGAAGGCTGCGAGCACGCCGAGCGGCCGCTCTTCGGAATCGATGACCACCGTCACGCCGCTGCGCGCGCCGCTGTCCCGCGCTTCCGAGGAAACCTTGAAGCGCGACTCGAGCTGGCTGTCTTGCATGATGACCGGGCAGCGCACCAGCAGCGTGTAGCCGCTCTGCGAGTCGTAGCCCGCCTGCACGCGGGAGAGCGCGGGATCGGGCCAGCCGCTCTCGGCCATGCAGCGCAATTCGTTGCCGGCGGGCGCGAGCTCGAGGATCGAGCAGTAGTCGGTGCGCAGCGTGGTGCGGACGAGCTCGGCGGCTTCGTCGAGCAGGGCCTTGAGCTCCACTCCGGTGAGCGCGTGCTGGCCGAGCGCCGCCACCATCTCCTGCTGCAAGGCGCGATCTTTGAGCGCGGAGTAAGCGCGCGCGAGTTCGGCGGTGCGCTCGGTCACGCGCGCTTCGAGATGTTCGTGCGCCACGGCCAGCGCATCCTGGGCGGCGCGCTGCGCGGTGATGTCGGCGAGGAAGCCGACCATGCGTCCGAAGTGGCCGCGCCGGTCGAGGAAGAAGTAGCCCTTGGCCGCGATCACGATCTCGCGCGCATCCTTGCGCCGCAGCCGGAAGTCGAGGCGGAAGGGATCGCGCGTGGCGGTGACGCGCTGGATTTCTTCGTCGAAACGCTGGCGATCCACCGGCTGCACGAGCTGGCGGAAACGCACGAGGCCGCCTTCCATTTCGCTCATCGTGAAGCCGAGAAATTTTTCGATGTCGCCGGCGTAGGTGATCTCGTTGCTCACGGAGTTCCAGTCGAAGAGGAGTTGTTCGCTGGCGCGGATGGCGGCGTCGTAGCGGTTGGCCCACTCGATGCGCGCGATCTCCTCGCGCTTCCGGTCGCTGATGTCGCGCATGATGGTCGAGAGAAACTCGATCGAACCATCGGGCCCAGGATGCGAGAGGATGACCTGGCTGACGGGCACTTCCTGTCCATCGCGGCGCAGCAAGGCCGTCTCGCCTTTCCAGTATCCATCGGCCTTCGCAGCCGGGATGCCCGCTTTCTGCACGATCTCGTTTGCCCACGCGGGATGGATTTCTTCGATCCGCGCAGGCAGCGATTCCGTCGCGCCGAAACCGAGCAGGGTGCGGCCGGCTTCGTTGAGATAGAGGACTGATCCGTCGGGCCAGGACATCCCGACCAAATCGGTGGTGGCCTCGAGGATGCGCGCAAAGCGCTTGTGCGTGGTGTCCGCGCCGAGCGGGCGGGCGCGCAATTTTTCCGCGGCCTCGCGCTGCGGCGTCACATCGCTGGCGGCGCTGAGCAGGCCAAAGAATTCCCCGTCCTCGCCGAGCCACGGCGCGCCTCGGGCGGCGAGCCAGCGCTCGGCGCCGTCGTGCCGGCGGAGGCGATACTCGATGTCGTAGCCGCGACGTTGCTCGATGGCCCGGGCAACTTCGTCGGAGATGCGGTCGCGATCTTCCCGGTGGACGCACTCGATCCAGCCGAGCCCGGAGACTTCCGCGAACGAGCGGCCGAGAAAATCTTGCGCGGCCTTGTTGCAGTAGAGCCAGTGGCCGAGCGGATCGCAGATCCAGAAGATGGCGGGCAAATCCTCGAGCAGCGCCGGCATCGCGCTCGGCGGTGCAAAGCAGGGCGGGAAGGCGGTCTCGTTCATCTGCGAGTCTAGTCGGGCAGCGGCATGTCCTTAGTCTCCGGGCCCCACCACACGGCGAACATTCCGAAGACATAAATGGCGGCCATCACCGACGCGGCTTTGGGAAAACTGTTGTCGAAGAATTTCATGAGATTGGCCGTTTGCAGGCCGCCGACCGCCGCGATGATGCGGCCGAAATTAAACGCGAATCCCTGCCCGGTCGCGCGCACTGCCGTGGGAAAAAGTTCCGGCAGGTAGAGCGGAAAGAATCCGTAGAAAGACGCAGTCACCGAGCCGGCGATGAAGGCGCACACAAGGAAGTACGGCGTGTAGCTGGTGTTGGTCTGATAGAGAAGCAGCGCGGCACCGATGGAGAGGACGCACAGCACGGCGTAGGTGATCCGGCGGCCATAGCGCCCGGCCGCGAGCGCCGCGGCCATGGTGCCGCAAATGGCACCGGCGGAGAGCCAGAAGAGCGTCCATTCTTTTGCGTGCTTTGCGGGATCGGGCTCGAGTTGCACCACCCAGCGCGGCGCCCATTGCGTGGAGCCCCACGTGCCGAGCAGAGCCACCGAGGCGAGCGCCGCGCCGAAGAGCATCATCCGCACAATCTCCGCGCCGTGCCCCACGCGCAAGGAACCGGCGGTTTCGGCGCGCGCCACGTATCGGCGCGCCGGATAGAGATAGCCGACGAGGGCGATCGCCAATCCCGCCAGCGTGACGCCCGTGGCAGCCAGAGGGCCGAGGCCCGCCGGCGACCACGCCCACACGATCGCGAGCGCCGCGATGCTGCCGATGAGCACTCCGAAGAGGTCGATATTGGCCCAGTGCGAGGTCGCCCCGCGTTTGCGTTCGGCTTCCCACTTCGCGGATTCGGGCACAAACATGAGGATGAAAAAAATGAGCAGCGCCGGCACCGCGCCGCTGATCATGAGCAGACGCCACGCGGAATTGGAAAAGAGCCGCACGGCCGCCGTCTCGGGGATACCGATGCTGAGGAAGAGCGAGTGAGCCGACGCGATGAAACTGAGCAGCACCATGCTGAGCACCGCCACGAGCAGATAGCCCACATTGGCCGCCGCGCCGATGAGCCCCGCGGTGAGCGCGCGCGATTTGCCGGGATAGATTTCATTGACGAGAGCGACGCCGAGCGACCACTCGCCGCCCATGCCGAGCGAGGCCACGAAGCGCAGCGCCGCGACGTGCCACGCCTCGGTGGCAAAGCCGCACAAACCGGTGAAGATGGCGTACGTAAAGATGCTGATCGCCATCGCCCGGACGCGCCCGATCTTGTCGCCCAGCCAGCCAAAGAGCACGCCGCCGCTGGCCGCGCCGACGAGGAAGACGGCAATGATGGCGCCAAACCATTTCGCCGCGTCGGCGGCGGGCGCGCCGGGCCCGAGCAGATCGGAGAGAGCCGGCTGGCCGATGAGCGGGAAGAGGCCCATCTCGAAGCCATCGAACATCCAGCCGAGGATGGCCGCCGTGAGAGTGAGAACGCGCTGGCGCTGGGTAGGAGCTTGCAAATGCACACTCGCTGCGTACCAGACGCGCGGCGGGTGTGGAGGGGAAATTCTTTGTGACTGGCGAATGGTGATCGGTGGATGGCGCGCCTCTCAACCATCCACCAATCACCGGTCGCCAGTCACGCCCCCCGCTACTCCTTCCGCTCGACGATGAGGAAGCGCGTCTCGCCCTTGGTCGAAACCCGGAGCAGCACTTTCTTTTGCTTCTTGAGTTTTTCGCTCATCTCCACGGCTTGCTTGGAAGTGGTCACCGGTTCGCGCTCGATCTCGAGCACTACGTCGCCCGCCTTCAAACCGGCGTCGGCGCAGGGAGAATCGGGCTCCACTTTGGTGATCACCACGCCTTTCACGTCGGCGGGCACCTTGAATTCTTTGCGCGCCTCGGCGTCGAGGTCGCCCACCGTCACGCCGTCGAGCACGTCGGGATCCTGGTCCTGCTTGGGCTGCGGCTCACCCGCGATGGCGGTGGGGGGGCGCTCGGCCAGGTCCACGGCAAACTTTTTCTCCTTCCCGTCGCGCAATACTTTCACCTCCACCTTTGCGCCGGGCGCCATACTGCCGATGATGAGCATGAGCTCGCGCGGGCCGTCGATCTTGCGCGTGTTGATGTCGGTCACGATGTCGCCGGTCTGGATGCCTGCTTTCTGCGCAGGACTGTTGGGCTGCACTTCATTGATGAGCGCGCCGGAGTCGGCGCTGATCTTGAAGGCTTTCGCCAATTCCTCCGTGACCTCCTGCAGGCCGATGCCGAGAAAGCCGCGGACTACGCGACCGCGCGTGATGAGGCTCTCCATGACGCCGCGCGCGAGATTCGATGGCACCGCAAAGCCGATGCCTTCGTTGCCGCCGGAGCGGCTGAAGATGCTGGTATTGATGCCAACGAGCCGCCCTTCGACATCCACGAGCGCCCCGCCCGAATTGCCCGGATTGATGGACGCATCGGTCTGAATGTAATTCTCGTATTTCGCCATCCGCAGATTGCTGCGGCCGATGGAACTCACGATGCCGGAGCTCACCGAGCGGGTGAGGCCAAAGGGATTGCCGACGGCGAGCACCACGTCGCCCACGCGCACGCGGTCGCTGTCCGTGAAGGTGATGGGCTGCACTTTTGCGCCGTCGATCTTCAGCACCGCGATGTCCGCGTCGGGATCGGCGCCGATCTTCTTCGCTTTGTACTCATGCTTCTCAAACCCGATCGTCACCACGATGTCGTCCGCGCCTTCCACCACATGATTGTTGGTGAGGATGTGGCCTTCCGCGCTCACGATGACACCGGAGCCGAGGCCCATCATTTGTTTCTGTTTCTTGCCATCGCCTTTTTCATTTCCCCTCCGCTGCCCGCGGCCGGGGAGGGTGTCTTCCTCGTCGGGGATGTTGAAGAAGCGGCGGAAGAAGGGGTCGTTGAGATTGGGATTGTCGCGCACTTTCACGTTGCGCGAGGTGGAGATGGTGACCACGCAAGGCGCGACCTTCTCGACCATCGGCGCGTAGCTCGCCGCGTTTGCCGGCAGTGGCGCGGGGTCCACTTTGATGTCGGGTAATTTTGCGTCTTCGGAAAAAGCGCGCGCGCCCAGTGCGAGCAGCGAGAGAGTGAGGATGCGGGTGCGATGGAATGAATTCATGGTGTGTGTATGTATTCGAGCGGCAATGCCGCGGTGGCCGTCCTAGACACAGGGGCCGGCACGCTGTTCAAATCCCCTGGCGCGCTTTCGTCATTCGGACTTCGTTCGTCATTCGTCACTCGTCATTCCCCTCATGCCCGCCCGCGTTCTCCTCATCGAAGACAATCCCGGCGACGCGCTTCTGCTGCGCGAGATGATCGCCGAAGAACCGGGCGAGCAGTTCAAAGTGGTCGCCGAGACGGGCACTCTCGAACGCGGGCTGGCGCTCATCGCTTCGGTGGAAATCGATGTGGTGCTCCTCGATCTCTCGCTGCCCGACAGCCACGGCATGGAGACCTTCACCACCGCGCACCATGCCGCGCCGGAGATGCCCATCATCGTGCTCACGGGCCTCGACGACGAAGACCTCGCGCTCCACGCCGTGCAACTTGGCGCCGAGGAGTATCTCGTAAAGGGGCGCATCGACATGGCGCTGCTGCATCGCGCGCTGCGTTACGCCCTCGAGCGTTCCCGCTACCAGACGGCTCTGGCCCGCGAGCGCGACTACCTGCACATGCTCCTCGATAACATCCCGGACCGAATTTATTTCAAGGACGAGAACAGCCAGTTCATCCGCATCAACAGCGCGCTCGTGAAACTCTTTGGCCTGAGCCGGCGCGAGGATGCTTACGGAAAGACGGACGCGGATTTCTACGGAGCCGAGCACGCGCAGGAGGCGCTGGCCGATGAACAGCGCGTGATGCAGACCGGCCAGCCGGTCTTTAACAAAGTGGAGTTCGAGACGATGCAGGATGGCAAGCGCGCGTGGTCGCTCACCACCAAGCTGCCGCTGCGCGATCGCAAAGGCCGCATCGTCGGCACTTGCGGCATCTCGCGCGAGATCACGCATCTCAAGGAAATGGAGACCGCGCTCGAGGCCGAGCGCAACCTGCTGCGCGCGGTCATCGACAATCTGCCGGATCACATCTTCCTCAAAGACGCCGCCGGCCACTACCTGCTCGACAACGTGGCCCATCAGCGCTGGCTGGGCGCCTCCTCTTCGCGGGAAGTCTCGGGACGCACGGCGTTCGATTTTTTTCCCGCCGAGATCGCGCAGAAATTTCAGGACGCCGACGAGCCCGTGCTCCGCAGCGGCCAGGGCGTGCTCGATCAGGAGGAAGAATCCGTCGATGCACAGGGCCAAACGCATTGGGCGCTGCTCACCAAAGTGCCGTGGGTCTCCGACGACGGCCAGGTGCACGGCCTCGTGTGCCTGAAGCGCGACATTACCCGGCAGAAACAGGCCGAGGCGCATCTCAAGAAAGCCAACGCCGAGCTCGCCGCGAGCCGCGAGGAATTGCTGCGCGCGATGGGCAGGCTGCAAGGCGCGCACACGGAGTTGCGCGAGATGCAGCTCCAGCTCATCGAGGCCGAGAAGATGAAACTTATCGGCCGCCTCGCCGCCGGCGTGGCACACGAGGTCAAAAATCCGCTCGCGATTATCAAGATGGGCGTGGACTTCCTCGAGCAGCGGAAAACGAAGGACGAGACCGTGAAGATGATCCTCAAAGAAATGCAGGACGCCGTGCAGCGCGCCGACAGCGTCATCCTCGGGCTGCTCGATTTTTCGCGGCCCAAGCAACTCGAGAAGAAGCGCGAGAATCTCAACACACTTGTCGGCAGCGCGCTCAAGCTGGCGCGCGTCGAGATGAAAGGCGCCATCAAGATCGTGCGCGAACTCGACCCGAAACTTCCCGCGCTCGCGCTCGACGCGGAAAAGATCGGTCACGTGCTGGTGAATCTTTTGACCAACGCCATCCACGCCATGGAAGGCGGCGGCACGCTCACCGTGCGCACTTACTCGAAGCAACTCACCGGCGTCGGCCGCAACATCGCCGGCAAGGAGAGCGAAAGCTTCCGCGTGGGCCAGACGATCGTAGTGCTCGAGATCGACGACACCGGCCACGGCGTGCCGGAGGACAAGCTCGGAAAAATCTTCGAGCCCTTCTTCACGACCAAACCGACAGGGAAGGGCACCGGCCTCGGTCTCTCAGTCGTGAAGACCATCGTCGATCTGCACGGCGGCACCATCGACCTCCGCAACCTTCCGGAAGCCGGCGCCCGGGCCACGCTCATGTTCCAGGTATGAGCGTGCTCGACATTTCCCAGCGCCCGCTCAAAAAAGAATCCGATGAGCAAACCCGCCGCCAAGAAACGCATCTTCATCGTGGACGACGAATCCGGCTTCACCCGCCTGCTCAAGCTCACGCTGGAAAAAACCGGCCGCTTCATCGTGCGCGAGGAAAACGACGGCACCAAGGCATGGCTCGCAGCGCGGGAATTTCAGCCGGATGTCATCTTCCTCGACATCGTGATGCCGAAGATCGACGGCGGCGATGTGGCGCAGCAAATCCGCAGCGACCCCGCGCTCGAGCGGGTGCCCATCATCTTCCTCACCGCCATCGTGGCCAAGCGCGAGACCAAGACGGACATCGGCGGGTTCCCGTTTCTCTCGAAGCCGGTGAGCATCGAAGCCATCACCGCCGCCATCGCCGAGCACACCGCGAAGTAAGCGGCGGAGCGCCCGCCGTCCCGTGCGGCACTCGCACGATCACGGCCGCCCGGGGACGGCGGCGCTCCACGTCCGCCGGCGCAGCCAGATGTCGAGCGGGAAGAGCACCAGCGCGGCCATCAGAAAGTAATCGCCCAGTTCGCGCCGCTGCATGGAGTCTGGCGCGGGACTGGCAAAGGTCTTTTCCGGTGACGGCGAAAGTTTCCCGCGCCCGATTTCCGCGAGCCTGCGCAGCAGCGGCTCGTTGGTCTCCGTCGTCAGAAATTCCCGCGGATAACTGCGCGTGTGACCAAACGAGTAGCCGCCATCCGGCAGCGCGCTCGAGCTCACATTGAAAAGCGACGTGCCCTCCGCCGGCAGCGCAAAAGCCGCGTGATAACTGCCGGGCCCATCCTGCGCCGCCTCCACCGACGTCGTCGTGCCATCGGGCGCGCGCATGCTCACGCTCACGGGCAACTCGTTGCGGAAGGAGCCGTCCGCGCGGATCGCGTCGATGCCGATCTCGAGCCGCTCGCCCACTTCATTCGCGTAAACCTGGAAGCTCGCCTCGTCGCTCTTGCGCATGAGTCCGCGCACGAGCTGCGTCCAAAATTTCGCGAACCCCGGCCACCCGAGCCATTCGGCGGCCCAGCGCGCTTTGGCATCGCTCGTGAAAGCCGCGGCGTGCCCGAGCCCGTAACGCCACACGGCAAGCAGCGGTTCGCCGCGCTCGGTGGCGAGCAGCAACTCGGCGGTCGGCTTTGGTTTCGTGGCGTTGTAGCCGAGCAGCAACGGCGCTTGCGCCCAATCGAATCCGGCGGTGATCGCGCTCGGCTTCACCGGCACCGCGAGCGTCGGTTCCTCCACCAGACTCGATTGCGCGACCTTCATCGTCTCGGTGCTGAAAATCTGCGGCAGCGTGGTCGCGTCGCTCGTGAGATAAAAGCGCCCGTTGCCCCGCTCGGCCAGCGCGCGCAGAAAGGCCGTGTCCTTGTCCTGCTCTGAACCGAGCGCAACCACCGAGGTCGTGATCCTTGCCGCCGCCATCGCCGCCGCGAGATCCAGCGCGCTGCCGCCGGTGCGCGCGCCGTCGCTCATCTCGCCCGCGGCCTTTTCCTCCGCATCCGCGGCGTCGGAAAAAAGGAGCACGTGCTTGATGCGCGCATTGACGTCGCGCACTTGCTGAAAGGCATCGGCGAGCGCCGTGTAAATGTAGATGCCGCCGCCGCCCGCGGTGATGCTCAGGATTTTCTGCTCGACCGGCCCGCGCGCCGCCACCGGCTGAAGCGGCGCGACGATGTGCACGCGCGTGTCCACCGCCGTGACTCCGAATTGATCGCGCGGCTGCAGTACATTCATCGCGAGCACCGCGCCTTGGTCGGCGAGCGAGATCTTCGTCTGCCCGCCGGCCTGCGCACTCATCGAGCCGGATCGGTCGAGCACGATGAGCATCGCCACGCTCGGCGTATCCTGCCGGTCTTCGTGCTCCATGCGCACCGGCAGCATCTGCTCGACGGGCGTGCGGTAGTAGCCGCCCACGCCGAAACTATTCTCGCCGCCGAGCAGCACGAAGCCGCCGCCGAAATCCTGCACCCAGCGCCGATAAAGCTCCATCTGCTCGCGCCCGAGAAGCAGCGCGGAGACATCGCTCAGCAGGAAAAGATCGAACTGCTGGAGATCGTCGATCGTCCGTGGCAGGCCGCTCGCGCCGCGGGTTTCGACCGTGATCTTGTCGCCGCGTAACGCTGTCGCGAGCGGCCGCGAGCGCGCCTCATCCGCCTCCACCAGCAGCACGCGCGGCTGGCCGCGCAGGCTCACGGTGGTTTGCGCGCGATTATTTTCCAGCGCGGTGTCACGCTCGGGCACGACCTCGATTTCGTAGGAAAGGAAGTTGCCGTCGGCGCGAAGACCCAGCGCGCGGAATTCGTTGTCGCCCGGCTTGAGCGCCACGTCGCGGGTCTCGATCAGAAATTGATTTTGGTAAAGCTTTACCTTCGCCGGTGTCGCCACATTGGCGCGGATGTGCGCCACGAGATTGAACGGCTCGCCCTGCTTGAGCCGCCGCGGCGCCTCCACACGCTCGACGAGCACCTCGGGAGTCGCCTCATTGCGGAGTGGCACGATCGACAGCTCGATGCCCGCCCCGGCAAGCCGCGCCGCTGCTTGCGCCGCGCGGCCCGCGGTGTCGTTGCCATCGCTCAGCAGCACGAGCCGCTTCGCCTTTTCCGCGGAAAAAATCGCGCTCGCAAAATCCAGCGCGCGCCCGATGTCGGACGCTTTGCGATTCGCGACTTCCGGCCAATGCTCCGCGATGCGCGTGCCCGCCGCCGGCGGCTGCCAGAGCTCCGCGCCCCCGCCGAAACCGACGACGCCCGCCGTGTCTCCCCTGCCCGCCCGCGCCACACTCGCCGCGACAAAATCGTGCGCCGTCTCTTGCGCCGCCGGCGAAATGCTCGCCGAATTATCGACGACAAAAAGCACCGCGAGTTCCCGCGAAGGCAGCAGCAGCCGCGCGCCCGCGAGCGCGAGGACGACCAGCAGGAGAATGAGCGCCCGCAGCGCGAAACACACGCCGCGCTGTCGAGCCGTCATGCCTGCAAGCGAGTGCCGCATCATCAGCGCGAGCAGCGGCACGACGAGCGCCAGCGCGAGGAAATACGGGCGAGTCAGCTCAAGCATGGCGCGCAAGTTCCGGGGTGGGCACCCGTCCCGGGTGCCGGGCGCGGGGGGGGGGGGGCCGCCCCGAACGGCGGAAGCAAAGCAAAGGAGAGAGAGCGACGCCGA
>JBBRXP010000188.1:0-11566 GCA_038238555.1 Chthoniobacterales bacterium | reverse complement strand
CGGGCACCGCCGCGATGGCGCCCGAGGCCACTCGCCCGCAAAAGGCATCGCCGAGTCCGCCGGGAATCTGCGCCGAGAGCAGCAGACTGAAGTCTCCAAATTCCGGATACATCCGCACCACCGCGCGGAGATCGTTGGGGATGTAACCCATCTCGCGGCAGACCTTGAAGACACGCTCGCGGGTCTTGTCGCTCACCCGGATGCCGTAGTCGCGGTCGTTGAGCAGCGAAGAGATGGCGCCTTGGGATACGCCGGCCGCCTTCGCGATCTGAGCCATCGTGATATTCTTCTGGAGGTCTTCCAATTTTCGCGCGGCTCTGCTCTCGCCGGCCGCCTCGGGCGACTCTCCATCGGTGGGCGAATTCATGGAAAGGATTGAGTGGTCGCGCGCCCGCAGAGCACAAGAGAAAACCGGGGCGGGATAAGAAAATCTGGCGCCTGTGGCGCCACGCATCAGGGCAGCACGCGCTTGACGAGTCGGCCCACGCCTTCTCCCGCAAATTCGCTCTGCGGATAAATTTTCTGCGCCTTGAGATACCACGCGAGGCTCGAGCCCACCTGCTCCTGCTTTTCGAGCTCCTGCGCATTGCGGAGCGTGCGGACAAAGTCCGCGGCTTGTGTGGTGAAGTTCGCGCGGGTCTGGTTGAGCTTGCTGTCCTCGGGGAATTGCGCGAACGCCTTTTCCACATTCTCCCAAGCGCCGGCGTAGTTACTCTGCCGCGCCATTTCGTCGGCGCGTAAGATCGCGGTCTCGATCTGCTTCATGTCTTCAAGCACGTGCTTGAGCTGCTCCGCCTTGTCGGGATAAGTGGCCAGCGCGGCGATGAAGCGGCCGCTGTCTTCGTAGATCTTGCGGTAATTTTTCTGGGTGAGGAGCTGGCCGAAATCGATGACCGCCTTTTCCTGCACATCGCCCTGCGAGAAGATGAGCCGCGACACGTCGGCCAGCTCGGGATTGCGCGGCCAGGTCTGCGTGGCCGCGGTGAGCGCGGTCTCGAGCCCTTGCTTGTCGCCGCTGATGGCGGCATTGCGCGCCTTGGCGATGAGGAAGTGCGACGTGGTGCGCGCCGTCTCGATGGCAGCCGTCGGCTTCGAGCTGTCGAAATCTTTTGCACTCACGGCGAGTTCCTTCACCAGCGAGTCGGCGAGCGCGTAATCCTTCACCTCGATGGCGCTGATGAGCTGAAACCCCTTGTGCGAGAAATCCACGACGCGCCGTTTCTTTTCGCGCGGCACGGTGCGGACTTCCGGCATGTACTCGCCGATCGTGAACGCTTCCGCGAGGCGTTTGGTGGCGCTGTCGAGTTCCTTATTTTCGAGGAGAAACTCGAATGCCTTCACGCCTTCACGCACGTCGCGGATGGCTTCATTGGCCACCGAGTCCAGCACGCTCACCGTGGGCGGCTGGCCGGTGCTGCGTTGGAAGAGATCGGAGGCGTCTTTGCCGAGGTTGAGCTTTGAGTCGCCGTCGTTGAAAAGCGCGCGGTAGAAGCGCGTGGCCATGATCACGTGCTGGTAACGGCGCTGGAGGAAGAATTGCACCATCAGCGCCTGGAATTCCACCTTCGCCGCGATCTCCGAGAGCTCGCGCTTCACGTCATTGGATTTCTGCCGCGCGATCATTTCAGCGAGCCGGCGCATCTGCCAGTTGGCGCTTTCCAGAGTCGCTTGTTTCGCTTCGGCGGCTTGTTCGTTGGCGCTGGTTTTTGCCGGCGGCGCATTCTTGCCCGCGGGCTTGCGCGAGCCGCTCATCTTTTCGCTCACATCCTTGGCGTGCTGCGTGACGGTGCCTTGGTGCTGCGTCGCGGCCTCGAGCGACATGATCTCGTACTGCATGGCCGCGTTGGCAGTGACGAGGCGCTGTTGCGAGCGCTGCGCGACCCACACGGTATAGACCGCGTTGGCCAGTGAATCGCAGAGCCGCGCGTCGATGTCGTAATTCGAGCCGCGCGCCAGCAGGCGGAAGGAGTAATCGACATTCTGCGTGGTGGCGCTGCCGGGCGCGAGCCGCGTGAGAATCTCGGTGAGCACCGCGCGATACTGCTGATCCTCGGCGCCCGTTGCCTCGGGAGCGTTGAGATACTTTTCGAACCGCGCCTGGAAGAGCCGGTTGTTATTGATGTTCCAGTTCCGACCATCCCACGACAGGATTTCCGAGCCGGGATCGAAGGAGGGCGCATCCTTGCCGGCTGGCTTCTCCCCCACGGGCGCGGACGGCGCGGGCGCGTCAGGTACTTGCGCGAGGCACGCTGCTGCAAAGAGAAACAACCCGCATCCAATTGGCAAAGTGGAATGCATCGTCACGCCTTCTTCACATCCCGCGCCGTGAGGATGCCCTTGTCGGCTACTTCGATCTTAAAAAAGAAACGCTGCCCGCGTTCCATGTTCACTTTGGAAAGCTCCGGCGGCACCAGGATCGGCAGCACTTCCCCGCCCGGCGCATCCACCGAAAAAAGCCGGCCCGCACTTTGCGACCACTCCATTTGTTTGGCGATGGTGGCTTCGAGCTTGTACATATTACCACGCAGGCTGTTTGCGTTTTGAAGGTAATCCTGCACCGGCAGCGCGGCCATCGTCCGGTAAGGATCGTTTGCCCGCCCGAAGAGAAAATACCCACCCCCGATCCCCGCGACCGCAAGCGCCGCCGCGACAAGGATCCAGACGGGATGTGCGGAGGAACTAGCGCGGCGAGCCATGGGCGAAGAATAAGTTCCAAATTCCAAAAGCCAACCCTCAAGGAGGGGCGACACTCCTTGGATCTGAACCTTAATGGATCAACCCAAAGTGCGGTTGGAACGGCCAGTACACCATCACCCCGCGGCCCATGATATTCTGCTGCGGCACCGGCCCCCAGTCGCGGCTGTCCGAGCTGTGGTAGCTGTTATCGCCCAGCGCAAAGTAGTTCTTTGCCGGCACCGTGTAGGGCTGATCGGGCGAGCGCAGGATGGGCATCAGGAAACCGGGAAACCCATTGCCGTAGCCGCCGTAACCGTCTTGCTTCGCCATCACCCGCGCAAAGGATGCGCCCTTTGCCACCTCGCCATTCACGAAGAGCCGCGGCGGATCGATCCGCAACTCATCGCCCGGCGTCCCCGCGAGCCGCTTGATGTAGAACTGCGATGTGGCATTCGGCGTGTTGCGGTTATCGAGCGTGGGGATGCCGCCGGTATTAAAGACAAACACATCTTCACGCCGCGGCGCGCGGAAGTGATAAGTCACCTTATCGACAAAAACATGGTCGCCCGTGTCGTGATAACCGCGGAGGATCGGCTGCCCGGCGCGAAAGAAGCGGCCTGGAGCGAGATTGAAGCCCTCGCGTTCCCGCGCCGTGGCCACGGGAACGTGCACCAGGTATTCATTCTTATCGGTTTCCACTCGCGTGTAAGAGAAGAAGAGGAAGCGGGTGTAATCGTCGAGCCGCAGGATGGTCTCATCCCCCTTGGCCGCCACATCCACCCACGTGCGCCCATTCCACGCCGCCTGCCAGATGCACACCAGGAAGTTGGGCGGCGGCTCCTGGGTGGGATGGCCGATGATGCCGTTGAGGGTGGGATACATCGACCCCGTGGGGATCGTAAAGGGCTGGAGAAAGTAAGTGCGCACCCCGAGCGCGATGACGATGGCCACGAGAAACACCTCCACGTTTTCCCGCCACCCCGCATCCGCCACCGACGGCAGATTTGCGCTGCACTGCGCGTCGAGATCTCGCGCCGCGCGATCCACCGCCGCCCGGTCGCGCTCCCGCAGCGCGCCGTCGAGCCTGCCGATGCCCGCCTGGAAAGATGCGATCGTCGCCGCGCTCCACAGGTCGCGCTTGTAGGCCAGCAGCTTGCGGGCATCCTTGGCAAATTGGCGCCCTTGGCGGAGGTAGCGCGGAGTGAGGAAATACATGAGGGCGGGGTTTGTAGCGGGGGTGGCGGAAAATTCCAAAGTCCGAATTCCAAGCTCCAGATAAATTCCAAGCAGCGGAAAGGAGCGCGCGTTTCCGACCCGCGCGGCCAGGACTTGGAAAAGTGGAGTTGTGAAAGCAACACCAACCCAAGAGATCAGAATCGTGTATCTTGCCGACAAAATGAAGTTCCGCTTTTCGGCCACGATCTTCCTCCTCGCAGGTTTCACCGCCTGGACTGTGACGGCGGAACCCGTGAAGTTTGCCGAGCACGTGAAGCCGGCGCTCTCTCGCTTCTGCCTGGGCTGCCACAACAATGAAAAGCAAAAGGGCGACCTCAATCTGTCGCTCTACGTGGACAAGGCCAATGTGCCCGGCGATCGCGAGGTGTGGCAGAAAGTGGCCGAGCAGCTCGAGTCACGCGAGATGCCGCCGGAGAAAAAGCCGCAGCCAGGCGAGGATGTGCGCGACATGCTCATCAAGTTCATCGACGGTCAACTTTCGATCGCCGATTGCACGGGGCCGAAGAACCCGGGGCGTGTGACCATTCGCAGGCTCAATCGCGAGGAGTATCAAAACACCATCCGCGATCTGCTCGGCGTGGAATATCGCGCGGAGGAAATACCGGGCGACGAAGTGGGCTACGGCTTTGACAACATCGGCGACGTGCTCTCGCTCTCGCCCATGTTGATGGAGAAATATCTCGCCGCCGCCGAGGAGATCGTGCGCCAGGCCATCAAGCTCGATGCGGAGCCGCGGCCATTCGTGTTGCAGGTAAAGGGCGACAAATTTTTGTCGCCGAGCAAAGACGCTCGGCCGCTCGAAGATGGGACGCTCGGGCTGTATCGCGAAGCTGAGGCGGGCGCGGACTTCACCGCGCCGCGCCGCGGCGAATACACGGTGCGCATCCGCGCCCACGGCGAGCAGGCCGGACCGGAGCCGCCGCGGATGAAGGTGAGCGTGGCGGGCCGCGAGCTGAAGACTTTCGCCGTGCCGAATTGGAAGAGCGAAATCTTTGAACTCAAGACCACTCTCGAAGCCGGCACGCACCGGATTGCCGTCGCGTATCTCAACAACTACAGCGATCAAAAGAATCGTGACTCAAAGCTGCGCGGCGATCGCAATCTCTTCGTCCATTCCGTCGAGCTCACCGGCCCACCCGGCCCCACGCCCGCCGTGCCCGAGAGCCACAAGCGGCTCATCGCGCGGATGCCGCAGCGCGGCGAGGAGCACGCGGTCGCGCGCGAGTTGCTCGCAGAATTTTCGGCGCGTGCTTATCGCCGACCGGTGGCGGAGGCGGAAGTCGAGCGGCTCGCGGGCTTCGTGGATCTGGCGATGCGCAATGGCGGCGGCTTCCTCGAAGGCATGCAGACCGCGGTGCAGGCGGCGCTCTGCTCGCCGCACTTTCTCTTCCGCTGGGAGCTCGATCCGCCGGAGTTGAAGCCGGGCGAGGCGCGCGAACTCAACGACTTCGAGGTCGCCTCGCGCCTCTCGTATTTCCTCTGGAATAGTATGCCGGACGCCGAACTGCTCTCCCTCGCCGGACGCGGCGAGTTGCGCCGGGATGGCAACCTCGAACGCCAGGCCGCACGCATGCTCCAGCATTGGCGCGCGCATTCCTTCCTCGACAACTTCGTCGATCAATGGCTCCAGATTCGCAACATCTGGGAAGTGGCGATCGACCCCTCGGTCTTCAAGAAATGGAAGGAAGAACTCAAGGGCATGATGAAGGAGGAGGCCGAGCTTTTTTTCCGCGCCATCGTGACCGAGGATCGTCCGCTCGCCGATTTGCTCGACGCGGATTTTTCCTTCCTCAATGAAAAGCTCGCGCGCCATTACGGCATCGAGGGAGTGAAGGGCGGAAAGTTTCAGCGCGTGACTTTCCCGAAGGATTCGCCGCGCGGCGGAGTGCTCACGCTCGGCGCGGTGATGGTCTCGACTTCCACGCCCACGCGCACCTCGCCGGTCATCCGCGGCAAGTGGATCCTCCAGCAAATGCTCGGCACCCCGCCGCCGGCGCCGCCGCCGGATGTGCCGCAACTCGAGGAGCAGAACGCCGTGAACCAGACTGCTTCGCTGCGCCAGCGTTTCGAGCAGCACCGCGCCCGAGTCGAGTGCGCCAATTGCCACAACCGCATGGACCCGCTCGGCTTTGCGCTGGAAAACTTCGACGCCACCGGCGCGTGGCGCGACAAGGACGGGAAATTTCCGATCGACACGATCGGCAAGCTTCCCAGCGGTGTTTCGTTTGCCGGCCCGCGCGATCTCAAGACAGCGCTCAAGAGCGGCAGCAAATTCGTGCGCAGCTTCACCGAAAAATTGATGACCTACGCGCTCGGCCGCGGCCTGGATTACTACGACCGCTGCGCCCTCGACGAGGTGATTTCCAAGGCCGGCGGCAACCAGAGCAAGCTCTCCGGGTTGGTCGCTGGGATCGTGACGAGCGAGCCGTTTTTGAATCGGAAGACCGCCGGAGCGGCGGAATGACGAATGACGAATGACGAAGCGTTTTTGCAACCATCGGTCACCCATCTGAGTTTCGTCATTCGTCATTCGTCATTTAATTTTCCACCATGACCACGCACCCACTTCCCCGCCGCACCTTCCTGCGCGGCCTCGGCGCCGCCGTCGCGCTGCCGATGCTCGACGCGATGATCCCGACGCGCGCGCGCGCCGCCGCTCTCACCCCGCCGAAGCGCATGGCGTTTCTCTTCGTGCCGAATGGCGTGAACACGGCGGAGTGGACGCCGGCGGCGGAAGGCGCGGACTTTGAGCTGCCATTCATCCTGCAGCCGCTTCAGCCGCATAAGAACGAGATGCTCGTGATCAGCGGACTGGCGCAGGACAAAGGCCGCTCGAATGGCGACGGCGGCGGCGATCATGCGCGCTCGGCCGGAAGCTGGCTCACTTGCTCGCAGCCGCTCAAGAGCGAGGGCGCACACATCCGCGTGGGCGTCTCTGCCGACCAGATCGCGGCGGGCGTGCTCGGGCGCGAGACGCGGTTCCCGTCGCTCGAGTTGGGGCTCGAAGCAGGCCGCTCCGCCGGGAGTTGCGACAGCGGTTACGCGTGCGCGTATTCCAACAACATCTCGTGGCGCAATGAATCGACGCCGATGACGCGCGAGATCAATCCGCGGCTGGTCTTCGAGCGGCTCTTTGCCAACGAGCTGCCCAAGGAGCGAAGCGAAGCGCAGAAGCGGCGCGAGATTTACAAAAAGAGCATCCTCGATTTTGTGCTCGAAGACGCGCGGACGCTCAGCGCAAAGGTCGGCGGGCGCGACCGGCAGAAGCTCGACGAATATCTCACCGCGATCCGCGAGATCGAACTGCGCGTGGAAAACGCCGGCAAGACCGTGGCCGCCGCGAACACTTCCGCCGCCGCCGGCTACGAGGTGCCTGAGAGCATCCCCGAGAGTTACGAGGAACATGCCCGCGTGATGTGCGACATGATGGTGCTCGCATTTCAAACCGACACCACGCGCGTGTGCACCTTCATGCTCGCCAACGAAGGCTCGAATCGCGCCTATCGCAACGTGGG
Source organism: Chthoniobacterales bacterium (assembly GCA_038238555.1). Taxonomy (GTDB): domain Bacteria; phylum Verrucomicrobiota; class Verrucomicrobiia; order Chthoniobacterales; family Chthoniobacteraceae; genus JANNXQ01. The sequence goes on along the minus strand of JBBRXP010000188.1, from coordinate 4,139 downwards.
CGTGAGCGAGGGCCACCACTCGCTTTCGCATCATCAAGGCGACAAGGCCAAGCTCACGCAAATCCGCGACATCAATCGCTTCCACATGCAGCAGTTTGCCTACGTGCTCGATCGGATGCGGGCGATTCGCGAGGGCGACGGCACGCTGCTCGATCATTCGATGATCCTTTATGGAGGCGGCCTCGCGGACGGCAACCGGCACGAGCACGACAATCTCCCGCTGCTGCTCGCCGGCCGCGGCGGCGGCGCGATCCAGCCCGGTCGCCACGTGCGTTACGCTCCCGAGACGCCGATGGCCAATCTGCTCGTCACAATGCTCGGCGGCGCGGGAGTGAAAGTGGACGCCTTCGGAGACAGCACCGGCACGCTGCGCGGACTGTGAATCTGGGGAGGGCGCGCGTCCCGCGTGCCGGTCTCGGCGTCCCGCCGAGACGGACTTTCGAGAGTGCTCCGACTGGGCAAGACCTCCGCTCATGAACACGTGCTGGCAGGTCTTCAGGGTGTGGAGCTTTTGCGCGGGATGTGCGCCGCAGAAAGTTCGCGACGGCGGGACGCCGTCGCCAGCGCGCGGGACGCGCGCGCTCCCCGGAGTTCGCGCCGTCGTGCTGGCATTGCTGCTGAGTCTGGGCTGCGCGCTCGGGGATGATCTCTCCCAGCAGCTCGAATCCCAAGTGCTCGCCGTTCGGCGCGATGCCGCCTTTCAGCTCCACAAACTCGGGCCCGCCGCGCAGCCCGCGCTGCCCGCGCTCATCAAGGCGCTCGACGATCCGGACAAGCAAGTGTGGTCCGATGCAATCGCGGCCATCGCAAACATCGGCGCCGGCGCAAAGGAGGCGATCCCCGCGCTGCTCGATGCGCTCGACAGTCGCAAGGCCCGCGGCGGCCGCGAGCGCGACCGGCGGCAGGCGTTCGTGCGCTCGGCCCACGCGCTCTCGCGCATCGGCCCGGCGGCGATCCCGCCGCTTATCGCGGCGTTGAGCGGCGCCGATGCGATCCTGCGCGCCGGCGCGGCCCGGGCGCTCGGCGAGATGGGCGCGGCGGGGAAGGCTGCGATCCCGGGGTTGCGCGCGAATCTCGGCCACCGCGAACCTGCCGTGCGGCAAGAAACGATCGACGCTCTCGCGCAGATCGGAGAGGTCGCCCCGCTCGTCTCAGCGCTCGGCGGGAAAGAATCCCTCGAGCGCAGCGGTGCCGCGCTCGCTCTCGCGCAGATCGGTCGTGAGGCAAAGGACGCCGCTCCCGCGCTCGAAAAACTTCTCGGTAAAGAAACGGATGCATCCGTCCGCGCCGCCGCGCTCACCGCGCTTGCCAAGGTCAGCCCAGACCCGGCAAAAGCGCTGCCGCAATTGCTCGCGGCGCTCAAGTCCGACAACGACGAACTCCGCCACGCCGCGACGAATGCGCTGCTCCTCCTCCGCCCCGCAAGCGCCGCATTGCTCACAATGTTACACGACCCAAATGTCGAACACGCTCGGCGCGCCGCCTCCCTGCTCGGTCGGCTCGGCACCGCGGACGCCGCGCCGGCCATCGTGCAACTCGCGCTGAAGCGGCCGGAGCCAGTGCTCATCGAGTCGCTCGCGCAGATCGGCGCGCCCGCCGTCCCCGCACTCATCGCCGCGCTCGATTCGCAGAACCCCGACGCGCTCACTCAGGATCACTGGCTCGTGCAATGTCTCAAGACCTTCGGCCCGCCAGCCATCGCGCCGCTTTCCGCCGCGCTCGAGAGCAAAAATATCGGCGCTCGATTCGGAGCCGCGCGAGTGCTCGGCGAGATGGGCGTGCAAGCGAAGCCCGCCGTGAATGCGTTGCTCCCGCTCACTGCCGACGCCGACCCGCGCGTGCGCGCGATGGCGCTCGGCGCCCTCGTCGCCGCGCAAGCCGAGCCGCGCGTGCTTTTACCGAAACTCAAAACCGCGCTCAGTGATCCGGTGCCCATCGTGCGCGTGACCTCCGCGCAATTGATCCCGTATCTCGGCGCCGACGGCAGCGCGCTCGTCCCCGCCCTCATCGCGGCGATGAAAGATGACAACGCGCTTGCCAGCAAAGCCGCGCGCCACGCTCTCGAGCCGCTAGTAGGGGCCGGTCTGCCCGAAGCCGCCGACCGCGCCGCGCGTGAAGCACTGGAGCAAGCAAAATAGTCCACGCCCATGCCGCGATGGGCTTTGACATCGCGGAGCGACCCTCGTTACTTACGCGACTTCCAGACTCCCCTCCCGTGGCACAGAACGACGAATACATCCTCGAAATTCTCATCGAGACAGGTCTCATCACCAAGTCGCAGATCGAGCGCGCGCGCACCGAGAAGACCGAGGATGAGACGACCATCGAAGCCCTCATCCGACAGGGCGCGCTGACTCAGGAAGACGCCACTCGTGCGCTGGCCTCGCACGCGGCGATGGACTTTGTGGATCTCGGCGCGATGGCCATCAGCCCGGACATTATCGAGATGGTGCCGCCCGATGTGGCCAAGCGTTTCCGCGTCGTCCCCGTCGCCGAATCCGACACCGGCCTCATGATCGCGGTGGCCGATCCGCTCAACTTCGACACCTTCGATTCGCTGCACCATCTGCTCCAGCGCGACGTGGAATTTGTGTGCGCCACGCCCGATTCCATCCGCGCCGCGCTCCGAAAATACTACGCCACCGCGGGTGAGGCCGCCGACGATCTCACCGAAGGTTTCACCGGCGATATTCAGATCGCGGGCGAAGGCGGCACCGGCGGCGCGGAGGGCGACGTGGCCGATGCGCCGATCATCAAGATGGTGACGATGATGTTGCTCGAGGCCCACTCGATGCGCGCGAGTGACATTCATCTCGAGCCTTTGGAAAAGCGTTTCCGCGTGCGCTTCCGCATCGACGGCGTGCTGCACGAGATGAACAACCCGCCGAAGAAACTTCAGACCGCCATCGTCTCGCGCTTGAAGATCATGACGGGCTCCATGTCCATCGCCGAAAAGCGTGTGCCGCAAGACGGCCGCATCCAGGTGAAGATGGGCAAGAGCAAGCAGATCGACCTGCGCGTCTCGACCATCCCGACCAATCACGGGGAGTCGGTGGTCATGCGTATCCTCGACAAATCCTCGCTCACGCTCGGCATGCCGGAGCTTGGATTTTTGTCCGACGATCAGGAGGTCATCGAGGAACTCATCCGACTGCCCGACGGCATCCTGCTCGTCACCGGCCCCACTGGTTCGGGAAAAACGACGACGCTTTACGCCTGCCTCAACTACATCAACAAGCCCGACAAGAAGCTCATCACCGTCGAAGATCCCGTGGAGTATCAATTGGGCGGCGTGAACCAGGTGCAGGTCAATGCGGACATCGGCATGACCTTCCCCGCCGCGCTGCGCTCCATCCTGCGCCAGGCGCCCAACATCATCATGATCGGCGAGATTCGCGACGCCGAGACGGCCAATATCGCCATCAACGCCTCGCTCACGGGGCACCTCGTCTTTTCCACCCTCCACACCAACGACGCGCCGAGCGCCGTCGCGCGTCTCGTCGATATCGGCGTGCAGCCTTTCCTCGTGAGCTCGGCCGTGCGGGCGATCGTGGCGCAGCGGCTCGTGCGCAAGCTCTGCCCGAAATGCCGCGAGCCTTACGAGCTCACGGAGAGTGAAATCTCCGCGCTCGGCATCGACTACACGCAACTCGGCGAGGCCAACGTGATGAAGGGCAAAGGCTGCGACAACTGCAAGCACCTCGGTTACAAAGGCCGCGCCGGCATCTTCGAAATCTTCCTCATCGACGACGAAGTGCGCCACATGGTCAACAGCAAGGCCACCACCCTCGAGCTGCGCAAGCGCGCCCGGGAAATGGGCATGCGCACCTTGCGCGAGGATGGCATTCGAAAGGTGCTCTCGGGCATGACCTCGGCGGAGGAAGTCATCAGCGTGACGATGTCGGATGCGAATTAGGACGGGACGTGCTCAACGATGGGCGACGGAGAGATCCGGGGAGCACGCGCGTCCCGCGCGTTGGTCGCGGCGTCCCGCTGCGACGAACTTTCTGAAGCCGACGCATCAGCATGGGGTCCGCGCCGGGAGAACGTGCCGGGGTTCTTCTGGCTGCGGAGCTCTTGCCGGTGCCGCTCGGTCGCGGGATGTTCGTCGCGGCGAGGACACCGCGACCAACACGCGG
>JBBRXP010000187.1:0-11601 GCA_038238555.1 Chthoniobacterales bacterium | reverse complement strand
TGCCGGTGGAGAAAGCAATTCAAGTCTTGCGCCTCGACCCCAGCGCCGGACCGGGCGAAATGCACATTGAGTTCCTGCGCCTGAAGGATGCTGACGGCAGACAGGTGAAAGGCTGGCAGTTCGACAAGCCGACTGAATGACGGTGAACGATGGATAGAGCTTTCAGCATCCGCTGCCGGCAACGAAACCACGCCGCTCCCAAAATTGAAGACAACCATGAAAGCTAAAGCACTCCCCAGCCTAAGCGTCGCGCTCCTCGCGTTCCTCACCTCGTTCGCGCTCGCCCATCTGCCCGAAGCCGCGAAATGGGCACCAGCGCTATCCCCCAACGTGCAGGTCCAACGCAATCCTAACACGGAGTGATCCCAGCTTAACAGCCTGTTGAAAACCTCCCAACCACGCCAGCGCCATGAAACACACCATCCTCCTCGTCACCCTCCTTGCGTCTCTCGGCGGCCACCTCACCGCCGCCGAATCGCGCAAGCCGAACATCATCCTCATCCTCGCCGACGACATCGGCGCGAAGGAATTCAGTTGCTACGGGAATAAGGAATACACGACGCCGAACATCGACCGCATGGCCGCCGAGGGGACGCGCCTGGAGACTTTTTACGTCATGCCCAAATGCACTCCCACGCGCATGGCGCTGATGACCGGACAATACGGATTTCACAACGGCTACCTCGGCATGAGCGACCGGGCGTGGGTGCCCGAGAAGAAGTCGCCGTTGAAGGACATCGCCAATCACTTCACCAATGGCAAGCTCCTCAAGTCCGCTGGTTATACGACCGCGCTCGCGGGCAAGTGGCAGCTCTCCGGCGAGCTGCCCACACTCATCCACGAAGCGGGTTTCGACGACTACCGGATGTGGGCTTACCCGCACAATCTCCCGGCCGGCATCACTCATCCCACTTTTGAAAAGGGCGAAAAAAATACCACCTCGCGCTACTGGCAGCCGTGCATCGTCGAGAACGGCAAGTATCTCCCGACCACGCCCGACGATTTTGGCCCGGATTTTTTTAACGACTACGTCATCAACTACGCGCACACGCACAAGGACACCGGCGCGCCGTTCTTCATTTACTACACCTCAGTGCTCACGCACACGCCGCGCGTCGAGACGCCCGATCCGACGAAGCCCGGCGCGCGCTGGCCAGCGGGGTTGAAGTCGAACCTCGAATATCTCGACTATCTCGTCGGAAAACTTTTCGCCGCACTCAAAGCCGATGGCCTTGATGAAAACACGCTCGTCATTTTCGTGGGAGACAATGGCACCGGCGGCGACGGCAAAGGCACTCCGACCGAACTCGGCGCGCGCGTCCCCTTCATCGCGCGCGGCCCCGGCGTGAAACGGGGCGTGGTCTCGCGCGCACTCGGCGATGTGACCGACCTCCTGCCCACGCTCGCGGAGTTTGCCGGCGTGGAATTGCCGAAGGACAAGATCTTCGACGGCAAAAGCCTCGCGCCGCTGTTGCGCGGCGAGACGGACAAACATCGCGACTGGATATACGCCCATTACGAAGACGGGCGCATCCTGCGCGACGCGCGCTGGTTGCTGGAAATCGCCGGCACCGGCAAGGGCGAAAAGTTTTTCGACTGCGGTGAAAATCGCGACGGCGACGGCTATAACAACGTAACGGGATCGGCCGATCCCGAAGTGAAGGCTGCGCGCGAGCGTTTCACCTCCATCCTCGCCACGATGCCGGAACCAAAGCCAAACGACGGAGGCCCCAAGCCGGGCAAGAAGCTAAAGGCGAGGATGGAGAAGAAAGAGAAGGACAAGAACTAACGCCCCAACCCGCAAGACCCTCATCTACAACCAAGCAAATATGAAAACTCTCCTCCTCTCCGCGCTTCTTACCATCTCTGCGGCGCGATACATCGCCGCCGCTGAGTCAAAGCCCAACGTCCTTATGATCGTCATCGACGACATGCGCGCCTGGGCCGGCTACCTCGGCGATCCGCAGGCGAAGACGCCGAACCTTGACCGGCTCGCGAAGTCAGGCGTTGCATTCACCCGCTCTTACACCGCGTATGCGCTGTGCAATCCCTCGCGCACCGCCGTGCTCACGGGGCTGCGCCCGGACACGACCGGCGTCATGTCTAACACCACCGACTGGCGCACGGCCGTGCCCGCCGACCGTCCTTCCCTGCCCGGCTACCTTCATGCGCAAGGCTGGCGCACGATGGAGGCTGGAAAAATCTTTCACGGAAAAATGCTGCGGCAAGAAGACTGGGACGATTTCGTGCCAAACGAGCATGCGGAGAAAGATAACGACAAGGAGGACTGGTCGCTCAAGCCCGGCAAATCGCCCGGCGGTTTCCAGATCGGCAGCAATGACATTCATCCCGTGGACACACCGGAGGAAGAACTCGTGGACTACCAGACCGCGAGCTACGGCGTCGCGCAGCTCGGGAAAAAATATGACCAGCCGTTTTTCCTCGCGTGCGGATTTCACCGTCCGCATCTCCCGTGGCAGGCGCCGCGGAAATATTACGATTTGTTCAAGCTGGAAGACATCAAGGTGCCCGAGTTGAAAGCGGACGACCTGGCTGACATTCCCGCCGAGGGAAAAAAGGTCGCGAGGCCCGGCGAGTTTGCCGCCATCCGCGATCTCGGCAAATGGCAGGAATGCGTGCGCGCTTATCTCGCGTGCATCGCCTACACCGACGCGCAGGTGGGCCGCCTGCTGGATGCGTTGGAAAAATCTCCGCATCGCGCCAACACCATCGTCGTGCTTTGGAGCGACCACGGCTGGCATCACGGCGAGAAAGAGCACTGGCGCAAACAAACGCTGTGGGAGGAAGCCACGCGCGCGCCGCTGATCTGGTGCGTGCCGGGCATCACTCGGCCCGGTGGAATGTGCGAACGCACCGTGGATTTCATGTCCGTCTATCCCACGCTCTGCGACGTGTGCGGCGTCGCGCTTCCGCCGCATCTCGAAGGCGTGAGCATCAAGCCCCTGCTCGCCGATCCGAAGTCCGCGTGGGCGCAGCCCGCCGTCAGCACTTTCAAGCCCGGCAGCCACGCCGTGCGCGATGAGCGCTGGCGTTACATCCGCTACGCCGACGGCGGCGAGGAACTTTACGATCACGACGCCGACCCGCACGAGTGGACGAACCTCGCGCAGCACACGGAGCACGCCGCGCTGAAAGCGGAACTCGCGAAGTGGATCCCAGCGGAAAACAAATCCGCCCCCGGCGCCAGAGGAAAGAAGGACAAGCCGGCGAACAAAAAGAACAAGAAAGCGGTGGCGAACTGAGCCGACTTCCGAATCGCCGCGACCCTTATTAAAGCCACCATCGCATTGGTCTCCGCCTCGCTCCCTGCCGGCGCCACGCAGGGTGGGATCTCTTCTTTTACGGCAGACTCAGCATGAAATCCAAACTCCCTCTCACCATCACTCTGCTGAAATTACTCGCGGTCGTTGGCTTGAGCGCGTCCGCGTTCGCCATTGCCACCGCGCCCGCGAACAAACCGAACATCATTTTCATCGTGGCCGATGACATGGGCAATGCGGACACCGGCTTCCAGGGCGGCAAGGACATCGCCACGCCGCACCTCGATGCGCTGGCAAAATCCGGCGTGCGCTGCACGAGCGGCTATGTGTCGCATCCGTTTTGCAGCCCGACCCGGGCGGGCTTGATGACGGGGCGTTACCAGCAGCGCTTCGGGCACGAGTAAGGGTGAACCACGATGCCGTCATACGGATGCTTGTCGCCCATCTCCTTGATGATGTTGGGCGACTCGAAACCGGCGAAGATGCGGATGTCGGGGTCAACCGCCTTCATCGCCGGATAGTAATCCACGAAACCGGCGCGCGGCGCGCGGTAGGTCGCGGTGATCGGCCTGCCCTTGGGGAATCGCGCCGTGCGTGCCATCGCCAAAGCGCAGTTCACCGGTTGCAGCGTTGAGTTGATAGACGAGGCCCGTGGCGCGGGTGAGGTCAGGCACGCTTTGCCACATCTGGTCGCCGACGAACACCTGCACTGATTCAGGCAACACGGGATAATAGCGGATGACCTTGCGCTGGTTCGGCTGGCCATCCGAGATCGCCGCCACGTCGCGCAGGTCGTCGCCGGTCGTGACCGGCTGTTGGTCATAGCGGATGATGTTGCCAAAGCAGAACTCGGGCGCGTAGGAGTGGCGCTGTGGCATCATCGGCAGGTTGCGCTTGGCGCGATTGGCGTCGGTATCCACGGCGTCGAGCCAGTAACGTTGCACCGTGTTCGGGCCGTCCGCTTCGTTGGCTATCTCGAAAAAGCGAATCTTGTAGGGCGCAGGATGCCCGTTATCGGCGCGCTGTTGTGCCCAATCAATCCCGCCGTTGCGGTTCTGGCCGAGGGGTGCGTTGAGATACTCCACCAGATCAGCGGCGTCCTGCGGGTTCGAGTTGGGCGCGCCGATGCCATACATATAAACCAACTCGACCTGGTTTTCCTCGCACCAGCGCGCGGCTTCATCGACGCCCCAAGTGGCGACTTGCGGCCCGCCTCCTCCGGGCTTGGTGCCCTGCGCCGGTTGGATTTTGCGGCGCGACTCGACCGGGCCGATGGCGTGCTTCCACTCGAACGTGCTGGCGACGGTCCCGCCGGGATAGCGAATGGATTTGAGACCCGCCTCGCGGTGATTGCGGTTAAAGGCGGGTTGCATTCTTCCGCGGGCCGCGTCCCACGTTCCCCGTCGCGTCGCCGTTGTAGCGATGGTTCGTCCCGTAAACCAGGGGCGAAATGGCACCCCGGTCGCGTTGGGGATCGAGCCGGATCGTGGTTTGGGGCAAAGCCCGCTGCGGAACGGTTTCCGGCGCGCCGAAAGCGGGCAGGGAAAGGAACACGAGCGTGCTGAGGAGGACGATATGTTTCATGGGACGGTCAGGTATTTCAGGAAGAACGCGGGGAAAAGTGGCGTGAAGGGAATGGCGAATCCGGTTTTCATCATAGGCGCTGACTGATGGGAAGGTTTCATGGTTGCTTGGGAGAAAGCACGAGCACCCAGTCGCAGCCGTCGCCGCTGGTCGGTGGCGTGAACTCGCGGACGGGCGCATTCTTTCCGCTGGCGATGTCTTTCGCGAAGGGCGCGGGCGCGGTGAACTCCGCGCCGTTTGCGCTCCAGTTTCCGGTGAGCGGATTGAACCACATCGCCTGCATGGTCGCACCGGCGAGGCGTTCCATTTTCACGCGGATGGCGCGGCCATTGGCGCTGTAAATCATCGCCCGCGTGCTCGCGCCGTTGCGCGTAGCGGTGAGGCGATCGGAAGTCAGGCGCCCGGCTTTGCCTTCATCGCCATCGAGCAGCGACTGGTCGGGCACGCGGGAGAGATAGTCGTCCTTGCTCCACGAGGACATGAGCTTCGCCAGATGCCCGAGTTGGTTCGCGCCGGGCGCGGCGAGTTCCTTTTTCCAATCCCAGCCGTCCTTGCCAAAGCCGAAGACGCGCTCGTGGCCGTAGGTGTGGCCGAACGCGCCGGCGAACACCGTCTGCCATGCCTGCTGCCGCACCTGCCACTCGCCCCATTGCTCGGGCTTGTAGTTGTTTTTCCAATATCCCTCGTAACGTCCCTCAAAAATCCAGGTCGGTTTCGGCGGGGTGCGATTCCAGTCGCGGGTGATGGAGGCGAGCTGGTCCTCGGGCCACTGCTGGATCGAATTGAAACCGAGCCACGCGTCCTCGTGAAACCAGTCGCCGGACTGCAACGCACGTTTCGCCGGATGGTAGCTCAGCAGCGATGCCGGAGCGGCCTCGTGCAATCCGGCGGCCATCGCGCGGAAGACCGGCCGATAGTCGTGCGGCGGCTTTTCATACATCGCCGAGCGGTCACCGCCGAGCATCCACAGCAGATGCGGCTCGTCCCTGTAGCGCGCGCCGAGCCAGCGTCCGAAGGCGCGCGCGCTTTGCTCATCGAAGACCTGCCCCGCATCGGACGTTCCATTGTAAGCACCGGCAATTCCGCTGCCCCACGTCGGCAGCACAATGGCGTAAAGCCCGAGCCGTTTCGTGGTGGCAACGAGCCAGTCCACGTCATCCCAAAAGTCGTCTTCCGCGCCGGGCCGCACATCGGGCTGCGCCGGGTTGGGCTGGCCGTTCACGATTTTGAAAGGCGCGTGGCCGGAAGCATTCGTGAGCGCCTCCGCGAGTTCGTTTTTGCCCGGCGTGAAGAGCACGAAGGTCACAGCGTTGAACCCCTGCGAGCGGCGTGCTCGCAGATACATCTCCGCGTCCTCGCGGCTCGCGCGCATGTCGAGACTCCACGCGGTATCGCAGAGCAGGAAAACCGGCGCGCCCTCCGCGTTCACGAGCCAGCGCCCGTTGTCGCTCACATGCAGTCGCGGCAGCGGTTCGTCGGCAAAGGCGAGCGCGGCACAGCAGAAAGTGGCTAGCAGGGCGACGGTGAGGGTGAGAGAGTTTTTCATGCTCGCTGGATGCATGGAGGATTATTTCGGCAGCGCCCCGCGCCAGCCGGCTTTCCACTGCGCCATGAGTTTTTCGACGAGCGCGGCGTGGTCCGGGAGTCTGGCGAGATTGATGTTTTCCTGCGGGTCGGTCGCGTGGTCGTAGAGTTCAATGGCGTCGATTTTCGTGTGGTCGTCGCGTGCGACCCAGACGACGAAGCGGTGGCGCTCGGTGCGCATTGCGTAGCCCATGAGCTGCTGGCCAGCGTTGGCGCGCGGGTATTGGCTGAACGCGGCCTGCTTCCATGGGCGCGCGGAATTTTCGAGCAGCGGCTTGAAGCTCAGGCCCTCGAGGTGCGCGGGCAGCGGGAGGCCGGCGAGGTCGGCTAGCGTGGGGTAGATGTCCACAAACTCGACGAGGGAATCGGTGCGCGCGCCGGCGTGTTTCAGGCCGGGCGCGGAGAGCAGCAGCGCGGCGTGGGTGTCGTTCTCGCAGTTGGTGTGTTTGCACCCAGGCGTCGTGCTCGCCCAGCTTCCAGCCGTGGTCGCCCCAGAGGACGACGATGGTGTTCTTGGCGAGGCCGAGGCGGTCGAGTTCGTCGAGCACTTTGCCGAGCTGCGCGTCCATGTAGCTGATGGCGGCGTAGTAGCCGTGCTTGAGCTGGCGCGCGAGGTCGTCGGGGATGGAGCCGCCGGGGATGCCGCGATAGGCGCGCAGCTCGCCGCCGGGGACGATGGCGTAATCGGGCGCGTCCTTCGGGCGGAATTTGTTCGGCGCGAGCGCGAGGGTCGCGGGGTCGTAGAGGTCCCAGTATTTTTTCGGTGAGACGAAGGGCAGGTGCGGGCGCGCGAAACCGACGGCGAGGAAAAACGGCTCCTTCTTTTTGCTGATGTCGCGCAGCGTGGTCACGGCGAGGTCGGCGATTTTGCCATCCACGAAAGTGTCATCCGGCACCTCTGCGCCCTCGAAGGCCGGGCCGCGCGAACCGGGCGGTGTGGCGTCCTTCCTTTTTTCGGCTCCCTTTTTTCCGCCCTTTTTCGGCGCGGCGTCCGGCTCGGCAGTGAGCGCGGGTGCTTCGCCGGTGAGATTTTCCTTGAGCGCGTAAGTCGGCGCATTGGGGCGCTGCCACGGCACGGACCAGGTCACCGGGTCGTCGTAGCCGCCGTGATAGATTTTGCCCATGCCCTGCACGAAATAGCCGTTGTTTTTGAAATGCTGGGCGAGCGTCACGACGTTGGGCAGCGCCTTGCGGAAATGTGTGTTGAGATCCCAGACCTTCGTGGTGTCGGGGCGCGTGCCGGTCATGAGGCTGGAGCGCGTGGGCGAGCAGACGGCCTGCTGGCAATACGCGCGGCCAAACGTGATGCCCGACTTCGCGAGCCGGTCGAGGTTTGGACTCTTCACGTAGTCGGCGCCGTAAGCGCCGAACTCGGGCCGCAGGTCATCGACGGCGATGAAGAGGACGTTGGGTTTGTCCCCCGCGAGCGCGGTGGAGACGAGCGCAGTGGCGAGGAGGCAGCAGAGGGGTTTCATGGTGGTGGTCTGGTTTCTATTTCCAGAATTGTTGAATGGAATTTCAACTGAATGGCAGCAGTTCATTTATTCGCGGGCACCGCTGGATAGACGCCGCCGTTCTGCCCGCTGACGCGCACGGGCACGCCGTCCTGGAAATCAATTTCCACAAGCTTCTCGCTGTCCGCCAAATTTCCGACGACTTTGCGCGCGTCCGCGTCAATGATGCGCGTCGGCGTGTAGCAGTATTTGCCGTCAATGCTGAAGGACACCCAGCGATTATGCGCCGGCCCGACGGTCTGCGCGATGTCGTCGAACAGTGGCACATCGGCAAGATGGCGCGGCGGCATCGTCGTGATGTCGAAGACATAGAGGTAGCCCCAGGCGTCATCGAGGAACCACACTTCCTTCGAGCCGGGCCGCACCGCGAGGCCGTGGCTCAAGGGCTGGTCGCCGTGCGGCAATGGCGTCGCGGCGGAGGGATGCGCGCGCCGCTCCGCCGGCACCTCATGAGTTACTTCGCAAACGACCTTGCCGGTGGCGATGTCGCCGACACCGAAGCCCGACAGCTTGGTGATGTTGGCAAAGAAAAGGGTCTCGCTTTCATTCACCGAGAAGGGACGGATGGGGCCGCTGAACGGGCCGATGGTTTTCACGACTTGATGGGTCAGCGGGTCGGCGAGGTAAAGCGGCCCGCCGCTGCGCGCGGAGCAATACACGTAGCGCCCCTGCTCGCCGATGAAGGTGTTGTGCGGATCCCTCGTCATCGCAAACTCCGCGAGTCGCGCGCCCGTGGCCGCGTCGAGCACGAGCTGCTTGTCGCTCTGCTTGCAGGGCACATAGAGCGCGCGGCCATCGAGCGTCACGTTGAGCCGGTCGGGAAATTTTCCGCCGAACTTGTTCACGTTCACCTGCCAGATTATTTTTTCGTGGATGAAGTCGTAGGCGCCGACGGAGTTCGACGGGTCGTCGCTGAAAAAGAGCCGCCCAGTCGCCGCGTGCGCCGAGAGGCCGCGCACACGCGTCGCGGGAATCTTGAGTGCGCGCACGAACTCATGCCGGCGGTCAATGTCGTAGAGCTTGATTTCGCCCGCCTGGTCGTCGGCCACGTAAAGCAGGCGCTTCAAGCCGGAGCCGATGTGCGGGTTGGCGTCCGCCGCGTGGCTGCGAACGCACAGCGTCGCGAGCAGCGCGCAGCCGATGAGGATGTTTTGTTTCATGGAGTGCAGTGGGGTTGAGTTGAGGCGGTTCAGTCCGCCAGTTTTTCTTTGCCCGGCGGCGGGAAATTTTTTGCCGCGTCGTCGAGCACGAGAATCCAGTCACGGTCTTCGTTGCGGTCCGGCGAGATGAATTCGCGCTCCCCGGTGTTGGAAAATTCACCGATGACGCTCGCCGCGCCGTCGCGCGGATTGAACCACCACGCTTTCACCCGCACGCCGGTGATTTTGTCCATCCGAACTTTGAACGCGCGACCGATGGGCGCATAGACCACCGCGTAGCTGCCTGCGCTGTCGCGCGTGGCGATGAAGCGATACCGGCCCGCGCCGGGCACCGCGGTCTTCACATCGCTCTCGACGATGACGGAATCGTCGGGGATGCGAGTGAGGTAAGGGCGTGAGAGCAGGAGGTTTTTTGCGTGCTGCATCTGCGCCGCGCCGGGCTGGTCCATCGCGGCAGTCCACGGCAGCAGCGGATTGTTCTTCGGCGCGAGCGGTGGCGCCCACATCTGCCACACGGAATGATGCCCGTAAGTATGCCCGCACGCGCCGCCAAACAAATCCCAATACACTGGACGCCGCACGTCGCTCGCGGTCGAGTGCCCGAAGTCGGCGGCCTTGAATGAGACGGGATGGTCCTCGTAAATCGGTTCGGCATCGAGCACGGGCTTGGCGGGTGTGCGTTCGTAGTCGGCGCGCGTGGTGGCGTAGCGCGGGTTGAACTCCGCGACGTGGCCGTTCTGCCGCATGTTGAAATCCAGCCACGGCTCGTCGTGGAAAATTTCCGCCGAGCCGCTGCCGCCGCGCGGATGAAACGTGATGAGATGCGCGCCGCCGTCGCCCCGGCGCAGGCCGCGCGCCATCGCGCGGATGATTTCCTTGTGCCGTTCCGTTTCGACCGCGCGGTCGCCGCCGAGAATCCAGATGAGTCCCGCGTCCTTGTATCGCGCGCCGAGCCACGCGCCGTAGGTCTCCGCCTTTTCCGGCGTGAAAATTTCCGGCCCGGCGCCTTTGCCGCCATTCCACTTGTCGCCCCACGTCGGCAAAAAGCCGAGATAGAGCCCTCGCCGGTTCGCCTCGGTGACGATGAAATCCACATGGTCCCAGTAGTCGTTGCCCGCACCGTCCTTCACGCCGGGCCGCGCCGGGTCATTGTCCACGAACGGACGATGCCCGTAGACATTGGGCGTGTTCAGCCCATCCAGCTCCGCGAGCGCGACGGCCTGAATTACGGTGAAGCCCTTGTCCGCGCGGTTCTGTAGATAAAGCTGTGCGTCCTCGCGATTGAGTCGGTGAAATAACTCCCACGCCGTGTCACCGAGGTAGAAAAATGGTCGGCCATCCCGCGTAACGAGAAAACGGTGATTGTCGCTCACGCGCAATCGCGGCAGCGGCTCGGTGGCGAAGGCGAAGGTGGACCACAACAAGGCGGCGAGCAGGGCGACTGGAGTTTTCATCATTAGGGGGAGTCAAAATCACTTTGTCTTCGCCGGTTTGCCATCCGCTCCGGGCTTCGGCCAGAAACGCTCGCGCTGCGCGAGAAATTCAAATACCGCGCGATGATACTGGCTGAACTCCGGGTCCGGCACGCCGCTGGGCGGGCACGCGGGCGTGCCGTAGCCGGTCTGAAACATGTCGTGATGATAGACGACGTAGCCGCCGAGCTGCCAGACCGCGTGGATTTGCAATATGTGGTCGGTCGGCGAGGTCGCCACCTTCGGACCACCGAACTGCGGCGTGCCGTTGCGCGCCGGTTCGTCGTCCACCACGGGCTTGTGGAATTTCGCGAGCAGTCCGGCGAGTTCGCGCGGCGCGAGTTCCCACGGACGCCCCTTGCCCTGGCGGCTCGTGTGCGGCGTGAGGTAATCGAGCGCCGCGTTTTCCTCGTCGCTGCCGAGCACGCCCGCGACGCCCGGCGAACTGGTCACCAGCCGCCGCGCATCCACGCCCTTGATGACGCGCACGAGTTCCACCGTGCGCAGCGATTTTTCATTCCAGATTTGGAACGCGAGATTGGGAGACGGCAGCAACTCACGCGTCAACGTGGCGACCGCCTTGTCCTGCGCCGTCGGCTCCAGCTTCGTGCCTTCGCCGAAACTCTCCTGCGCGAAGAGGCAAAGCTGCACGACCATGCCCGCTTCCCCCGCGTCGGTGACGATGGCCTTGAGCGTGGCGAGCGGCGCGTCGTTCAGCCCGCCATCGGACTGCCAGAGCGTGGACTGCGGAGTGGCATCCACAAAGCCGCGCTTGCTGTCCCACTGCGCCCAGATGCGGAGGACGTTGATGCCGTATCGCCGAAACTTCGCGAGCCACTGCCTGCGCTCGGCGGACGACTTGTTGAACGCCGGGTTGTAAATCGCGTTGAAGAAACTGACGCCGGTAAAAAGAAACGGTCGCCCATCGAGCAGGAAGCGCGTGCCGTCGATCGTGAGCGCGTGCGATGCACCCGGCTCGGCAGCGATGCTGGGAAGCGCGAAGACT
>JBBRXP010000186.1:0-11631 GCA_038238555.1 Chthoniobacterales bacterium | reverse complement strand
CGAGGCGCCCGTCGGACAAATGCGGACGGGGGCGTCCGCGCTACGCGCTACGCGCTCGGCCGCGCCACCGCATCGTTCCGGCTGAGTGAGCGCTGGCCGCGTCTTTCTTTTTCGCTCAAGACTTTTGCCCATGCGGCGTGGAGCGTAGGCTCGCGCCATGAACACCCGCTCTCTCGCCCTTGCGGCGCTGCTGCCGTTGGCGGCGAGCGCCGATCCCTCCCTCACCATCTACAACCAGAACTTCGCCGTGGTGCGCGATGTGGTGCCGCTCGATCTCAAAGCCGGCGCGAATAGTGCGCGCTTCACCGAGACCACCGCGCACCTCGAGCCGGACTCGGTGATCCTGCGCGATCCGAAGAGCGTCGTGAACCTTCACATCCTCGAGCAAAACTATCGGGCCGATCCTGTGTCGGCGGGTCTGCTCCTTTCGCTGCACGAGGGGAAGGAGATCGAGTTGCTCGTACGCGAGCCCAACAAGCCGGATCGCGTGGTCAAAGGCAAAATCATCCGCAGTGGCTACGTGCCGCATTCGCAGGCGGCGATGCAGCGCTACGGCCAGGAGTATTACCAGAACCAGATGGCGATGGCTTACGGCAACACCGGCGTGGCGCAGCCCATCGTCGAGGTCGAGGGGCAGTTGCGTTTCAGCCTGCCGGGCGAGCCGCTCTTTCCCGCGCTCGGCGACGACACGATCCTCAAGCCCACCATCGAGTGGCGACTCCACGCGGAGGCCGCAGCAAAGCTCGATGCAGATTTGTGTTACGTCACCAGCGGCATGAGCTGGGAAGCCAGCTACAATGCGGTCGCGCCGGAAAAAGGCGACACGCTCGATCTCATCGGCTGGGTCACGATGGACAATCAAAGTGGGAAGACATTCCGCGATGCGCGCATTCAACTCATGGCGGGCGATGTCGCGAAGCGGAGGCGTGGAGATGAGATTCGGCGGTTGTATGCAAACACGGATGAACCAGCGAGTGCCGCGAGGAGCGCCCCGCAAGTCACCGAGAAATCTTTCGACGAATACCATCTCTACACCTTGCCGCTGGCGACCACGCTGCACGATCGCGAGACCAAGCAGGTGGAATTTGTGCGCGCCACCGGCGTGAAAGCCGAGCGCATCTTTGTCTATGACGGCGTCAAGATTGACGCCAACCGATGGCGCAGCGAGAACCTCGAGAACATCCGCGGCAGCGACGAATACGGCACCCAGAGCAATTCCAAAGTGTGGGTGATGCGCGAGATCAAGAACTCCGAGGCCAACCATCTCGGCATCCCGCTGCCGCGCGGCGGCGTGCGCTTCTACCGGCAGGACGACGCTGGGCGGCTGCAATTCGTGGGCGAGAACGCGATCGATCACACACCGAAGGACGAACGGCTCCGGCTCTACACTGGCAACGCCTTCGACCTCGTGGGCGAGCGCCGGCGCACGACCTTCAAGCGCGACAGCTCGAACCACTGGATGGACGAATCCTTCGAGCTCAAACTGCGCAACCACAAAAAAGAAACCGCCGAAATTCAGGTGGTCGAACATCTCTACCGCTGGACAAATTGGGAAATCCGCGAGTCTTCCAACACCTTCCTCAAGACCGACGCGCAGACCATCGAGTTCCGCATTCCGCTCAAGGTGGATGAAGAACGCGCGGTGAGTTACACCGTGCACTACTCATGGTGAGCCGCCGTTGCCTTCCATTCCTTTGCTGGCTTGGGTTTGCAGCCCACGGCCTCGCTGCCGGCCCGGGCATCATGGTCGAGGGAAAGTGCAACGCCGCCGCTCGCGATCGCGACGCCACGGTGTGGAGCATCTCCTCGGAGCAAGGAAACACGATCGCCACTCTCGAAGGCCTGCGCTGGGTTTCGCACGCCGTTCCGGGTTTGAGCGAACGTTGCCGGCCCGTGTCGCTCGTCACATTGCCCGGTGGCGACGTGGCATGTCTTTGGGAAGATCGCAGCGAGGCCGAGGACGGCTGGGTGGTCACGCGCCATCGCGCGAAGCAATCGCGCGTGTGGGCAAAGTTTCACGCGCAGTTAAAGGAGCCCACGCTGCTCGGACTCAAGAATGGCTCGGCCGTCATCACCGAGAGCGGGCGCACGCTCGCACTGCTCACGCCAGATGAAGAGGCGCCTTTCATCGTGAAGCTGGCGGAGGGCTCCTTCCTCACACCGAAGAGACCGCAGGACGCCACGCCGGCTTCGGACTATTCGCCGATCCGTGCCGTCGAAGATGCGACGGGGGACATCTGGCTTTGGAGTCAGGAATGGCAACCCGAAAGTTGGAGGCGGCACTTCGACGGAATCGTTCGCTGGCGGACAGGCCAAGCCGATGAACTTTTCCACTTCGGCAAAGAGGAGCCCATAGTCACCCAAATCGTCTCTTGGGATGAGCATCGCCTCGGCATCCTCTTTCCCGGCCGTGGCCTTTGGCTCCTGCCGACGGATTCCGCAAAGCTCGAGGCGATGGAAAACCCCGAGGCATTCCATATACCGAGCAACTCTTTCATGACGGGACTGCGTGGTTCGCTGTCACCACGCCGCAGCCCACAAGCTACGGACCGGGCCGCGTTTTTCCGGTCCAAAGTCATGTGTACATTTCCATGACCCGCCACTACGATGGGTCCAAGCCCGTCTGTGTCCTGTGGAAACGCGCGGACGGGAGCTGGAGCAAAATTCACGATGGTCTCGACAAGGATCCGGCTCTTCCACCGCGCCCGGGGTTGCGAACGACGACGGGCTTATTTCTTGGCAGCGACCAGGGACCGCCGTGGTTTTTTCCCGCTGCGCCGGAGGACAAGCCGCGCCGTCTTGCACTGCCGCGTGTCTTTCCACTACAGAGCGTCGGCCAAATGACTGAGGTGGATGGCGACCGCATGCTATTGCTCGGCCGTTACGAGGGAAGCTCGTGCCTCTGGCCGGCGGAAGCGCCCGCGGTGCCGGAGCTAGACCGCTGGGAAACGATCGCAACCCTCGGTCAAGCATTGCAGGACGCACGCGGCCGCATCTGGTGCAACCGACTCGATGGCACATTCGGGCGATGGGAAGGTGCGAAGTGGATTGACTCTCCGACTCCGCCCGGGCTCGAGATGGGCCATGCCGGCTTTTCCGCCGACGATCGCGATCGCGGCTGGCTGCTGCCTGTGGAGGAAGGGCAGACGGCGATCTGCGATTTCGCGACTGGCGATTGGCGCGTGTTCCCCAGCTTCCAGGAGGCGCTGCACTCCCAACTGCCGCGCGGCGTGAAACTCACCGTTCCCCAGTATCCCTTCTACGAACCGGCCTTCAGCGGAGACGGACGCATCGGCGCCTTTGTGGGGACCGACACTCTCCTGCTTTACGAAGCCGACGGGTGGCGCAAGTGGCAGCTCACCGAGATTGTGGGTGCTGACGGGCGCCTGGCGGGCACTCCCTTTTTCGCGCCGGACGGGTGCTTCAGCCTGCCGATCGGCGAGACCACGGCATGGCAGTGGCACGGCATCGCGGGATGGAAGCGGCTCGACGGTATTTCCGCGCCGCACTTGGGCACACTGCGGCGACGCGAGGAGATGGATGCGGGGGACGTGCGCATTGCCTCCGGCGGCACCGATCGTTTTGGTGTCATCTGGTGGCTGCGCGACCGCGTCGAGTTGTGCAAGACTGCGTGAGGCCGCACGGTCCCCGTCTTCTCGGCGGCGGAAAGCAATCCCTTCCAACTTGGCGGCGAGATCCACACCGCTCTCGCCGACAGCGTTGGCCACGCGCTCTTGTCCAAAAGTGAGTTTTTCGGGGTTGGGAGAGTCGAGCACGTCTTCATCCACCCGCGCCTGCCCGCGCCGCGCACCACCGCGCGATTGCTGGAAGTCCGCGATGACTCCGCGCGCATTGCGCTCGGTGCGGAGCCAGCGGAGGGCGCGTGGTTCACCTGGCGCGTCGATGAGGGCGCGTGGCAGCTCGCGCGCGATGGCGGCGAACTCCGCGTGCAAGCCCTCGCCGCCGGCGAGCATCGGCTCGAAGTCCGCGCGTGGAATGCCGACCTCACGCCCGACCCCGCGGGCGCCAGTGTTTCGTTCCGCGTGGAATTTGAGACGGCCGCATTGCTCCACAAGCTCCTCGCCCAGCTCGCCGCCGACGACCTCGACCAGCGCGAAGCCGCCGCGCGCAGCCTCGTGCGCCTCGGCTCCCCAGCGCTGCCTGCGATCGAGCCGCGCGACGCGAAGCTGCTTCGGGATTGCGCTGGTGGCTCGACGCCGTGACCCAATCCATCGAGAAAGCGCTCTGATGGCCGGCATGTGCTGCTGGAGAAAGTCGAGAGGATCGAGGCTTGCGGGAAGCATGCGCCGAAGGCACCTTCGTGGCCCGCTTGCGAAGAGGGATGGGTGACAGAGCGGTCTATTGTGCACGCCTGGAAAGCGTGTGTGCCTTTACCGGCACCGGGGGTTCGAATCCCCCCCCATCCGCGGAGCGCGGAATTTCTTCCCGTTGCAACGGCTAAGGAACATGCGCGAAGCGCGGTCAATCACGGCGCATGGCTCCGTCTTCCATCTACTCCGCGTTCGCGGCTCTCGTTTGTTCGGCAGTGATCGCGCGAGGCGAAACGCGTGCGCTCACTTTCGAGCGCGACGTGCGGCCCATCCTCAAGCACCGCTGCTTCCAGTGCCACGGCGAAGGCGCGAAGCTGAAGGGCGATCTCGATGTGCGGCTGCGCCGGTTTCTCGTCGAGCCGCACGGGGACGACAAGGCTGTGGCCCTCGTGCCGGGCAAGCCGGAGGACAGCGAGATGATCAAGCTCGTGCGCGAAGGCGAGATGCCGAAGAAGGGAAAGCCATTGCCCGCGGTGGAGATCGCGACCCTCGAGCAGTGGATCGCACAAGGCGCGAAGACGGCGCGCGCGGAACCGCAGGAGGTGCCGAAGGTGTGGATCACCGAGGAGGATCGCGAGTTCTGGGCCTTCCAGCCGATCAAGCGGCCGGCGGCGCCGAAGGTTCAAAATCTGAAATCTGAAATCCGAAATCCCATCGACTCTTTCATCCTCGCGCGACTCGAAGCAGAAGGGCTGAGTTTCAACCCCGAGGCGGACAAGCCCACGCTGTTGCGGCGCGTGATGCTCGATCTCACCGGCCTGCCGCCGACGCCGGAGGAAACCGCGACCTTTCTCGCCGACGAAGCGCCCGATGCCTACGAGCGCATGGTTGAGCGCGCGCTGGCTTCGCCGCATTACGGCGAGCGCTGGGGCCGGCACTGGCTGGACGTGGCGGGCTACGCGGACTCCGATGGTTACAACGAAGCCGATCCGGTGCGGCCGTGGGCTTACAAGTACCGCGACTACGTCATCCGCTCGTTGAATGCGGACAAGCCCTTCGACCAATTCATCCGCGAGCAACTCGCCGGCGACGAGATGGTGCCGCAGCCATACAAGCATTTGACGCCCGAGCAGACCGACAAGCTCACCGCGACGGCCTTCCTGCGCATGGTGCCCGACGGCACCGCGGGCGCGGCGACCAGCGAGCAGAAGACCACGCGCAACGCGGTGGTGGCGGAGACCATCAAGGTCGTCTCGTCCTCGCTGCTCGGCATGACGGTCGGTTGCGCGCAATGCCACGAGCACAAACACGATCCCATCCCGCAGGCGGATTACTACCGGATGCGCGCGATCTTTGAGCCGGCTCTCGATGCCGAAAAGTGGCGCGGGCCTGGCGCGCGGCTCGTCTCGCTGATGACGGATGCCGAGCGCGCAAAAGCGGCCGAGGTCGAGAAGGAGGCGAAGGTCATCGACGATGAGCGGTTGAAAATGCAGGACGGCTTCATCGAGAAAGTGCTCGGCTGGGAGCTGGAGAAAAAGCCCGAGGAACTGCGCGAACCGTTGCGCCAGGCTTACAAGACGGACGTGAAAAAGCGGACGCCCGAGCAACTCAAGCTGCTGAAAGAGCACCCGACGGTGAATCAGCTCAGCCCCGGTTCGCTCTACCTTTACGACCGCACTTACAACACGCGGCACAAGGAGGAGCTGCAGAAGTTCGCCGAGCAGGCCGCCGAGATCCGCAAGCGTAAGCCGGTCGAGCAATTCATTCCCGTGTTGAGCGAAGTGCCTGCCGCGCCGTTGCCCAAGACCTTCCTCTTTCAACGCGGCGATCCGCTCCAGCCGCGCGATGCCGTGGAGCCCGGCGAGCTCACGGTGCTCGCTGCTTTTCATCCGACCACGATTCCGGAAAAAGCGAGCGCGTTGCCGACCAGCGGACGCCGCCTCGCGCTCGCCCAGAGCCTCACCGACGGGAAACATCCGCTCACCACGCGCGTGCTGGTGAACCGCGTCTGGCATCATCATTTTGGCCGCGGCATCGTGGGATCGCTCGGCGACTTCGGGCATCTCGGTGAGCGGCCCACGCATCCAGAATTGCTCGACTGGCTGGCGAGCGAATTTGTGGCGCAGGGCTGGAGCCTCAAGCAGATGCACCGGCTCATTCTCACCTCGACCGTTTATCGGCAAACCTCGGCGCGCGACGCGGAGAAAGAACGGATCGATCCCGACAACCATTTGCTGGGCCGCATGAACTCGCGCCGGCTCGAGGCCGAGACGATCCGCGACGCGATGCTCGTGGCTTCGGGGAAAATGAATCCGAAAATGTTCGGCGCGCCCGTGCCGGTAAAGACCGACGAAGACGGGCAGATCGTCATCGGCGTGGATACCAACGACACCGCGGGCCGGCCCTCCGGAAAATTCGTGGCGCTTAACGGCGAGGAGTTTCGCCGCAGCGTGTACGTGCAGGAGCGCCGCAGCAAACCGCTCGGGATGCTCGAGACTTTTGATCTCCCGCGAATGGAGCCGAATTGCGAGGCGCGCAACATCTCGACCGTCGCGCCCCAATCATTGGCGATGATGAACGGCGAGTTCACGCTCACGCAGTCAAAGCATCTCGCAGAGCGCCTCGTGCGGGAAGCCGGCGCCGATCTGGTGGCGGAGGTTAAGCGCGCGTGGTTGCTGGCCTTCAGCAACACGCCGTCGGATTCCGAGATCAAATCTTCGACCGACTTCCTCGCAAGACAGACCGCGTATTTCCAAGCACACCCGACCAAGCTCGCCGCGCCCGCGAAAGGCAAGGAAGCGCCACCCGCCGAGCCGCCGCTGCAAGCGTTGACGACCCTGTGCCAGGCGCTGCTGACCTCGAATCAATTTCTGTATGTGGACTGAGCGCGGAGCGCGGAATTCCGAGGAGCGCACGCGTCCCGCGTGCCGGCGTCGGCGTCCCGCCGACGCGGACTTTCGAGACGAACCGGACCGCAGACAGACGCTTCTTTTCGAGCAGACCGACCGGTCTATTTCCAAGGTGCGGAGCTCTTGCCGGACCCGACGCATTTCGAAAGTTCGTCGCAGCGGGACGCCGCGACCAGCACGCGGGACGCACGCGCTCCCCGGAAATCTCCGCGCCGCATCGCCTTCTCTTTTCCCATGAACACCCACTCACACGGCTGCCTTAGCCGCCGCCATTTCCTCGCCGGCTCCGGCTTCAATCTCGGCGCCGTGGGCCTCGCGTGGCTCTTGAAACAAGACGGGCTTCTCGCCGAGCCCGCCAAGCCCGAGCTCGAGCAGCACCACTACGATCTGCTGCCGAAGAAGCCGCAGTTTCCACCGCGCGCGCGGGCGATGATTTCCATGTTCATGCAGGGCGGTCCCAGCCAGGTCGATCTCTTCGATCCCAAGCCGGAGCTCGACAAACGCGACGGCCAGAAATTCACCGGCGACATCAAGTACGACGACTCCGCGCACGCCAGCACCAAGCTTCTCGCCAGCCCGTGGAAGTTTCAAAAGCACGGACAGTGCGGCACCGAAGTCAGCGAATTGCTTCCGCACTTTGCCGGCATCGTCGATGACGTGGTGCTGCTGCGCGGAATGCAGACCGGCGTGAACAATCACGGCCAGGCCATCTACGCTTTGCAAAATGGACGCAGCACCGGCGGCCGGCCCACGCTCGGGAGCTGGATTACTTACGGGCTCGGCACGGAGTCGCAGGAATTGCCGGCCTTCGTCGCGCTCACCGATCCACGCGGGCTGCCGGTCCTCGGCGTCGAAAACTGGAGCAATGGCTGGCTGCCTTCCATCTACCAAGGCACCGCCGCGCGTTCCACCGAGCCGCGCATTCCCAATCTCGATCCCGCGCCGTATCTGCGCGGCGAAGCGCAGAGCAACTACCTCGGTTTTCTCGATCGACTCAATCACGAGCACCTCGATCGGCATCCCGGCGAGAGCGACCTCGAAGCGCGCATCGCCAGCTACACGCTCGCCGCCAAGCTGCAGACCGCCGCAAAGGAAGTCCTCGACATCAGCGGCGAAAGTGAGGCGACGAAAAAACTCTACGGCATCGACGATCCCGCGACGGCAGAGTTCGGCACGCGCTGCCTCATCGCCCGGCGGCTCGTGGAGCGCGGCGTGCGCTTTGTGCAGCTCTACACCGGCAACCAGACGTGGGACCACCACAAGGCCATCTTCGGCAGTCTGCCCGCGGCCTGCAAATACGTGGACAAAGGTGCGGCGGGTCTCGTCACGGATCTCAAGCAGCGCGGCCTGCTCGACTCCACCGTCGTGCATTGGGGCGGAGAAATGGGACGTCTCCCCGTGATTCAATACGAGGGAAGTCGAAACGTGGTCGGGCGCGATCACAACACCTACGGCTTTTCCATGTGGGTCGCCGGCGGCGGATTCAAAGCAGGCCTGACCTACGGCGAGACCGACGACTTCGGCCACAAGGCGGTGAAGGACATCGTCAACCAGCACGACTACCACGCGACGCTGCTCCACCTCTTCGGCATCGATCACACAAAGCTCACCTTCAAGCGCAACGGCGCCGACGTGTCGCTGACGGACAATTTAGGCGGGCAGGTGTTGAAGCAGTTGATGGCGTAGCTGCCGCGACGCAGCCAACTCCGTGGAATCGGAGGAGCTGGCGGCGTTCAAATGATTCTTGATTTCCATCCCTCCGCTGTTCGACATCGTAGCGGCGCATCTTAGCGGCTGGAACGACGGCCGATCATCACGAACTTTCCGCTCATGCACCGAGTTTGATTTCTAGGTGAGTCGCATCCAATCTGCTTTTTCCACCGACAGATTCGATTCTCTTTTGAACAGACGAGTTTATATGGCTACGAGCGACGTCCCCCATACCGATCCAAAAACCAAACGTAAACGCAGCCTCAAGCGATGGCTGATCGGATTTGTCATCCTCGCTGTGCTGGGCCTGCTTGCTTTCGGCGGCTGGCGTAACTACGGCCGTCTCCGGGAGCGCCGCATCGTTCAGAGAGCCCGCGCGTTTCTCGAACAGAAAGACTACGGGCAGGCGGCTCTCTCGGTCGGCCGGGCGTTACAGGTGAATCCGCGCGACCTCCAGGCGACGCGCATGATGGCCGAGGTCGCCGAGGCAGCTGGATCCGGCCAGGCGATTTCCTGGCGCCGTCGGGTGGCGGAATTGCAGCCAGGAGTGCTTCAAAACCATCTCGAATGGGCGGAAGCCGCGTTCCGCTTCAATAACCCGGCGATGGCTGAACAGGCGCTCGCCGACGTCAAAGAAGCGGACAAAAACACCGTCGGTTTCCACAGCATGGCGGGGCGCATCGCTCGCGTGCTGAACCAGCCTGCGCAGGCCGAACTCCATTTCACAGAAGCGCTCAAGTTGGAGCCGACGAGCGAGCGGGATCAGCTAGGGCTGGCCACCGTGCGTCTTCAATCACCCGACCGACAAGTGCGCGATCAGGCCCGCGTGGCGATTGAGCAGTTGACGGCGAATCCGGCGCTAAGCCGGGCGGCGTCTCAGACACTGATCCAGGATGCGTTGGAAAACAGAGACGCGGCCAGAGCTGTGACCATGGCCAAGCAAATGCAAAGTGCGCCGGATGCGCCCTTCGAGGACCAACTCATGTATCTGGCGCTGCTTCGGGAACTCCGTTTGGACGACTTCTATTCCTATTTAATGGATCTTCAGGACCGTGTGGCTGGAAACGCGGATCAAGTCGCGACCCTCGTTACTTGGCTGAAAAACAGGAGCATGGCGCTTGTCGCCGTGGATTGGAGCAAGCGGTTGCCGGAGGCCACGCGAACCCGTATCCCCGTCCCTGCGGCGATCGGAGAATGTTACGCTGCGCTCCACGACTGGACGGCACTCCGATCTTTGGTCGAAGACGGAAACTGGGAGACTACGGAATTTGTGCGCCTGGCGCTGTTGGCTCGCGTTTTCCAAGAACAGGGAGACAGTCTCAACTCCCGC
Source organism: Chthoniobacterales bacterium (assembly GCA_038238555.1). GTDB lineage: Bacteria > Verrucomicrobiota > Verrucomicrobiia > Chthoniobacterales > Chthoniobacteraceae > JANNXQ01. Next base: position 1,411 of record JBBRXP010000186.1, on the reverse strand, counting down.
AATCAATGGAATAGCGCCGTCCAAGCGGTTGGCGACCGACCAGAAGCGCTGGAGATGCTCGTGCGTTACGCAGATGAATGGAAATGGGATAACGAGCGCACCGACCTTCTTTGGCGGGTTGCTCGCGGTTCCCGCAATCAGCAATGGGCGCTCCAAGCGCTTTACCGCACCTATTTCGCCAGCCGCAATACTCGCGGGGCGCTCAACGTCGCCAATCGCATGGTGGAAATTAACCCTCAAGACTTGTGGGCCAAGAACAACGCAGCGGCCTTTTCCCTCCTTCTCGCATCCAACATGGATCGTGCAGTGGAAATCGCCCGCGAAGTTTATGCGAAATTGCCAGCCAATCCTGAATACGCATCGACCTACGCGTTTGCGCTCCACCTGCGCGGGCAGTCCGAGGAGGCCCTGAACGTAATGCGTTCAATTGGCGCTCAATTGCTTGAAGATCCGTCTTACGCAGCCTACTACGGCGTGATTCTCGCCGCTAACGGATCTGGCACTGAAGCTGGAAAGTATCTTGAAATAGCGCTCCGTGGAAATCTCCTCCCGGAAGAACGCGATCTCGTAGTCAAGGCTCGAAAAGGACTACCGGCCAGTCCCGCTGAGGCGTCAGTCCTTACACGGTGAACCAAGGCCGGTACTGCGAAGAAGCTACGCCAAGACGTTCGCTCCCGAGGTCGTCATACGGACCGCGGCGGGCGATTCGCATCATGCATCACGATGTCGATGCCCTCCAGGTCACCGGTAAGTTGTACGAGTGGCCGCAGCCTGAAGGTCTGCCTGAGTTTTGATCGACGTTGGGATGGCGATGCACTATCCGACGAGGCGCGAGACGCAAAGTGGAAATCTGCATTGACGGGCTTCAGAAATTTGAGTATCCCGCTAACGCATGTTCACCGATTGCGCATTATCAGTTGGAGATATCGGACTATTCCGGCTCGCTTCCGCCTCCGCGAACCCGCAGATTGTAGGACAAACGTTGATATCAACACTGCCCGTGTTCCGATTCAGTAATCAGATTTTTACACCTTCCCATGCTGGGAGCCATCAGGCACCATCCGCACCCGAAAGTTATGGAGATTACTCGCGGAGTCTGTGCTGCGGCGAATCCTGTAGAACTAAATTAGAAAAAACCAACAACAACAAGAATAGAGGAATTACTATATGATTAAGTCAAAAAGATTGTTTCTACTCAACTCGGCGGTTGCCGCCTTGGGAGTCATCGCGGCTATCGGTGCTAATCCGAAAGCGAACGCAATTCCCGGCACACCTTTCGCGAATCCCCCAAACACTCAAGGCAACCCAGCCTTGCCGGCAACAGATCCCGGTCTGGTAGGTCTTGGTGCGGGGATTCAATTTGCAATATTACCGGTAGCTCCGCCGGTTATTTCAAACACCGGAAGATTTG
>JBBRXP010000185.1:0-11961 GCA_038238555.1 Chthoniobacterales bacterium | reverse complement strand
GATTGGCGCGCGGCGACGAGTTGGAATGGGATCGCACAGCGGACCGCGGAAGCCTACCGCGCGGCCCTCGCGCCAGCATAGCCCGCGACGAAGCGCGCATCGTTGCAGCGGGGCTTGGGAGTGCGTCTGTTCATTTGGCGTGGCAGTGCTATTTCTTCGGCCATGAAAATCCTCCCCTTACTGTTCCTCATCGCCGGCTTTCCTGCGCCCGCGGAAAATTGGCCCGCCTGGCGCGGCCCCACGGGCGACGGTGTTTGCACCGAGAGCGGCGTGCCGCTGAAATGGTCGCCGACCGAAAATGTGAAATGGAAAACGCCGTTGCCGGAGCGCGGCAATTCGTCGCCGGTGGTGTGGGGGAAAAGCCTCTTTGTCACGCAAGCCATCGGCAGCAAGCGGCTGCTGCTGTGCCTGGATCGCGCCACCGGCAAAGAGCGTTGGCGCGCCGGCACGGATTACGAGGGCAAGGAACTCACGCACGAGACCAATCCCTACTGCTCGGCCTCGCCGGTGACGGATGGCGAGCGGGTCATCGTCTCCTTCGCCTCCGCCGGCGTGTGGTGCTTCGACTTTGCGGGAAAGGAAATGTGGCATCGCGATCTCGGCCCGCAGCGGCACATCTGGGGAAGTGGCGCGTCGCCCGTGCTGCACGGTGATCTGTGTTTCCTCAACTTCGGCCCTGGCGAGCGCACCTTTCTCATCGCTCTCGACAAGAAGACCGGCGCGACCGTGTGGCAGCACGATGAACCGGGCGGGCGCTCCGGCGAAGAGACCGAGGGGAAGAAGGGCCGCGATATTTGGATCGGCTCGTGGGGCGATCCGCTCGTGCGGCGCGTGGGGCAGCGCGAGGAAATGTTCATGAATTTTCCGGGCCGCGTGTGCGCCTTCGATCCCGCCACTGGCAAGGAACTGTGGACGTGCGCGGGCCTCAATCCGCTCGCCTACACCACGCCGCTTTTTTCCGAAGGCATCGTCGTCGGGATGGGCGGCTTCAATGGCAGCGCGCTCGCCGTGCGCGCCGGCGGCTCGGGCGATGTGACCTCCACCCACCGCTTGTGGCAGCATCCGCGCACCAAACAGCGCATTGGTTCCGGCGTCATCCACGAGGGGCACATCTACATCCTGGACGACCCCGGCGTGGCCGAGTGCATCGAGCTCAAGACCGGCCAGGTCGTGTGGGAAGAGCGGCTCAAAGGCCCGGGACCGAGCGGAACAAATTGGTCCTCGCTCGTCCTCGCGGAGGGCAAATGTTACGGGATGAATCAAGGCGGCGACGCCTTTGTCTTCCGCGCCAGCCCGCACTTCGAACTGCTCGCGGTTAATTCGCTTGGCGAGAAAACCAACGCCTCGTTTGCAGTTTCCAACGGCGAGCTTTTCATCCGCGCCGAAAAGAGCCTGTGGTGCATCGGGGGGGGGAAGTAGCATGGGTGGCAGAGCCGAAGAACAGGAAGCCTTGCGCATCCGCGATTTCCTCGTGGAGCTGTGCGCGGATCTGGCGCCGGACTTTGTGGTCATCGGCGGCTGGGCCGCTTACGCGCACGGCAGCGGGCAGCTTTCGCTCGATGGCGACGCGCTCATTTCCTACGTGGCGCTGGGGACGTTGCGGGATCGTTTCGAGGTGACGCCGAATCCGCGCTTGAAGAAGGATCAATTCCGTGGGCCGACCGGGCACGACATCGATCTCTACGTCGAGCGGTTCCACGGATTGCCCGTGGCCTTCGACGAGGCGCAGGCGTGCGCGCAGGAACGAGGCGGGTTGCGAGTCGTCTGCCCCGAGCATCTCACCATCCTGAAACTCAGCGCGGAGGCCGATCGGCGGGGCACGGGCAAGGGCGACAAGGATGCGCTGGATTTGATTTTCCTGTGGGAGAAAGGACTCGGCGATTTCGAGAAGCCGGCGCTGTTGACGTTGGCGCTAGAGGAGGCGCGGTGGGCGCAGTTGCAGCGAATTTTTTCCGACAAGCGGCTCACGGAACTGGCGTGCGAGGGAAATGCGTGGGAGGCCAAAGCGCTGCGGGCGCGGCTCGCGGAGCGGCTGGCGCGGGCGCGGAAAGGGGAGCGGCCATGATCGTGAATGTGTGGGAGCCTGCACCGGCGGATACCGTCGGCTTGCTCGAGATGGCTCGCTCGCGTGGCTGGCGGAACTTGCCGATCGCGGCAAACGATGTGCGCGTGCAGTGGCAGCCCGCGCCCGGCGGCGCGGTGCTCCGGCGGCATCTGCCCAGCCGCCAGTACGCGGCGGTGGCGCCCACGTTCGAGGCGCTCGTGGATGCGCTGGCGTGGGAGGCGGGGGAGTGGATCGCCATCGAAGCGTGGCGCTCGCAGCGGCGCGATTGACCGTCGCCTCCCTGCCCCGCATAGTGCGCGGCTCTTCATGCCGCTCAGCCGCACCCGCAACTTCTGCATCATCGCCCACATCGACCACGGCAAGACCACGCTCTCCGACCGGCTTCTCGAGTTCACCGGCACCATCCAGAAGCGTGAAAGCCAGGAGCAGCTCCTCGACTCGATGGACCTCGAGCGCGAGCGCGGCATCACCATCAAGGCGCATCCGATCGCGATGACTTACGCGGCGCGCGACGGGCACACTTACAAGCTCAACCTCATGGACACGCCGGGGCACGTGGACTTTGCCTACGAGGTCTCCCGCTCGCTCGCGGCGTGCGAGGGCGCGCTGCTCATTGTCGATGCGGCGCAGGGGGTCGAGGCCCAGACGGTCGCCAACGTGCATCTCGCCAACAAGCAGGGCCTCACGCTGGTGCCAGTCATCAACAAGATCGACCTGCCCAACTCCGACATCCCCACAGTCAAGCGCCAGCTCGAAGACATCCTCACCATTCCCGCCGACGATGCCATCCTCGCCAGCGCCAAGGCGGGCCTCGGCATCGAAGACATTCTCGAAGCCATCGTCGCCCGCATCCCGCCGCCGAAAGGCCACGCACACGATGCTCTGCGCGCGCTGGTCTTCGATTCCACCTTCGACACGTATCGCGGCGTGATCGTCTATGTGCGCGTGGTCGATGGCATCGTGAAGGCGGGCGACCAGGTGAAGATGATGGCCACCGATCGCAGCTACGAAGTGAAGGAGGTCGGCATCTTCCGCCCGCAGCAACCCAAGCTCCTCGCGCAGCCGAAGCTCGGCCCCGGCGACGTGGGTTACGTGATCGCGAACATGAAGACGAGCAGCGAGGTGAAAGTCGGCGACACGCTCACCTCGCGCGCCAACACAGCGCCAGAGCCACTTCCCGGCTTCCAGGAAATCCAGCCGATGGTTTTCAGCGGCATCTATCCCATCAACACCGCGGACTTCGAGCACCTCAAGGCCGCGATGGCAAAGCTCCAGCTCAACGACGCCGCCTTTCACTACATGCCCGAGTCGAGCGTCGCGCTCGGGTTCGGTTTTCGCTGCGGTTTCCTCGGGCTGCTGCACATGGAGATCATCGTCGAGCGCCTCCGCCGCGAGTATGGCATGGACATCATCGCCACTTATCCGTCGGTCATTTACGAGGTGCTCAAGACCAACGGCGAGTTGGTCCACGTCGATAACCCCGAGCATTTGCCCGACGCGAGCGTCATCGGCGAAATCCGCGAGCCCATCGTGCGCTGCTTCATCATGATCCCAAACGATTACATCTCGCCGCTCATGCAGCTCATCATGGACAAGCGCGGCGAAGTGAAACACACCGAGTCGCTCGACACCCGGCGCGTGATGCTCACCGCCGAGCTGCCTCTCAATGAGATCCTCGTCGATTTTGTGGACAAGCTGAAGTCCCTCACGCGCGGTTACGGTTCGATGGATTACGAGCAAGCCGGCTACCGCTCCTCGAAGCTCGTGAAGCTCGACATGCTCGTGAATGGCGAGCCGGTCGATGCCTTTAGCTCCATCGTGCATCGCGACAAGGCCGAGGGCCGCGGCCGCGCGCTCGCCGCGAAGCTCAAGGAGGTGATCCCCACGCAGCTTTATCAGGTGGCCATCCAGGCGGCGATCGGGGGGAAGATCATCGCGCGCGAGAGCGTGAGCGCGCAGAGAAAGGACGTGACGGCGAAATGCTACGGCGGCGACATCACCCGCAAACGCAAACTTCTCGAGAAGCAGAAGGAAGGGAAGAAGCGGATGAAGAGCATCGGCCGCGTGAACATCCCGCAGGAAGCTTTCATCGAAGTGCTCAAGACGAACTGAGGCAGATCTCGGGGAAAGTGGGGCGACCGCGGAGGCGTAGCTGCGACGTCGCGTCGCCGGAAGTTCCCGCGGCGTCCGCGCCCTCGCGGCGGGGACGCCGCAGCTACGGCGGAGACGCCGCAGCTGCCGGGGGGCGACAGGAGTGTCGCCCCTCCTTGATGGCTCGAGCCCACTCTTTCACACCCTCGGCTCCCAGCCTTTGCGATACTCGCGCTGCCAGAGTTTTTCGCCGGCGGGATTGTCGATGAGCTTGCCGGTCTTGGGATCGCAGCGCACCACGGTGTTGGTGCGATAGGCGATGTTGCCGAGGTGGCAGAGCATGGTGCTCTTTTGCGCTTCTTCAATCGGGCTGTTGAGCTTCGCGTCGCCGCGGATGGCGGCGAGGAAGTTGCCGATGTGCGCGGCGTCGCCACCGCCCTTGCCTTTGCCCTCGCTCACCTTCGCGCCCTTGGAATCGTAGGCCGTCCACGAGTCGCGGTTGACGGCAAAGGTGCCGCCTTCGCCATAGAACATGCATTCCGCCAGGCTCTTTTCCGCCGCGCGCGGGTGGCAACTGCTCTGCACCCATTCCATGCCGACCTTGCCAAAGTCGAAGACCGCCGTGCCGGTGTCAGGCGTCTCCTGTTTGTCGTCGTGCCAGTAACGGCCGCCGTTGTAAGTGACCCGCTGCGGATACTCGACCTGCAAGCCCCAGCGCAGCACGTCGAGGCTGTGGATGCCGTTGTTGCCGAGCTCGCCATTGCCCCAGTGCCAGAGCCAGTGCCAGTCGTAGTGGACGAAGGGCCGGATGTCGCGCTCGTCGGGCACCGGGCCTTGCCAGAGATTCATGTCGATGTCCGGCGGCGCCTTGATCGCCCCCTGGCCGATGGCCGTGCGCGCATTGTAATAAAATGCGCGTCCGTAACGCACCGTGCCGATGGCGCCGCCGTGCAAGGCGGCGATGGCCTCCTTCATCCAGGTGCGGCGTTGATTGCCCATCTGCACGAGGCGCCCGTATTTCTTCGATGCCGCGACGATCATCTCCGCCTCGTGCGGATTCTGGCTGCCGGGCTTTTCGACATACACGTGCTTGCCCGCCTGCATCGCCAAGAGCGCCGCGGGGGTGTGCCAGAAGTTCGGCGTGGCGATGAAGATCGCATCGACGCTTTTGTCTTCGAGGATTTTGCGGAAATCTTTTACTCCCTCGCAGGTCGTCTGTTGCTTGGCCGCCACCGCCTTCATGCCGTGATCGAGACGCTGCGGATCGACTTCCGCGAGGTAAGCGATCTCCACGTCGGGCAGCGTGAGGAGTGCGCTCACATGCGCAAAGCCGCGCCCGAGGGCCACCACGGCGACTTTGAGTTTGCGGCCGCCGGCATCGGCGGCGCGGAGATGCGGGAGGGAGGAAAAAGCAGCGCCAGCGGTAAGAGCGGCGGTGCGGCGAAGGGCGGAGCGGCGGGTGATGTGCATGAGATGTGTGAGCCGAGTTTCAAACAGCTTCCTAGGCATTTCGCAAGTGTCGGCTCGTCTGACACGTTTGTTTCGTTTGAAGACAGGTGGACATCCGCAAAAGCAGTCCTTCACAGGGGAAATATCGGTTGGCACGCGCGAGGCAAAGGAAGCGCCTTCGCACTCAACATCCACCTTCAAAATCCTGACCCATGCTTTACGAATTCGATCACCAGCAAACCTCCACCGTCCCTCTTCACAGCGGAGAGCCGACCGACGAAGAGCTCATGGCGAGGATCCAGCGCCAGGAGGAACAGGCGCTCACCATCCTCTTCCGCCGTCACACGGCGCTCCTGCGCACCATCGTGGGGCGCGTGGTAAACAACGATCACGATGTGGATGATCTCATTCAGGAAATCTTCCTCGAACTCTGGCGGCGGGCCGACCATTACGACGAGGAGAAGGGCAAAGCTCTGGGATGGATCGTGACGCTCGCGCGTCGTCGGGCGATCGACAAGTTGCGCAAGAAGCAGGCGTATGCTCGGGCCGAAGAGCGGCTCCGGCTGGAGACTGAAGTCGAGCCCGAGCCCGCGATGCAACATCACGTGGAGGAGGATGTGATGGCATCCGATACCTCGAAAGTATTCCAGCGCGTGATCGCCACGCTGCCACAGGCGCAGCGCGAAGCCTTGCACCTCGCTTTTTACCGAGGCCTGAGCCAGCGGGAGATCGCCGCACGCACGGGCATTCCGCTCGGCACGATAAAGACGCGGCTCGAACTCGCGGTTCGAAAGGTGCGCACCGCCATCATGGCGCTGGGCGGCGAGGCAGAGTGGTCGCTGGCGCGAGCGTGAGCGTTGGCGTGCGGCCAGGGCGACCTTATTCCTTGAAAACAATCCCCGCCCGCTCGAGCACCGTGCTGGTGGCCAGCCACAGCAAGGTGATGCTCTTTTGCAAGTCCGCCTGCGCGGTGAGTTCGCGGCTCCTGGAGTCGTAGAGTTTCCGGCGGTTCTCGATCACGTCGAAGCTGGAAACTTGCCCTTCTTCGAGGCGTCGATTGGAGATGCGCACCGCTTCTTCCGCCGCCAGCCGCGACTGGCGGGCGGTCTCGACGCTCTGCCGATTGTACTCGATGCGACTGATGACCGTGTCCACGTCCACGCTCACGGTAATCTCGGCTCGTTGGATGTTGAGGCGCGCCTGCTCCTGCTGGTCGCGCACGAGTTTGAGTTGCGCGCGGGCCTGCACGTTGCCGAGCGGGATGGAGAATTGCACACCCAGGCTCCACTGCGGGGCCTGGCTGTTAAAGGCTTGCGAGCGCGCTTCACCGAAGCTGTCGGCCAGCCCGTTGTAACCGTAGGATGTCACGACATCGAGTTGCGGCAGGCTCAGATTTCTGGCCAGGCGCAGCCGGATATCCTGCACCTCGGCCTCGGTGATGGCGGCGCGGTAGTCGTAGCGATTTTGAAACGCGGTGCGCATGTGCCCGGCGCGGTCGAGCCCCGGCACGGCGAGCGCCCGCGTCGCTGTGGGAATGAGCACGCGCGCGTCGTCGGCCTTGAAGGTTTTTGCGAGCAGCCGCTTCAATTGATACTGCCTTTCGATGAAGAAAAATTTTGAGCGGATGAGCAGCTCTTCGTCGTTGGACACGGCCACGCGCGCCTGTTGCACGTCGAGTGGCGAGAGGAAGCCGAGCTCCAGGCGGCGCTGGTTTTGTTCGACGAGCCGCCGGTCGGCGGTGATCGCGTCCTCCCGCACGCGGATGTCCTGCAGGCCATAGACCATGTCGTAATACGCCGACATGACGGCTTGCACGGTGTCCGAGATGCGCCGGCGCCACGCGAGTTCCGCGACGCGCTGATTGACCCGCGCAATGCGCACATCGCTCAAGTTGGCCGCCGGTCCGAAGCCGCGCAGCAGGGGCTGCACGATCTCGATCTGCCCCAGCGCGCTGAACTGCGGTTCGACGTTGCGCGTGTCGCCGATGAAGGTGCTGCGCAGCCGCGTCTGCTGCGCGGTGAGCGCGATGCGGGTGCCCCACGGCGTGCGCGCCTGGAGGCTGGTCTGGTAGCGGTCGAGGTCCTGGTCGAAGATGATGACCTGCCGTTGATCAAGCGCCGGAGAGGTGATCGACGGAAATACGGTGAAGGGTGTGACCTGCTGGTTGTTGGCGATCTGAAAAGCCTGCGTGAGCTGCTCCCGCGCGAGGGTGTCTTGCTGCGTGGCCAGCGTGTTGGCCTGGATCACGTTGATCTGCGTTTGCTGCGCGCGCACCTGATTGATGGCATCGGCGCTCGTAAGGTTCTGCGTGTTGTCCGGCCACTTGATGGAGTCGCGCGTGGCGCTGGCACTGAAGACCGGATCGAATACGCCGAAGGCAAAATTTTTCCGCTGCTCTTCGATGTCGATGGCGATGCGGTCGAATTTTACGTCGAGATTATTGGCAAGCGCCTGGGCGATGGCTTGCTCGAGGGTGATGCGCTCAGGCTTGCGCCCCGGGCCGAAGTAGCCGGGATCGATGTCGTAGAAGCTCGCCTTGAACTCCATCTTCTCCACCGGCTTCGGCGCCGGGTGGTAGCGGAATGCCGGGCCCTTCGCCTTGTCGGCCGCGTGGGCGGTGGAAAAAATCGCGGCAGCGGCGAGAGCGGAGACAAGCCAGCGGGTCAGCATCTAGAAGCGGTAATCGAGGCTGACGAGATCGAGCAGCGACTGCAACACGAGTTTCCCCCAAGGCCGCGTGCCGGCAAAGATGCGGGCGCGCCCCGTCATGCCCTGGCGCAGGATGGAGTCGGGATTTTTCACATCCACCTCCGCGGTGAAGACGCGCTCGAGCGGCACCTCCTTGCCTTGGCGGTCGATGCCCGTGGGCACGTCGCCTGAACGGCGCGCGGAGAAAGCCGCCGGCATGTCCTTGCCCACAAACATGAGCGGCTTGCTGGCGATGGTGCCCTCAAAGGTGCGGCCCGGATATGCGTCCGCCTTGAGCATCACGCGCTGGCCTTGCTCGACGTAGCGCACCTGCTTTTCGTTGAGCGCGATTTTGATCCGCATCGGGTCCATGCGCACGATGTCGCAGAAGAGGTCGCCCTGCCGCAGCAGCCGGCCGAGGAGCAGGCTGGGATTGTGCGTGAGCGCCGTGCCTTCGCGCACGAGCACGGCGCCGTCTTGATTTGCGCGGAGCACGAGCGCGGCGACATCGCGCTGGCTCTCCTCGAATTTCCCGCGGTATTGCGCCACGAAATTTTCAAACTGCTTTTGCTCGGAAGGCCGGTCGAGGCCGAGAGCGCGCTGAAGCTGCGCCTCGGCGGTGCGCATCCGCTGTTCGTTGGCGAAGTTGTTTTGCGCGATGTCGCGATTCTCGAGCCGCGCCAAGGGCTGGCCGGCAGTCACGCGGTCGCCATCTTTCACGAAAATCTCGGCGACAAATCCCGGCACTTCCGGCCGCACCTCCTCGGGCTCGGCGAGTTCGACCGCACCCACGCGCGTGATCTTGAGCTCGACCGGCACGAAGCACGCGACGCCGAAAATCCCGAGCGCGATCGAACCGATGAGCGAGAGCCGGCGCAAGCGCCCGTGCGGTTTCCAGTCTGCGAGAGTGAGGTGCATTTGCTTGAAAAATCCCAGCAGCGGCAGCGCGACCCACGAGATCAAGGCCAGAGCCGTAAACCAATTGGCGAGGCCCTCGAGCCCGAGCGGCTCGAGATGCGGCGCCATGAAAAGCGCGAGCTTGTAGATGACGTAGTAGCCGTACACCCACGACAGGATCGCGTAGGTGTAAAAGAGCCAGAAGCGCTTCCGAGGCAGCGGCAGCCGCGAGAGCACCGAGTCTTTGTTGCTCGCGCCGAAGAGGAGTTGATTGAATTGATGCTGGATCAAGGCGCGCGATTTGCCCTGCAGGTTGGGCACCTCGATGGCGTCGGTCATGATGTAGTAGCCGTCGAAGCGCATGAGCGGATTGGCATTGAAGATGAGCGTCGAGACCGAGGCGACGACCATGACATTGAACAGAAAATCCTGAAACGCCCCCGGCTGCACCACGGCCCAGAGGAAGGTAACGAGCGCCGCGGCCACGAGTTCGACGTAGATGCCGGCAAAGGAAACGAGCATCCGGTGGAAGCGATTGGGCATCGTCCACGAGTCGGTCACGTTCACAAAAAAATACGGCGTGAAGACCAGCGACATGAAGCCGACCTCGTGCACTTCGCCGCCGAAATGTTTGCACGTGAGCCCGTGCCCGAGCTCGTGGACCGACTTGATGAGGATGGTCGTGACCCAGATGAGCGCGATGTTTTTGAAGGAGAAAAAATTCTGCATCGTCGGATGGATGCGCTCAACGTTGAACCGGAAGACGACCGCGGCTGCGAGGCAGATGGCCACCGAGACCCACATCGCCGGCCGCGTCCAAATCCACCGGATGGGCCGGGCCATCCGCGCGAAGAGCTTGTCGGGATCGAAGAGCGAGAAGCGGAAAAAGAAGACCTGGTTGGCGAGATTGTAGAGCGCCGACTTCTTCGTCTTGTTCTTCTTCTGCGCATCGAAGCGGGCTTTGAGCCGCATGCCTTGCACGCTCAGGAATTGGAGCAGCGCGAGATCGTTGGCAAAGCGCAGCACGCGCTCCTGCAGCTCCTCGGGGGTGAAGTCGAGCCGCACGTGCGGGTAGCGCAGCGCATAAGCTTCGCGGATTTTTCCGAAGCTGCGCGCGCCGTCGAAGAGGGTGGCGAGGTAGTAATCCTCGTCGGTCATGCGGAAGTATTGGAGCGAGATGGGATCCTTCACCACATAGTAAGTGCGCCCCTCGAAGCGCTGCTGGCTGATGAGCAAATCCTTTCGCAGCGGAGGCATGACCACGTGCTCCTGCGAAGGCGGAGGGGGCGGCGAGATCGGCTCTGGATGGGCAACGGCGGCGGACACGTGGGTCAGGAATTTCGGAGCACGGCGCGGGAAATCAAACAAGAGAGGCGACAAGAGTGTCGCCTCTCTTTGATGCCCACTCTCACTTCGCGCGGAGCTGAAGCAGGAGGTTGCTGGCGAGGTTCTCCAGTTCGTCGCTGAGCATGCACTTCCACTTGTCGCCGTCTTTCTCGAGGCTCACCACGTCGATGTTGGTGATCTTCGATCCGCGCGCCTCTTTCACCGTGCGATAGACCACGTGGACTTGGGTGTCGCTCTCGTTGGCGTGGCCGAGCATTTGAATCTTCGCGCTCTTCATGGTCTGCACGAAGCCGGGATTTTTTGCGGACCAATTTTGCATGAAGGTCTTGAAGTACTCGGCGGGCGGCGCCGACTTGAGTTTCCCGACGTCTTGATTTGCAAAGACGCGATCGAGGATGCGCTTGGCCGCGGGCGTATCCGCGGCGACCGCGGCGTCGCCCACGGGCACCATCGAATCCTTGAAATGCGTGAGCGCCTTGGGGTGCATGCAGGCGGTGTAATCCTCCCAGTTTGCCGCCTTGGTCGCGGCGATCTGCTTCACGGCGACATCTTCCGGCGTCTCCGCGGCGCGCAACGTGGCGAGGAAAAATGCGAGGACGAATAAAATGCGGGCGATCTTCATGAAGTGAGAAAAGCGCTGAGCGGGCTCGTGGCCGAGGCGCAGTCGAGCGGCTCGGCGAGTCCGATCTCGAAGGCGGCGCGCCCCGCTTCCACGGCCAATCGGAAGGCGGCGGCCATCCGCGCGGGATCGGCGGCGACGGCGATGGCGGTGTTCACGAGCACCGCGTCGGCTCCCATCTCGAGAGCTTCCGCGGCCTGGCTCGGCGCGCCGAGGCCGGCATCCACCACCACGGGGATGCCCGCTTGCTCGATGATGATGGCGATCTGCGCGCGCGTCTCAATGCCGCGTGCGCTGCCGATGGGCGAGCCGAGTGGCATCACCGTGGCGACGCCCGCGTCTTCGAGACGCCGCGCCAGCACAGGATCGGCGTTGATGTAAGGCAGCACGATGAAGCCTTCCTTCACGAGCTGCCGGGCGGCTTTGAAAGTCTCGATGGGATCGGGCAGCAAGTGGCGCGGGTCGGGATGAATCTCGAGTTTCACCCAATTTGGCAAGCCCGCGGCGACCGCGAGCCGAGCGAGCCGCACGGCTTCCTCGGCATTGCTCGCGCCGCTCGTATTGGGCAGCAGCAGATATTTCCGCGGGTCGATGTGCTCGAGGATGTTGGCGAAGGGATCGCGCTTTCCCGAGAGATCGGCCCGCCGCAGCGCGACCGTCACGATCTCGCAACCACTCGCGTCGAGCGCCGCGGCCATCTCTTCATTCGACGAAAATTTCCCCGTGCCCAAGAAGAGCCGCGACCGGATTTCGCGACCGGCGATAAAGAGCGGTTCGGTGGCGGCGAGCATGGGAGGCGCAAGGT
>JBBRXP010000184.1:0-12053 GCA_038238555.1 Chthoniobacterales bacterium | reverse complement strand
GGCGGCTCTGCTCGACCATGCCGTGGCGGGCGTCGACGAGGATGATCGAGAGGCTCGCGGTCGAGGCGCCGGTGACCATGTTGCGCGTGTACTGGACGTGCCCGGGGGTGTCGGCGACAATGAATTTGCGCCGCGGGGTGGCGAAGTAACGATAGGCGACGTCGATGGTGATGCCCTGCTCGCGCTCGGCGCGCAGTCCGTCGGTGAGATTGGCGAGATTGATCTGCCCGCCGCCGGTGATATCCGCCGAGCGCTCGAGGGCCTCGAGCTGGTCCTCCATGAGATTCTTCGAGTCGTAGAGCAGCCGGCCGATGAGCGTGCTCTTGCCATCATCGACCGAGCCGCAGGTATTGAAGCGGAGCAGCTCGATTGGATGAGATGCGTGCGACATCAGGCCGAGATTATTCCGCTGGAAGAATGAGTGGGATCATTTCGCGGTGATTGCGTCGATAGACTGTAAAATCACGACGATCGGTGGTGACGACGTCGTGGTTGGGAAAAAGCTCGCTCATCCGCACGACGCAGAGATCAGCCAGGTCGGGATTCTGGTCGGCATAGATACGCGCCAGCTTTTCCACCGACGCCCGTTCGCGACTCAGTTCAAAGTTGACTTGGACCAGGCCATCGCGCAGCAAACCCAGAATCGGTTCGATTTCACCGAGCAAATAGGACGCTTCGGCCAAGACGGGTTCGCAGGTCAGAATCGGACGATCACAACGCGGAGCGAGATCCAACGCCCAACGGGAAAACTGATCTTTGACGTTGAGATGAGCGACCAAAAAACCGGTGTCCGCAATGGCTCTCATCGTGGCCCAAAACCCTCGCGAGTCGAGAGGTCCGGCGGTCCTTCGATGACGCCCGCATACTTTGCCCACGGATTCTCTGCGTCTTCGCGGTGGGCTTTCGCGAGCTGCGCCTGCACGATCTCCTGTTGGGTGAGGCCGGTCTTCGCCGCACGGTCACGCAGCCAGCCAGCGAGGTCTTCCGGAAGTTCGATAGTCAGCGTGTTCATGGTTGGATAATTAATGGCGCGAGGCGGGCAGGCAAGCCGGCGCTTAAGCTCAAAAGTATCCCTGCTTCTTGCGGTCCTCCATCGCGGCCTCGGAGCTCTTGTCATCCGCGCGCGAGCCGCGTTCGGTTACGCGGGCGGCGGCGATTTCGGTGAGGATGTCCTCGACGGTGTTGGCGGGGCTTTCGATCATGCCGGTGCTGATGATGTCGCCGATGGTGCGCACGCGCACGGTCAACTCCCGCACCTCTTCATTCTCCCGCGGCGGCAGGTAGTCGGATACTGGGAGCCACTGGCCACCGCGACGCACGCAACGTCGGCGATGGCTGAAGTAAATCGAGGGCACTTCGAGCCGTTCGCGCCCGATGTATTCCCACACGTCCATCTCCGTCCAATTCGAGAGCGGGAAGACGCGCATGTGTTCGCCGGGATTTACGCGCGCGTTGTAAAGGTTCCAGATTTCCGGGCGCTGGCTCCGCGGCTCCCACTGCCCGAAGCCGTCGCGGAAGCTGAAGAAGCGCTCCTTGGCGCGCGCCTTTTCCTCGTCGCGCCGCGCGCCGCCGATGGCGCAGTCGAAGCGAAACTCTTCGATGGCCGCGAGCAGCGTGGGGATCTGGAGCCGGTTGCGACTGATTTCGCCCGGCGTGGGCGTCGCGATGCCGGCGGCGATGGCGTCGGCGACTTTGCGAACTATGAGCCGCCCGCCGAGCTGCGCGGCGCGCCGGTCGCGGAATTCATTGAGTTCAGGGAAATGATGCCCCGTGTCCACATTGAGCAGCGGCATCGGAATGTCCGAAGGCCGGAATGCTTTCTCCGCGAGCCGCAGCAGACAGATGGAATCTTTCCCGCCCGAAAAAAGAATCGCCGGCCGCTCAAACTCCGCGGCCACTTCGCGCATCACGTGAATGGCCTCGGTCTCCAGATACTGGAGATGATCGAGGTGGTAGGAGGTCATGGGGGCAGCGCGGCACCGCCCCACGCTGCGTGAAGGCCGCACTCGCGCTTCTCGTCGGCTTTTGCGGGATCGAAATAATCCCACTCATTTGGCAGCCCATGTTGCTCGAGATACGCGAGGATTTCTTTTTCGCTCCAGTAAAAGAGCGGGCTGATTTTCAGCGCGCCGAAGTTCGCGTCGTGGCTCACGATGTCGAGCCCCGCCCGGTTTGGATTCTGCGTCTTGCGCAACGCGGTGATCCACACACTCGGCGCGAGCTCTCTCATACCCCGCGCAAAAGGCTCGAGCTTCATCGCGGCGCTCAATGCCTTGATGCGCTCTTCATTCTCCGGCGTCGGCTCCGGCGCGCCGCCATGGAGCGCGTCGTAATGCGCCGCCGTCATCCGCGGCACATACGCTTTGATGTTTAAGTCGAGCAGCGTCGTCAGTTCCTCGGCGTGTTTGTAAGTCGCCGCGCGATTGTATCCGTGATCCACCCAAAGTACGGGAATGCCCGGCTGCACTTGCGTGGCGAGGTGCAGGATCACGGCCTCAAACGGGCGGAAATTTGTCGAGACGATCGCGCGCCCCTCCGCGCGCCCGACGGCCCAGCGGACAATCTCGATCGGAGATTTCACGCGGAGTTGGGCATTGGCTTCAGCAATCTGCTCGGAGGTCATTTCTTTTCCGTTCAAGGCGACGAGCAACCAAGCAAGGAGGCGCCCCCCCGCAAAGTGAATTTCTTCGCGAGCCGGGCCCGGCGCTAACCAATTCAAAGGTGATTTGCCGGTGGATGCCTGCCCAGTGCGCTCTCAAACGAACGAATGATCCTATGCTCCGGACTATTGAGCGCGAGCGCGTCGATAGTTGCTCGTCCCGTGATCGTAATGCCAGTCACCTCACAGCCCATCCATCGGAAGTGCAGATTCCACAGTTGGTCTCGAGGATGGAATAAACGGACCTGCAAACCGGTCTTTGCGTCGCGGCCCATCTGCCGCGCCCCCTTGCGTAGCGAACAATGAATGCAGGCCAGAGCGAGATTGGAGAGCACGGTGGGGCCTCCCGCCACGACGGGCACGATGTGATCCATATGAAACGTGGCCGCCTGTCCGAGCTGCGACAGCCCGCAGTATTCGCAGCGATTTCCAGCGCGCGCGATCACTCTGCTGCGGAGACCAGCGTGGAAAGCCAAGACGCTATTTCGCGGCTCCGACTTGCGCGCCCAGTTTCAGAATCGAAAGCACGCTGGCCATCTGCGCCAGACCCTCGGCCTCTTTCTTCTCAGCACCCGAGAGCCTGCCTTTGCGCCCCTGCTCATCCAGCAGGAAGTGCAATCGATCGTTCAGCGCTTTTGGGAAACGGAGTTGCGCCAGCTTGGCGGGCATCGGCACAGTGAGTTGAACGGTGCGGCTCATGATGCGCGCAGGCTATCGCAACGCCACCGCGACGGCAAGGAGTGCAAAAAGGGGTCACGCAAATCGCTTCTGTTAATCCGCGCGGCCCTCGATCCCGCAGAGGTCACATCAAGAAAGCCGTCACGCCGAAGGCCACGCCGGCGGCGCCGAGAGCGAGGCCGGCGAACCAAAACATTTGCCAGCGCGAGAGGATGGCTACCGAGCACACGACCACGCCGATTTGCAAGAGCAGCGAAGCTAGATCGCAGCGGTCGTTGACCTGCGACTGTTTGCCAGCTTCCTTTTGCGCCTCTTCGGCTTTCTTTTTGATCTCTTCTTTTTCTTCGCCGTAACGCAGCGCTTCGGCGCGCAGGCGACCGCTATCCTTGGTTAGATCGGCGCCGGCGGGCGCGAGCTGGGCAAGGAGGTCGGCGTGAATTTGTGCGAGCTGGCCCTTGATGCTCTTGGCTTGATAGTAAGCCCACTGGTTGCTGGCTTCGTTGGTCTTGATGATCGCGTCGGTCTTGGCGTTGTCGCCGCGATTTGAAATGACCGACAACGCCACGGCTAGCATCGCGATGGAAATGGCGACGCGCTTTGCAAACGGGTCGGAGGCTTCGGGGATTTCAGGCGCGTCGGCCATATTCAGTCGAGCGACTTCACAGCGTCGAGCACGGCCTGCGCGTTGATGCCGAGGGCTTCCATGACTTTGTTGCCGGGGCCGCTGAGGCCGAAGCGATCGATGCCAACGATCCTGCCGTTGAGGCCCGCGTATTTCCACCACAGGCCGGTCACGCCGGCTTCGATGGCCACGCGGCGGCGGATGGAAGGCGGGAGCACTTCGTCCTTGTAAGTCTGCGGCTGCGCATCGAAGCGGTGAAAACTCGGCACGCTTACCACGCGCACGCCGTCGCCGAGTTGTTTCGCGGCGGCGATGGCGTGTTGCAGTTCGCTGCCGGCGCTCAGCAGGATGGTTGCAAGCGCGCCGGTTTCTTTCACCGCGATGTAGCCGCCTTTGGAGACACCTTCGCGCCGAGTCTGCACGGGAATGTCGTTGAGATTTGGCAACACCTGGCGCGTGAGTGCGAGCAGCGTCGGCCCGTCGGTGCGCAGCATCGCGGCGGCAAATGCGCCGGCGGTTTCCTCGGGATCGGCGGGGCGGATCACGTCGAGATGCGGAATAAGCCGCAGCGCGCTCACCGTCTCGACGGGCTGGTGCGTGGGGCCGTCTTCGCCGACGCCCACCGAGTCGTGCGTAAAGATGTAGAGCGTCGGCAATCCGCTCAGCGCGGCGAGCCGGATGCTGCCACGGCAGTAGTCGGCGAAGACGAGGAAGGTCGCGCCGCTCGCGCGGAAGATGCCGTCGTAAGCGATGCCATTCATGATGCCGCACATGCCGTGTTCGCGGATGCCAAAGCGGATGTTGCGTCCGCTCCAATTTTGCGGGCCGAAATCTTTCGACGAAGCGATGTAGTTGAGCGTCGAGCCGTGAAGGTCCGCGCTGCCGGAGATGAGCCCGGGCACGGCGTCGGCGATGGGTTGCAGCACGTCGGCTCCGGCTTTGCGCGTCGCGATCTTGGAGTCGGTGGGAAAGGCCGGAATTTTCGCGAGCAGGTCGCCGGGCACTGACTTCGCGAGGTCGGCGTCGAGTTGCGCGGTCAGCGCGGGATTCGCGCCGCGCCACGCCGAGTAAGTCTGCTGCCACGCTTCGTATTTCGCGGCGAGTTGCTTCTTGTGCGCGATGAAAAAAGCGCGCGTCTCCGGGCTCACGAAAAAGTGCTCGTCGCCCGGCAAGCCCAGCGCCACGCGCGCGGCGTCCACGAATTTCGCGCCGCCTTCACCATGCGCTTTCGCGGTGCCGGCGACCTCCGGGATTCCTTTGCCGATGAGGGTTCGCGCGATGATGAACTGCGGCTTGCCCGTAGCCGCTTTCGCTTTTTCAAACGCCGCGAGGAAGGCCGGCATGTCCTGGCCATCGACGGTCTGCACATCCCACTCGATGGCCGAGAACCGCTTGCCGGTGTCTTCGCTCTGCGTCTCGATGGCCATCGCGTCGAGCGTTACGTCGTTCGAGTCGTAGATGAGGATGAGGTTATCGAGCTTGAAGTGGCCGGCGAATGCCACCGCTTCCATTGCCACGCCTTCCTGCATGCAGCCATCGCCGGCGAGGCACACGATGTGGTTGTCGAAAATCCGGTGCGCGCTCGTGTTGAATTTCGCCGCCGCCATTTTCTGCGACACGGCATATCCTACCGCGTTAGCAACGCCCTGCCCGAGAGGCCCCGTGGTGGCCTCGACGCCAAGTGTCTCGTGAAACTCCGGATGTCCCGGAGTGTGCGCGCGCAGCGTGCGGAAGTTTTTGATCTGCTCGAGATCGACCGAGGCGAACCCGCTCAAGTGCATCCAGCCGTAGAGAAATATCGAGCCGTGCCCGGCGCTCAAGATGAAGCGATCGCGATTGAGCCACTTCGGGTCGTCGGAATTAATGGAGAGCGCGTGGCCGTAGAGCACGGCTCCGATTTCGGCGCAGCCGAGCGGCAGACCGAGGTGACCGGAGGAGCAAGCGTGCACTGCATCCATTGCTAGACCGCGCGCTTCATTGGCGGCGCGGGAGAGGGCGGCGAGATCGAGATTCATAAGGCTTGGTGAAGAGCGCGCGAGACTAGGGAGCGGGTTAGTGAAGTCAAGGTGCGCCAGCGTATCTGCGACGCCCACGTCGCAGGAAGTGCCGGCGGCGTCACCGCTGCCAGAATCGCGCCGCCGTTACTTCGGTTCGAGCGTTACGCGGCCGGTCTGCAACTGCACATCTCCGGGGACCGAGGTGCCGAGGAAGGTGCCGAAAGCTTTTCCGCCTTTTTGGTACACGATGCCGGCGATCGGCGTCGCACGCAGGCTTATCGGATGCACAAAGGAACCGGTGAAGGCGCCAGTCGTCGGAGCGATCGCGATCGAGAGCTTGTCGGCGCCCGGCGCGAACACGGTGACTTTGTTGGTCGTCGCGAGAGTCACGTCTTTGAGGATGGGGAAAGGTAGCTTACCATCCTCGAGCTTCACGTCGCCATTTGGGACAGCGTTGGTGAAGTTGGCGAGCACCCGAGTGCCCGCTGGCGGCGGCGTGTAGATCGAGCCGAGTAAGTCGGTATCCTCGATGGAGAAGCCGAGGGTGAAGTACTTATCGGTGAGCACAACTGGTTTGAACCAATCAAGCTTCGCGCTCAAGTCGCTGGCCGGAAGCGTAGCCGTCGCAGCGGTGGCAACATGGGTGACGGTGCCGAGCATTACTCCTTTATTCACATAGAGACTTAGGAAGAGCGGCCATGTGCCGTCGGCGGCGAGTGGTACAGTTTGAGTTACTCGCGTCCCATCGGGGAGCTGGCCGCTCCAACGCACCACGCCCAAGGTGTCGATCTTCATCGTGCCCCACCCGTAACCGAGCGGCCTGCCCGCGCCCGCCGGAGGTTGCGGGAAGAAGAGCGTGTAACTATGCACGAGATCCGCGGGAGCCGGATGCGTGCGATCGAAGGCCGCGCGATCCGCACTTACTATCGAGGTGAATGTATTCGACTCGATGGTGCCGGTGATCTTTCTGGCATCGCCCGGGGCAAGCGCCACGTGCAGAGATAGGTCGAGCGTTGTGTCATTCTTCCGTTTGACTTGTCCGAAGTAATCGCCGCTACCGTTAAACTCTCCGCGCAACGGATAAGTAATGCCGCCGAGAATAAGCTTGCCCGTAAAGACGCCGGTCGGCACGAGAGTTACCTGGATCATGCCGGAAGCCTGGAAGAGCAGGAAGCTCTCTTGCGCAAGGCCGTTGTAAACGCCGGCGACGGTTCCGACAAATGGGCTTTGCACGAAGGTCGCGGTAAGTGTCGAGTCGGCATCGGGAACCGTGAAACTGATGGTCCGCGCGATGGAACTTACCAACCCACTCCAACCGCTGAAGACGTTGCCGGCAGTGGGCGTGGCGGTAATGGAGAGTACTGTCCCGACTTCGCGCAGGCTCGAGGGAGTAAAGCCACGAGTTACCGTGCCGCCGCCGACGATGTTTACCGTGAGAGTCCGCATCTTCACATAGTTAAAGGTGGTCACGGCGATCACCGATTCATTACGATCCTCGTCGATGCTCCGCACTTCGACTGTGTTAGGACCCAGCACGGGGGTAATATTCACGCTCCAGTCCACGATCGGCAAAGGAGTAATGGCCGGAGTAATGGGAATAAACTCGCCAACGCGGTTGAGACGATACTCCACGCTCTTAACCTTCTTATTATCCGTCGCCCTGCCGGTAACTGCCACGGGAGCCGGCGACACGATCCGCGCCCCCCGCCTGGGTGCGGTGATTGAGACGGTGGGGATGCGGGTATCCGGGAAGGGATCGTTCTCGCGAATGATCGCTTGTGCAAAGGTGCGGAAGCCAAAGGCGAAGGTATAATCCGGATTGGGCCGCAGGCTGACCTGCACCGACTTGGTAGCTTGGTAGAAAGTATTGTCCAACGGAAGCAGAGTGATATCCACGTGGTCTTGATTGGCCGGTATCTCGACCGAACTGTTGGAAGGATCGGTCAAGAGAGATCCATCAACTAATAACCGATAATCGGTTCCGAGAATTTGGGAGCCTCCAAAGTCCAGGAACACCAGCAACGGCTGACTCGTGACGATGTTACGCGAGATCCGAAATATCAGCGGGTTACTTACCGAACCCTCCTGAGCCACGCCGCCCGGCAAAGTTATGATTTGTATCTTAGGCAAATCGTTATCCAGAATTGTGACAGTGGCGCTGCCGGGCGAGCCAAGCCTGTAAGTGGGATCGGGACTCACAGTAAGATCCACCGTTTCGCTTCCTTCAAATAAGCTATCTTCCCGAGGAGTAATAGTAACTGTCGCTGATAACTCATTGGGCCCAATGGTAACCACATCGTTGTTCGTGCTGGTGGGGCTGATGTCATAATCACCAGTGCCATCGGTATTGAGTCGAGCGGTCCCCGTGATGGCGAAATGCACATCGAGTGAACTAAGGCTGAGCTTCGAGCGGGTCACGGTGAATACGCCCCGATTGACCGGATGCACATTATCGGTCTCCGCGGCTTGTGGGTCGCTAGCTACGACGCTGACCGTGATCGGGGTGGTATCCACGATGTCGATGCGCGTGAGAGTGGGTGCGCCGAAGGAGACATTGGCGCCCTGCAAATTGGAAAGCACGACAGCGACGGTCTGGGTATTTTCAGGAACGTTATTTGGGAGGATGGGGATCATCACCACTTTGGGATCCTTCTCCCCGTCGGTGAAAGTGACGGTGCCTTGGGTGGGCGTGTAATCCACATTCGGGGTGGCGTTACTCGCCGGCGCCGTCGAGTAGTCCACGGAGAAAGTTCCCGTCGTTCCCCCAATGCGCTTGATAAAGATGGGGAAATTAACCGCGGGCTGACCCGCCGGAGGCTTGGAAACAGTATAACGCGGCTGGTCGAAAGCCACGCGCTGCGTGCCGCTGGCCGTGCCGTAGAGCCGCACGGCTGTGAAGATCACCGTGCCTCTCGGCACTGAATCGCCAGGCACCCTGTCGATGATTTCGATGGTCCATCGCCCAGTGCTATTTTCACCCCAGTGATGAGTGGTGGAGAACACCCAGCCAGCATTGCGTTTTTTGATAATGCCAGTGCTGCCAGGGGTGAAATCCAGGACGCGATCCTGAATGCCATCTTCCTTATCCGTCCCATTTGCCGTGTGCGCCCGAGCCAGCACGCTGCGGGTGCCGGTCGGTGAGATGAGGGTCACCTCCAATTGCTCGGAGGCTTGATGATTGGCCCTGATTTCCACTTCTACCTGCTCGACGCGGATATTCGGATTGAGAGGCGGGGCAAACGTGTGAACGCCCACGAATTTTCCACCCACCGCATTGGGAATGGAGGAGGCGTCGATCTCGCCGATTATTTCGGTCCTCGATCGTTGCTGCATGACTTCGGGGCCAAGATTTTTCCAGGTAACGGACCGGGCGACCGCGGCAAATGCATCGACCAATCCCGCGCCGTAGTTGTCGTTGAAGTTGAATCCGGCGCCATTGACGATCCAGCCCGTCCCTGGCGTGCCGGGCGCCCCAGCGTCGGTTTCGTCGATCTTCCTAGCAGTGCTGGCGAGGATTTCTTTCACGTCGCGCCATCCCAAGCCGGAACTGGCCGAGAGCATGAGGGCCGCCGTGCCGCTCACGATCCCCGCCGCGGCCGCGGTGCCTTTCGCCTTGCGCGTGTAATCGGCATTGGGAAGATCCCCGGTGTCATGGACCAATCCCGCCGGGCCAGAGATGTCCGTGGTCGCAAGGCGTTGATTGAAGCTATCGAAGCCGGATCCGCCGCCGGGCGCGCAGACCAGGATGCTGGCGCCGGGCGTGCTGTCAGGCGCAAATTTGGGGCTGACGGTTCCGCCGGCGCCGGCGGTAATGGCCCCGACGGTGATGGTGAAACGCGAGTTACTCGCGCCGCTGTAGTTGGTGTTGTCCCCGCGGGACCGCACGACAATGTCGGCGTTATCGCCGGCGGGGAATACCGTGATTTGCCCATTGCCATTGCGGCCGCTGATGGCTGCGTCGCGCAGGGCTGCCTTGGCGAGCACGTCGAATCCACGCAAGCTTGGCGCCTTTGGAAATATGAGGCTGCTGCTCAAGACTCCCACATTGGCGCCCAGCGAATTGCCCAGCGCGTCTTTGGGATCCCAAAAATGAGCGCTCGCAATGTTTGCGTCCGTCATGGTGCTCGGATCGGCGAGCAAGCGCAGGCCGAGCAAGCGGGCCTCGGGCGCGACGCCGCTCACTCCGATCGTGTTATTTTGCCGCGCCGCGATGAGGCCGCCAACGAGGGTGCCGTGGGTATCGTTGGCGTTGACGGGGTTGGGATCGTCGTCGCCGTCGTTGAAGTCGTGGTGCAAAGGCGAGCCCAGGGCGGGCGTGTTGTCCTTTAGATCCGGGTGGTTTATTTCGAGGCCGTCGTCCACGAGGGCGATGGTGACTCCGCCGCCACGCGTGATGCGACTCCACACCGGCAAGACGTTGATATCGAATCCTGGGGAGCCGCCGTGCTGGCCAGTGTTGAGCAGATGCCATTGCTCGGGAAAAAACTCATCGTTTGGAAAATTGAGCCCTTGGGCCAAGGCGGAGTGAGAAAGCCAGCCGAGCCCGCCGGCGAGAGCCAGCGCGAGGAGGGCGAGGGAGGAGCGGGTGGGAGTTTTCATAGTGGAAGCAAATAGGGTGGCGGACGCGAACGGGGAAACATTACAGATAAAAAATTACTCTGCCACCGAAATTTCGCGTTTCTTTTTTTCTTATTTGGTCGGGCGCTGTCGCGATGGATTGCGGAGGCGTGAAGAACAAAAAGGACCGGAAGCAACACGGTCACGGCGTCAGCCAGAAATGCCCTGCGAGCGGGGAAGGAAGGGAAAGTCTTGACAGGAAGGGTGGCTGTGAAAGAAAACTCCGGGTTCGAGAAAGGCGCACGACTCACTGCGTGTGCTCCGCTCGAAAAACCGCGCTGGAAGGGTTTGATAAAAAAATAAACTTCGGTTTGCTTTCCGGCGAATCACCATTATCCATCCTCAACATGAAGTTTCACCACCCCCACGGATTCCACCGGCCGCAACGGTTTATCGAACCCTTGGAAGCCCGCATTGCTCCGGCCGTCATTCGGATCGGCGCCCAAGGCATGAGGGAGGACCCCCGCGACGCGGAGTACATTGAGCAGGGCGCGCTCGGCACGCTGTTTTTTGTGGACACTTCGACTTCCTTCGATCCGATCTCGCAGGCTGTGGATAGTGGAGCTTCTTCAAACACTTTTTATCTGAGATTATCGGCGGGCGACAAAGTCTATCACTTCACGGAAGCCAACGGTTACGCGGACGTGCCGCCGAACGATTCGCCGTTGATTTTTGTGAAAGCCGGCAAGGTTATCGCCTTCTTCACCGACGCCAATAACAACAACGAATACGACGATGGAGAGCTCACCGGGCTCTCGCTCGGGGCCAACGCCTCGGTGGATGTAAAAGGCGAAGTGCATGGCGACATCGTCACAAATCTCGATGAGCGAGGGACTGCCGTTTCCGCCGACGACACGGTGCGGATGACCGGACCCGACGTCTTAATCGGTCCCAAGCAAGCGATCGCTCAATTGAGCGTCTCGGGCGGCAGCGTGTTTGGAAAAGTGCTGAGCGGCGGCGATATCAGGAGCCTCAGCATTTCCTCCGGCGATGTGGAGGGTGTCTTTGCCGGCGCGGCCGCCGCGGGGAAGACATTTTCTTTTTTCACTTCCCCGAGCGTTCAGGGCACCGCGTCCTTTACTCTCGGCGCGGGACAGGCGGGCGCGTCGATCAGCAATGCCGTGATCAAGTCGGCGACCGATCGCATCGAGGCCGGTGCTGGCGGCGCGGGGGCGATCGGTGGGTCGCTCACGAATATCCAGATCACGGCCGACAACGATGGCATCGCGCTCCTGGCCGGCGCGGGCGGCGCGGCGGATCTGGCGTTGAAAAGAGTCAGCGGCGGCGCGGGAGGATCGGTTAACCACGTGCTCGTCGCCGGTGTGTCCGACTTCACGCCTAACAGCGAAGGGGGAAATTTGGTGCCGGACGCCAACGGCATTCTCATCCGGCCCGGCGTGGTGGTGCAGGCGGGCGTGGTCATCCAGGCGGGCTCGGGCGGCGAGGGTCTCAATACGGGAGTGGGCGGCGCGGGCGGCGC